>NZ_JBSWXK010000069.1:0-208 GCF_056160565.1 Neptunomonas sp. ABH4_499 | reverse complement strand
CATCACAGCACCATAGCCGACTTTATTTCCCGCATGGATGAAGTGATAGCACCGCTGTTTACCCATGTGTTGATGGTCTGTGATGGTATGAACCTAATAGGCCGAGAAATGTTTGCAATTGATGGCTGCAAACTGCCCTCAAACGCTTCGAAGGAATGGAGTGGAACCCGAGCAGAGCTGACCCGAAAGCAAGCCAAAATAGACCGTG
>NZ_JBSWXK010000068.1:0-212 GCF_056160565.1 Neptunomonas sp. ABH4_499 | reverse complement strand
AGGCGTTTCACTTCTGAGTTCGGGAAGGGATCAGGTGGTTCCACCTCGCTATTGTCGCCAAGCATAAACTGTCACAATCTGGATCGATGAATTCGTTCTTTAATTCGTAAATTCTTAAGTCTTGTTTTCAAGTCTTAGTCACTACTCATTAGTTACTAAGCCCTGATCTTAACTCTACAAGCACACAGTGATTTCTATCTAACTGTCTCATA
>NZ_JBSWXK010000067.1:0-217 GCF_056160565.1 Neptunomonas sp. ABH4_499 | reverse complement strand
TACGGTACGCTGACGCTGAACAGCGATGGCACCTACACCTACGCGTTGGATAACAGCAGCCCAGCCGTTCAAGCGCTGGAAAGCGGTCAGCTGGTGACCGATACCTTCACCTACACCATCTCGGATAGCGATGGTGATGTGGATACCGCTGACTTGACCGTCACCATTAACGGTCAAGACGATGGCGTACCAACCATCGATGTGGAAGACACCGACA
>NZ_JBSWXK010000066.1:0-225 GCF_056160565.1 Neptunomonas sp. ABH4_499 | reverse complement strand
TGAGCTTAGGTTCTGAATCTTCGGGTTTGAATCCAAGCTTCAACAAAAAAGATGAAAAAGTGGTTGACAGCAAAACGAGGTTCGGTAGAATGCGCGCCTCACTGAACGAGATCTGAAACGCTAAGCGGTTCAATAAGTTAGTCAAGTTCAGCGCTCTTTAACAGATTGGTCAGATAATTCGTGTGGGCGCTTGTCGGGATAGAGCTACAAAGCTTTATTCAGGTA
>NZ_JBSWXK010000065.1:0-228 GCF_056160565.1 Neptunomonas sp. ABH4_499 | reverse complement strand
AACGACTCGGTCAGCGTGGCACAGCGGTAAAAGGCAATATAACGGATAACGACAGCGCCAAAATGAAAACGGCCAAAGGTGTAATCCAAGGTTACAACGGGGTCGCAGCTGTAGACGAAAAGCATCAAATTATTGTCCATGCGCAGGCTTACGGAGCAGGTCAAGAACAGCACACACTGTTGCCGATGCTCACGGGAATCGACAAACGGATTCGATCGTTAACCCCTG
>NZ_JBSWXK010000064.1:0-237 GCF_056160565.1 Neptunomonas sp. ABH4_499 | reverse complement strand
AATAGGCAAATAAAACGATTTTCAATAAAAGCGCAGGATCATAAGCAGGTGCACCGTTATGGTCGTTACGATAACGGGATTCAAACACACTGAGATCGAGTTCATTATCGACGACGTGATTAAGGGTATATTCGAAGGTTCCCTTATGGATTTGATCCGCAAACCTCAACGGAATCATCTTGGTTTGCTCGTAATCGTAGTGTTTGAAGCGTGCCATCCGTTGCACCATGCGGGGTA
>NZ_JBSWXK010000063.1:0-237 GCF_056160565.1 Neptunomonas sp. ABH4_499 | reverse complement strand
CGTAACAAGGTAGCCGTAGGGGAACCTGCGGCTGGATCACCTCCTTAAACGATGAGCTTTGTCCCGGCACAGCGTTCACACGAATTATCTGACTGAAGATGTTAAGGCCAGAGCTTTAAGTCATAAGCTTGAAAAAAGCTTATCGCTTAAAGCATCTTAGCTTTAAACGCTCTTTAACAATGTGGATTGATGAAAACAAGTTCTTGTAAATTTATACAAGCGCCAATAGGTGATTTT
>NZ_JBSWXK010000062.1:0-239 GCF_056160565.1 Neptunomonas sp. ABH4_499 | reverse complement strand
ACGTACGATAAAGCCTGTCAGGATCTGATGCCCAAAATTGGTCGATATGGCCATGCGCGACAGTTCAAGCGGATGCGCAAGGCGATCAAGCAGGTTAAAGGCTTCTTGGGTCGCGTGGTCCGGGATCTGGAGCGCCAAGTTAAGGCACTAGGCATCCGATTGAGTGAAGTTGAACGTTCGCACGTGCTTCAGGCTAAGCGGTTACTGGAACAGACGCGGAAAAGTAAAAACAAGATTTA
>NZ_JBSWXK010000061.1:0-246 GCF_056160565.1 Neptunomonas sp. ABH4_499 | reverse complement strand
AGGTGTAGGTGCCATCGCTGTTCAGCGTCAGGGTACCGTACGTACCTGTGATGGTGGCCGGAGTTGTATCCGTCACCGCCGCACCGTCTACTAACGTGACTGTGATAGGCGTATCTGCATTTTGGGTATCCGCCACATCGCCTGCACCAGCGCCGGCTGAGGTCAATACGTTACCCGTTACAGAGACAGAGTCTTCTGTAATAGACGCCGCATCGTCCTGCGCCACAGGTGCGGTATCGATGATCT
>NZ_JBSWXK010000060.1:0-247 GCF_056160565.1 Neptunomonas sp. ABH4_499 | reverse complement strand
CCTGTGGCACAGGATGATGCCAATGCAATCGCCGAGGACAGCACTTCTGTCACCGGTAACGTATTGGGTACAACCGGCGCAAGCGCAGGCGATGTGGCCGATACGCAAAACGCGGATACGCCAGTTACGGTCACTCCAGCAACAATTACAGGTACGTACGGTACGCTGACGCTGAACAGCGATGGCACCTACACCTACGCGTTGGATAACAGCAGCCCAGCCGTTCAAGCGCTGGAAAGCGGTCAGC
>NZ_JBSWXK010000059.1:0-247 GCF_056160565.1 Neptunomonas sp. ABH4_499 | reverse complement strand
TTGGAAATGCAAACGATGGAAAAAAATCGATTGAAGATTATGCCAAAAGAACTTCATTCATCTATTAAACTGATGCTCAAACATCTTGAAAGTCAGATCGATAAAATCACTCACAAGATCGATCTTCTTGTTGCTGAAGTGAAGCACTGGCGCACCATTTAAGCAACAATACGAGCACCTTAAAGCGAGCGGAAAACTTCCAAAAGTTGCGCTTATCGCGTGCATGCGAAAGATGATCGTCATCCTA
>NZ_JBSWXK010000058.1:0-248 GCF_056160565.1 Neptunomonas sp. ABH4_499 | reverse complement strand
GTTGTGCATATGTTGCAGATACATCAGGCCTGCCATCAGGCGAGTCGGCAAGGCAGCCGCACCAACCGTGGCAAAGTGGTGATCCAGTTCCTGGTCGATGCGATCCCAATCGATTACCTGCGCCAAACGAACCAACGGATGCGAAGGACTGACGATATCCTCCAGCCTGGGTCGGAACATATCGTTTTGCGGTTCTGAAAGCTTCTTCTTCGGTTTCATAAATCAACGATTCTGCAACTATTTGGGCC
>NZ_JBSWXK010000057.1:0-250 GCF_056160565.1 Neptunomonas sp. ABH4_499 | reverse complement strand
TTGATCGCCTTGCGCATCCGCTTGAACTGTCGCGCATGGCCATATCGACCAATTTTGGGCATCAGATCCTGACAGGCTTTATCGTACGTCTGTCGGAGCGTGATCCGATGTGCATGAGCCACTGATATCAGAGTTTTCCGGGCTTTATGGTATAGCTTAGCATCGGTAGGAAAGGTGATGTTCTTTTCCTGAACCGTCGTATCAACGACCACTCGATTGAGGCTCGATGGCTTCACTGCCCCAAGCGTTA
>NZ_JBSWXK010000056.1:0-251 GCF_056160565.1 Neptunomonas sp. ABH4_499 | reverse complement strand
CCCTGAAGGGCAAAAAAAGCGGGTTTTCCATAATCGAACCGCATTATAAACCACTATAAATCATACGGTTACGTATTTTTCAGGGGCGACTCATTACGTGCATACCATCACAGCGGATAACGGACTTGAGTTTTGCGGCCACGAGGCTGTTGCTAATGCCCTGAGAGCCGATGTGTATTTTGCGAACCCGTATGCTTCGTGGGAGAGAGGATTGAATGAAAACTTCAACGGACTGCTGCGCCAATACATCA
>NZ_JBSWXK010000055.1:0-255 GCF_056160565.1 Neptunomonas sp. ABH4_499 | reverse complement strand
TCAATGCACCGAGCTGCTGCATGAAAGCCCTCAATGGCCGTTGAGGGTGGGCCTCTAATTTACCCTTAAAACAACAGGATTAACCATACAAATCAATCAATGTCGCCCCTACGGGGCTGGACCTCCACTACGCGGCTTCGCTGCTGCGTTCCGGCCCATTATTGAGGCGTTGAGGCTGTCGGATAAGTCTTTCAGCCCTCGACCTGCGGTCGAATCCTCAGTTACACTGCTTGAAACAAACTTTACCCCGCATGG
>NZ_JBSWXK010000054.1:0-269 GCF_056160565.1 Neptunomonas sp. ABH4_499 | reverse complement strand
ATCCAAGCTTCAACAAAAAAGATGAAAAAGTGGTTGACAGCAAAACGAGGTTCGGTAGAATACGCGCCTCACTGAACGAGACCTGAAGCGCCAAGCGGTTCAAGAAGTTAGTCAAGTTCAGCGCTCTTTAACAGATTGGTCAGATAATTCGTGTGGGCGCTTGTCGGGATGGAGCTGAAAAGCTTTATTCAGGTAAGCAACCAAGTGAATTCATTGAAACATACGTTTTATGAAGTAATGAAGTTAGCGAGCCTGAGCAGATTTAGATG
>NZ_JBSWXK010000053.1:0-286 GCF_056160565.1 Neptunomonas sp. ABH4_499 | reverse complement strand
GGCACCATCACCGTAGCCGCCGAAGCGGGCATTGACACCGTGACCATCGGTGGCGTGGATGTAACCGATGCAAGCACAACCCCTGTCACCATCCCAGGCACCGAAGGTACTCTGGTAGTCACAGGCTACGATGCGACCACCGGTGAGATCACCTACGAATACACCGAAGACGGCGCGGCGGAAGATCACACAGCGGGTGATAACTCGATCGTGGATCAGTTCACGGTTGAAGTGACCGACCTTGCGGGCCAGACCTCTGACGATACGCTGGACATCCAGATTATCG
>NZ_JBSWXK010000052.1:0-340 GCF_056160565.1 Neptunomonas sp. ABH4_499 | reverse complement strand
AAGGGCAAAAAAAGCGGGTTTTCCATATTCGAACCGCATTATAAACCACTATAAATCATACGGTTACGTATTTTTCAGGCCCGACTAAGTAAGCATCTGTTCGAAACCTTGGAAGAGGTTCAGGATTATGCAACGCAGTGGCTATGGTTTTACAATCATGAACGGCCACACAAAGCCAATGGCGGCAGGCCGCCGATGAAAGCAGCTTAACTTCTACTTTTAGCGCCGGCTAAAAATGGGAGGATTACCGAAGCACGTGCGAACGTTCAACTTCACTCAATCGGATGCCTAATGCCTTAACTTGGCGCTCCAGATCCCGGACCACGCGACCCAAGAAGCC
>NZ_JBSWXK010000051.1:0-342 GCF_056160565.1 Neptunomonas sp. ABH4_499 | reverse complement strand
GTATTTGATCGGGTTATTGGAAAGAAGAGAAATGAACGCACAGAGCCTGAGTTTGGTCCGTGCGTAAAGGGTGTTTTTCAGGGACGACTATCTGCTCTGGACTCCATTTGTACGATAAACATAGTTCAACAAACGTAACCGTAAGCTCACACAGCTTCGACTTGGCGGACTCCTTACGGCGCTTGAGTGCCAAAGCGTGCGCTTTTTGCGGTATGTAGTCACGAGAAGGCATACTGTTGCGACGGACTTCGCGGCTAACGGTGGCATGGTTTAGCCCCATCTTTCTGGCAATCTCTCGAAAGCTTAAGTTCTCGCTTAGATAGGCTGAAATCTGGTATCTTT
>NZ_JBSWXK010000050.1:0-357 GCF_056160565.1 Neptunomonas sp. ABH4_499 | reverse complement strand
GCCCTGAAGGGCAAAAAAGGCGGGTTTTCTATAATCGAACCGCATTATAAACCACTATAAATCATACGGTTACGTATTTTTCAGGGGCGACCAGATAGCCGGTGTTGGCAAGTTGATCGGCTACTCGGTCAGTCATGAATGGATTTATAACTATATCTATTGTGACAAAGCACGGGGCGGAAACTTGTATAGGCAACTACGCCATAATGGCCGTAAATATCGTAAAGGAGATCGCGCAAAACGCGTGATCATCCCTAATCGTGTAGGTAGTCGTCCCTGAAAAACACCCTTTACCCACGGACCAAACTCAGGCTCTGTGCGTTCATTTCTCTTCTTTCCAATAACCCGATCAAATAC
>NZ_JBSWXK010000049.1:0-360 GCF_056160565.1 Neptunomonas sp. ABH4_499 | reverse complement strand
GCATCGGTAGGAAAGGTGATGTTCTTTTCCTGAACCGTCGTATCAACGACCACTCGATTGAGGCTCGATGGCTTCACTGCCCCAAGCGTTAAACCCGCATTGATGGTCTCTGTGAGTAACCATTCGCACCCCTCTTCACCCAAGCGCTGACGCCATTTAATCAAACTGGTTGGGTGGCATGGCAGTTTGTGCTGGAAGAAGGTCTCGCCACAAAAATACTGGTAATAGGGACTCTCCAGCCACCGATCCAAAAGCGCTTCATCGGATAGGTTGTGCATATGTTGCAGATACATCAGGCCTGCCATCAGGCGAGTCGGCAAGGCAGCCGCACCAACCGTGGCAAAGTGGTGATCCAGTTCC
>NZ_JBSWXK010000048.1:0-372 GCF_056160565.1 Neptunomonas sp. ABH4_499 | reverse complement strand
TTGAAGATGCGGACAGCACAACAACGGCAGCCGATAACAGCGTCGTTGAAGGTACCGGTGACACCGTAACTGGCACCATCACCGTAGCCGCAGAAGCGGGCATCGACACCGTGACTATCGGTGGCGTGGATGTAACCGATGCGAGCACAACCCCTGTCACCATCCCGGGCACCGAAGGTACCTTGGTGGTCACGGGTTATGACGCGACCACCGGTGAGATCACCTACGAATACACCGAAGACGGTGCAGCGGAAGATCACACAGCGGGTGATAACTCGATTGTGGATCAGTTCACGGTTGAAGTGACCGACCTTGCAGGTCAGACCTCTGACGATACGCTGGACATCCAGATCATCGATACCGCACCTGTGG
>NZ_JBSWXK010000047.1:0-457 GCF_056160565.1 Neptunomonas sp. ABH4_499 | reverse complement strand
CGATACACCGTATTGGTAGGCATTTTATCATCAAATCATGGCTTAGAAGTGTGGCTCGCTAGATATTCCTCCAACTGCTTCTGCACCTTCTTGGGTAAGGTTGCTCTACGATCCGGAAACAGTGAAAACTCACCCATTTTAGAGCGTACTTTGCCAAGCCAAGTAGTGTGTTTTAAGTCAAATGCCTTACGCCATTCTTCCTCTGTTTTGGAGTCGTAATCTGTCATAAAGCCTATTATGGCTTCTTTCAGTTCAGTATTCATATAAGTACTGGTTGCAGGGTGGTCCCCAAGCCAAAACGTGCCAGTACGTTTGCTGTTATAGCGCTGTAAACACAGAAAGAGCGGACCATGCGGATGGTCGGTAGTGTGTCTTGCGTTCAGATGAAAAGGCGGCCAAGAGCTTTCGTATAAATTATTTTTTGCCAAAATGTCCTCAAAGCGACTGATGTATAGGT
>NZ_JBSWXK010000046.1:0-564 GCF_056160565.1 Neptunomonas sp. ABH4_499 | reverse complement strand
AAAATCACCTATTGGCGCTTGTATAAATTTACAAGAACTTGTTTTCATCAATCCACATTGTTAAAGAGCGTTTAAAGCTAAGATGCTTTAAATGATGGTCTTGTATAATCCCTTGTTTTAGGGTTTTATTAAGAACATGATTTAAAACTCTTTGAGTTTTAATGGTGGAGCTATGCGGGATCGAACCGCAGACCTCCTGCGTGCAAAGCAGGCGCTCTCCCAGCTGAGCTATAGCCCCAGTATATGCATTACTCAAAATCGTCTTACCAATCATCCATCACCAACTAATTTATTTAAAACAGTCAACTCGATAATTGGTAGGCCTGAGTGGACTTGAACCACCGACCTCACCCTTATCAGGGGTGCGCTCTAACCACCTGAGCTACAAGCCTATATCTCGATAAGCTTATACTTAAGCTACTCGATAAAACGCATCGCTTTGAGCAACACTTTTCGCTCTCTTTACATTTAGCCAGATAATTCGTGTGAACGCTGTGCCGGGACAAAGCTCATCGTTTAAGGAGGTGATCCAGCCGCAGGTTCCCCTACGGCTACCTTGTTACG
>NZ_JBSWXK010000045.1:0-597 GCF_056160565.1 Neptunomonas sp. ABH4_499 | reverse complement strand
AAAAACTTTTTTTAGGCGTTAAAGAATATGAAGGAGGACTGTGGGATGAAGTCTTATGGTGTTAAATGTCTAATCCGACAGTCTCGTTATGTATCTGAATAGAATGGAGCGTAAATCTTGAAAATAGACATAGATAATCTTTCAGAAGATGAATTGATAGAACTCAATAATCGCATCATTGAGCGTCTAAAGTTCATCCAGTCTTACCATGATCATCAGGAAATGATGAGATTTAATATTGGTGAGCAAGTTACCTTCGAACCTCCTGGTAGAGGTCGGCAAGTGGGTATACTGGTAAAATACAATAAGAAATCCGTAACAGTGGTCACGGAGTCTGGCCAAAAATGGACAGTATCACCACATTTTCTAAGCAAGGTTAAGCCTGTTAAAGAAAATAAAAGTAGTGGTAAAAACAATGTTGTTAAACTCAATAAAAACAGAAGCTAGGACACAATTAAGAAGGCAGATTCGCTATTATAGCCTGCCTGTTTGTGCTCCATGTTCAGGTGTTGAGGCTGTCGGATAAGTCTTTCAGCCCTCGACCTGCGGTCGAATCCTCAGTTACACTGCTTGAAACAAACTTTACCCCGCATGGTG
>NZ_JBSWXK010000044.1:0-628 GCF_056160565.1 Neptunomonas sp. ABH4_499 | reverse complement strand
GACGGCTCCTCTTACGAGAGACCGATAACAAGTGTGTAGCGCTGCGTGACTCTATAGCAATAACTCGAACAGTCATTGGGGCCTCGAGCCCGCATAGCAAGGCAGAGTCAGCTTATTATGAACAGCACAGAAAACCAAATCGAAATTAACGTGGGCGTTGATGTAGGCAAATCTAAGTTGGATATTGTCCTTCATCCTCTGGATCTCCATTTCTCTATTCCCAATGACCAAGAACACATATCCAAGGTCATACAAGTCCTAAAAACACATCAGGTTAAACGTATCGTAACGGAGGCCACCGGGCGTTACGAGCATGCCTTTGTCTTTGCATGTGATAAGGCCGATCTACCAGTTGTCGTTGTCAATCCGATCCAAGTTCGCCGCTATGCGCAGGCCATTGGTGTTCTTGCCAAAACAGATAAAATTGACGCATCGGTTATCGCTCGTTTTGCGGCTACCATCAAGCCCGATATTAAACCGATACCTGACAGACAGTCTCGACTTATCAAAGACTTACTGGTTCGCAGAAGCCAACTCTTGGAAATGCAAACGATGGAAAAAAATCGATTGCAGATTATGCCAAAAGAACTTCATTCATCTATTAAACTGATGCTCAAACATCTTGAAA
>NZ_JBSWXK010000043.1:0-643 GCF_056160565.1 Neptunomonas sp. ABH4_499 | reverse complement strand
CATGCGGGGTAAAGTTTGTTTCAAGCAGTGTAACCGAGGATTCGACCGCAGGTCGAGGGCTGCAAAACTTATCCGACAGCCTCAACGCCCACATAAAAGGCGAGCGTTAGCGAGTCCAGCCCACGTTTTTTGTGGGCGATTTTTAATGTGCTTGTTATATGTGTTATTCATTAACTAAGTGGATAGTATTTGAAGGGCTGCTCAACCAAAATCCGTTAAAGCTAGATGGTAAGGACTCTATTTCATTTCTGATCGCACAGCCCTGCGATTCAAGGTATTTCTTGGCTTCGGTAGCGTTGTCGGTTTCAATTTCAAGCCATACTTCCGCTTGGCTTATTCCTGATACTTTATCGACCCATAAATTTTTACCACCAAATTCGAATGCTACTGATTCGAAGCTATCTGGTGAATTAGCCTCTTTCTTATTTAGGCCTAAAACGACACCATAAAAATTCACCATCTTTTCATATTCATGAGTCGGCACCTTTATAGCAATATTTTTCCCCGGACTGAAATTTGGTTTCATAGTTTTCTCCTTGGGGTGATTTGCATATAACGAGACTGTCGGATTAGACATTTAACACCATAAGACTTCATCCCACAGTCCTCCTTCATATTCTTTAACGCCTAAAAAAAGTTTTTT
>NZ_JBSWXK010000042.1:0-850 GCF_056160565.1 Neptunomonas sp. ABH4_499 | reverse complement strand
TTTGATGTATTCAAACACATTTTATATCGCCGCACGAGCGCTCTCATGAGGCTGCTTTCCTTAAAGTTAGCCTCGTCCCAGCGCATTAATGCCTTATATCACCTTTGGTCGCTATTTTTTCAATGTTATGGACCATACAGTAAAGCAACCATTGCGCATTCACTTTTTCTTTTCCCCTTAGCGTAAACCGCTTTAGGCCTTTATTGCTCTCTAAGTTGCCGAACACCGGCTCTACCGTGCCTAACCGCTTACTGTAAATATGCCTACCCATCGGGCTGTCTATTTTATGCTTCATCCTTTCCATGTAACTCGGGGTAGCTTTTGCCGATTTAGGATAATAGCTAACCTGCCGACCTTCTTGCTGGTTTGGATTACGTAAGCACTGATGCTTTAACGGACACACCCGACATTCCTTTCGGTAACCTTGAAAGCGGATTACGGCCTTTCCTGCTACCTGCCCTTTTAAGCTAAGCCACATCTCTTTACCTGCAGGACATCGACACGTTTCACTGTGTGGGTCGTAGTCAAAGTCGGCGGGTATGAAACGGGTATGTTTTGTTCCTCGCTCTTTCCTTCGATTTGCTTGCTGCTGCGCATAGGTTGTGGAATCAATGAAGCGTGGATCTCTTTTCCTGAACTGGTTATCGGCTATGTATCCATCAATACCCCACCGATAGATCAGCTTCATATTGGCTTCACTATGAAAGCCACTGTCCGCGGTAATTTGAACCCTCTGCAGTATTCCATGCTCCGGTTTTCCAGGGGTTAACGATCGAATCCGTTTGTCGATTCCCGTGAGCATCGGCAACAGTGTGTGCTGTTCTTGACCTGCTCCGTAAGCCTGCGCATG
>NZ_JBSWXK010000041.1:0-850 GCF_056160565.1 Neptunomonas sp. ABH4_499 | reverse complement strand
GAAAAAAACTTTTTTTAGGCGTTAAAGAATATGAAGGAGGACTGTGGGATGAAGTCTTATGGTGTTAAATGTCTAATCCGACAGTCTCGTTGGATCTATAAAACCTTTAGAGCCATTAGCTAGAATAATGCTAGAGAGTGATGCGTTGGTAATGATAGATCTTCGTGAGAATGAGCTTAGAGTTGAGCCTGAAATTATGAGCAAAAAAATTACTCAAGGCTGGCTAAATACTTTGAAACAGTTAGAAATACCTCTTGTTCATACATCTTCTACTATGGGCGGTGTTCTGTTTATGAAGGAGGTAAGAGGGTTATCTATATCTGGATCAGCAAGTGGATGGATCTATTTTTCAGGTAAAAACAGTAATGCTACTTTTGTGGATGATATCGAGCAGTATATGAGTAACCTTTCTGAAGATGTTGATGTGGATAGAATTGAAGTTATACAGCGTCTTGATGATAAGTGGGGTGTGTTTGTTAAAACATTCTAATAGTGAGATTAGAATGCTTTAACAATGATTGTAAAAAAATGTTTATCTTTGATCGGGTTTTATATTTTTTAAAAAGTCTAGGGTTTTAATCTTTATGTTGATGTTTTTATTAATCCCTAGTCTTTGGGTGTTAATCTCTATGCTTTGGTCTATTGTTTTCCTTGGGATGGATTCTATTTTTGTTAATATTTCTTTTTCATATAAGTAGTCGCCCCTGAAAAATACGTAACCGTATGATTTATAGTGGTTTATAATGCGGTTCGATTATAGAAAACCCGCTTTTTTTGCCCTTCACGGCCCAAATAGTTGCAGAATCGTTGATTTATGAAACCGAAGAAGAAGCTTTCAGAACCGCAAAAC
>NZ_JBSWXK010000040.1:0-981 GCF_056160565.1 Neptunomonas sp. ABH4_499 | reverse complement strand
AAAAACGGTTTTTAGGCGTTAAGGAATATGAAGGAGGACTGTGGGATGGAGTCTTATGGTGTTAAATGTCTAATCCGACAGTCTCGTTAGCTCAAAAAAAAGGATACCTATGAACACTGAAATTTATGATAAAACTAATGACGCTCGTGACACTTTGTTTAGCTCATTAGGCAATGTTGACCCTGATGTTATTGGGCACATAACCAATCCAGCGTTTATGGGTGGGCCGCAGTGGCCTTCTCTTCGGCAGGCATTTAGCATCATTCGAACTAATAAAAGTATTAAGGTTGCTAGCAATGGGCTGTCTGATCCCTTCGATGATATGGCTGAGCCTAATAATGGTTTCAGGTTAGAGGTCATTGCGGAAACGACTGAGAAACTTGAAGCTGATATATCTGACACTTGGCTGTTTAAGCTAGTTTACGCAATATCTCAACAAGCAGCCCATAGTGGCCAAATAGCGGATTTTGTTAAAACTCATGGTGTCGTTACTATGGAGCTATACGCTGAAGATTGCGGCCTTGAAGAGTTTCAAAATAAAGGTGGTATGGTAGGCGTAATTCTTGGTGTCGAAAGCCCAGATATGCCAAAAAGCGTAAAGTTCCCAGCAGAAGAAATTACATTAGTTACGGTTCAAATTCTGTCTCCCGATGAGCTAGATTACGTGGCCGAGAAAAGAGCAGAAGGTCGTAACCATATACACGAATTGCTTCAGAAAAAAGGTATTTACCATCGCATCAAACTAAACAGAAAATCTGTGCTGGAGAATGGTAGTTCTAAATGGAAGTTCTGGAAAAAGAGCTAACAAACGGCTCCACCGGACAAATTTTACTGTCACCACTTTTGCGCTGCGCGGCAAAACTGCCGCCAGCAAAATTTGCTCGGTGAGCCGGGCGTTGAGGCTGTCGGATAAGTCTTTCAGCCCTCGACCTGCGGTCGAATCCTCAGTTACACTGCTTGAAACAAACTTTACCCCGCATG
>NZ_JBSWXK010000039.1:0-1028 GCF_056160565.1 Neptunomonas sp. ABH4_499 | reverse complement strand
TAGTTATGTGGCCTACCGATACACCGTATTGGTAGGCATTTTATCATCAAATCATGGCTTAGAAGTGTGGCTCGCTAGATATTCCTCCAACTGCTTCTGCACCTTCTGAGGTAAGGTCGCACTACGATCCGGAAACAGTGAAAATTCGCCCATTTTAGAGCGTACTTTGCCAAGCCAAGTGGGGTGTTTGAAATCAAACGCCTTATGCCATTCTTCCTCTGTTTTGGAGTCGTAATCTGTCATAAAGCCAATAATGGCTTCTTTAAGCTCAGTATTCATATAAGTACTGGTTGCAGGGTGGTCCCCAAGCCAAAACGTGCCAGTGCGTTTGCTGTTATAGCGCTGTAAACACAGAAAGAGCGGACCTCGTGGATGGTCTGTTGTGTGTCTTGCGTTCAGATGAAAAGGCGGCCAAGAGCTTTCGTATAAATTATTTTTTGCCAAAATGTCCTCAAAGCGACTGATGTATAGGTTATTGAAGAGGTAGGAATAGGCAATCCCGTGTTCCCTATCAATGAAGATTTTTGATTTGGTTTTTAGAATGAAAACAAAATAGAAACATAAAAATAATAAGAATATAAAAGGAGAGTTTTCAATGAAGAATAGTTTTCTGTGGTAACTCGTATCTATCGGCTCCTCTATTCGAAGAGTAGCGATTTCCTGATCTGTCAGAGGTTCCCCTTTCCACTTTCTCCAGGATATCTGATATGCTTTTTCCTCGTCAAATGCGTGGTAATAGCCCCAGAGCCAGTCCTCGTTTTTGCTAAAAAAAGTAAAGATGGAAATCAAAAACAAAAACGACAAGAAAATAAACGAGTTTTTGAGGTACTTGTGGTGGGAGTCATGACTGACAAGCAGCGTCCCTTTATCGTTAAGCGTGACGATTGAATCTTCGCGTTTCATGACCTGTTTTCAATCCTTTGAAATGGGCTTAGTTAGTCGTCCCTGAAAAACACCCTTTACCCACGGACCAAACTCAGGCTCTGTGCGTTCTTTTCTCTTCTTTCCAATAACCCGATCAAATACAC
>NZ_JBSWXK010000038.1:0-1357 GCF_056160565.1 Neptunomonas sp. ABH4_499 | reverse complement strand
GCGATATAAAATGTGTTTGAATACATCAAAAGTGAGCCCGAAAAAAAACTTTTTTTAGGCGTTAAAGAATATGAAGGAGGACTGTGGGATGGAGTCTTATGGTGTTAAATGTCTAATCCGACAGTCTCGTTATAACTCAATACATTTCGGAGAAATAAGTGATTAAGTTTGGATACACAATTATTTATGTTGCTGATGTAAATGAGGCTCTATCATTTTATGAAAGTGCGTTTGGCATGATTCGAAAGTTCATCACAGAAGAAAAAGATTACGGTGAGCTTAGTACCGGAGAAACAACGCTCTCGTTTGCATCACACGAGCTAGGCGAGTCAAATTTTAAAGGTGGTTATGTCAGCGGCTCCGAATCAGAGAAGCCGCTGGGCACAGAAATCGCTTTGGTTACAGATGATGTCAATTCGGCACATTCAGCGGCCCTAAAGTATGGTGCTACTGAGCTAAAAGCTCCTGAACGTAAACCTTGGGGGCAAATAGTTTCTTATTTGCGCTGTCCATCCGGAGTTTTACTAGAGCTATGTACGCCAATAGCAAGCTAAGTTATAACAATACGCACCAGCCGCGGCGTAGCCGCTGGGACTCGCTCCTTCGTCGCTCGCCGCTGTGCTTTGCGTTAAATAGCCGCGCTCTGAATATGGATGTTGAATCATGAATTGGATGTTACTTAAACTTTTTCGTATACCTATCTTTCTCTTTCTATGTTCATTTGTATTGCTATTCATAGCCATGAACGGTTTTGATGGACTGGGACATAGCTCGCTTTTTAGTGGCATTTCTGATCTATTTGTTAAAGGAATGGCACTACTGAGTATCGCTTTATTTTCTATCAGCGTTTTATGGGCTGTATATTGCGGTTACCGGCTTTGGCGTTGGGACAAAGGCTCCAGTGAGTTCTGCCATAACTGCGGCGGTATTACTGAATTCAAGGACGGCCGTTACGGGCCATATCAAAAATGCTTAATGTGTGGAACGAACAAAAGCATTTAACAAGAATAGGCAATTCGACGCCTGCGGCGCGGTTGCTTTGGGCGTTGAGGCTGTCGGATAAGTTTTGCAGCCCTCGACCTGCGGTCGAATCCTCGGTTACACTGCTTGAAACAAACTTTACCCCGCATGGTGCAACGGATGGCACGCTTCAAACACTACGATTACGAACAGACCAAGATGATTCCGTTGCGGTTTGCAGATCAAATCCAGAAGGGAACCTTCGAATATACCCTTAATCACGTTGTTGATAATGAACTCGACCTTAGTGTGTTTGAATCCCGTTATCGTAACGACCATAACGGTGCACCTGCTTATGATCCTGCGCTTTTATTGAAAATCGTTTTATTTGCCTATT
>NZ_JBSWXK010000037.1:0-1568 GCF_056160565.1 Neptunomonas sp. ABH4_499 | reverse complement strand
GAAAAAACGGTTTTTAGGCGTTAAGGAATATGAAGGAGGACTGTGGGATGGAGTCTTATGGTGTTAAATGTCTAATCCGACAGTCTCGTTAGCAACACCTATCAACTTATTTACTTCAAAACGAAAATTTGATGATTATCAAGCCCCTGATATGATACATGGGGACTTAACAGAGAGAGAATTAAAAGAAAGCTATGACCTTATGGAAATATCGGATCATGTAGATCCATACCTCTTAACTAAAACTATTGTTTATTATGGAAACACTCCTTTTTTAAAATCAAAAAACGCCCCTATCACGAAAAATGAATGTGCCGACCTTCTTTTTGAAGAATTTCAAAAAAAAGCATCTTTGTTTTCATTCATCGGCCCATACAAATCCGTTATAAAAAGAATGATTGACCACATGCACTACAACAATGGTCAGCCATTTTCAAGTCCTCTTTTGAACAAAGCGCTACATTCTCAAATATTAAATGACTCAAGAAACGACTCTACATTAAACATAATAAAATCAGAATTTAAAAATAATTCATATCAACTTGATGAAAAACTAATTGAACAAATCAGATTTTTTTTAAAGAGCAGTCTTTTACCAAAATTCATCCGATTTAAGGATAACTTCAATGGCTTAGTAATAACTGTACATGATATCTATGCAGCTAGAATAGATATAGCCTCATATCAAACATCTGGTGCAAGCTATTCTCTGAAACTAAGATATACCATAGAAGATCACTTTGGATTAGACGCCAAGGATATATTACACCCAATATATAGTAAGCTGGATCTATTTAGAATATGGTTCTTTTTACAAAGACACGAGGACTTCGGGTATAAGCCTTTCATCACCAAGATGGAAACTGAAATAAATCTGCAAGGCCTCATATCATGAAAAAAATATTAACTGCAATGTTATCCATCATCATAATTATTATGATTTTTTATTATTACTCATTTAATGCACCAACATTAGTGGCCGCTGAGAGCAATCAATACGTGGGAATTGTTGCGGTTGAAAATTTCCCTAGCAACAAAGAATCCTCTATTAAGTGGTTTATAAAAAACCAATCTTTGGTCGAAGAATCATTAAAGCGAGAAATACCAAAACATGGAAGTTACAGACTTTATTTCATTAGTTATCATGGAAGTTTTATACCGGACAACTATGACGATACCGTTTGCTTTGAGACTATAAAAAATCAAAACAAGTGTTTAGATAAAGACTATCCTTTAACTATTCACTTCAAAGATGGGAAAATCCTCGAATATTCAGAATCCAGACGAACTTGGTTTGAGCGACTCAATTTTCCAGGTTAGATCCAATAGAGCCTCATCCGAGGCTCTTTTTAATTCGATCAACAGCACTTTGTTGTTCAGCCAAGGACGTGTTTAATAGACCACACTGATCGCCATTGGTTTGACCCTCACCAGCGTTACTCAAGCGGGATTGATGCTGGCGGGTATTGATAGCTACTTAGTCGGGCCTGAAAAATACGTAACCGTATGATTTATAGTGGTTTATAATGCGGTTCGAATATGGAAAACCCGCTTTTTTTGCCCTTCAG
>NZ_JBSWXK010000035.1:0-1971 GCF_056160565.1 Neptunomonas sp. ABH4_499 | reverse complement strand
TGAAGGGCAAAAAAAGCGGGTTTTCCATATTCGAACCGCATTATAAACCACTATAAATCATACGGTTACGTATTTTTCAGGGGCGACTAAATACCATGATTAAGAACGAGGAGCTGTGGCGTGAGAAAACAGCTTAAAACTATTGACTAAGCACCACAGTCACTTGTTACATGCTCATTCCTCATGATATTCCCATCTGAGAAAATTCATAACTATCGCGTAAATATTGAAAATAAAAGATTTTAGAAGTAGCAGTAAATAAACAAAGCTACTCCCAACAATTAAATAAGAAACTTTTATGATTGATGATTTAACACAGGAAGAATTCGGAAATAGAGAAACCATATTAGCCACCAATCCATCTGGCTGCCCCATAAGGACGATAAACAAATAGACCAAAGAAACAGAAATGTATGCTATGAAAACTTTCATAAATGCGAAAAAATTGTATTTTAGTGTTCGAAGCCCTGTTTCTTTGTTCGTATGTTCCATCATAGCAAGCATCATTTTTGGCTTGGACAATGTTGCAAATATTGTGAATCCGGCAATCAGGAACCCAAGAGTAGTGATGCCAAAATTGAAGCCCATTTCGGCCCATTTTCTAACTTCCTTTAGAAGCAAGACATCATTATCCACCAATACAAATGCATTTACTCCTAGGCACAACATCGTGGTCAAGACCGCAAAGACCTGTAACTTACTTGGCAATATTCTTCGCGACTGCTTATACACATCCCAGAGAGACTTTTCACTAGTTAGTTCAGAGTCGTCAAATGAATATCTCATTATTTAATGCCACTAAAGATGTTAGTAATTTTAACCATTACATCATTTGCTAATTTTGGTAGCTTAATTACGTTTTCTGTTACAAGATGCTGAAATTGAGCATACTTTTCACGTGCAGCCCTCTCTGCATTCTTGGATAACTCTTCTAATTCAACAGTCAGGCTAAAATCATCATTGCTACCCCGTATAGTATCCCCTTGTTCATCGTACCCTTTGAAATTTACTTCTGAATTTCCTAATCCTGAAGCAGAGTTGGCTTGCTCGTACACCTTATCACCGTCGAGTCCTTCCTTCGAATTTGAAAACTCAACCTTTGCAGTTTTGCTATTCATTTCTTCCCGTCTACGGCCAAAATCAGACCAAAAATCGTCGTTATCTATTTCCTCCTTGTTCGTAGGTAAGAGTTTTATTGTGACTTTATCTATATGCTTTAACCTTCCAACGAAGTCTTTTAAAGATTCCTTGTCTGAAAGTGGGGTAATACGAAGCGACGGATATGGATATTCCTCTACCAAAGATCTTTTGGTAACTCTATCTAATTCAGGATTTTGATCTCGCAGTGACTTCGCAGATTCATATTCTTTTTCGATAAATTGTTTGTGTTGCTCTTTCAAGCAATACTGACTGGTGCTCTGAAAATTTTGAATGGTTGGCGCACCCGGCACCTCCTTACACAAAATTAATCTGTGGGTATTCAGTATTAGAAGGAAAGTAGAGCTAGGGGCTGTTTCTAGCTCGCTTTTATCTTCTATAATCCCACCATCAGTTCTGAATATTTGGTCTCTTTTAAGCTTTGTATTCTTAACTAGTCGACCTGAGATACCCAATACAGGTTGCTCTGGATTGTCATCTAAAACAATAAGTTTTGTGTCCAGAAAAAAATATTCACCCTTGCCTTTCAATTTTCGAATATATTTCATCTCAAAAAATGAAGGCATCACTACCTGATCGAATAGATCAAGAAGCACCTTGCTTTCACCAAAGTTAAGCGTGTAATTACCGAATTCTAATTTTTTAACAAAATCCACGATTTCTCCTTGGCATGTAACGCTTCAAGCAGAGGCGCCAGCTTCGCTGGCGTCCTACTGGCTTGACTTGTATGGTTAATCCTGTTGTTTTAAGGGTAAATTAGAGGCCCACCCTCAACGGCCATTGAGGGCTTTCATGCAGCAGCTCGGTGCATTG
>NZ_JBSWXK010000034.1:0-2369 GCF_056160565.1 Neptunomonas sp. ABH4_499 | reverse complement strand
TGTATTTGATCGGGTTATTGGAAAGAAGAGAAATGAACGCACAGAGCCTGAGTTTGGTCCGTGCGTAAAGGGTGTTTTTCAGGGGTGACTAAGGAGTGTCCATGAAAACCATAGAAGGGGATCTCATTAAGCTTGCGCTAGAAGGGCAGTTTGATGTCATCGTCCACGGGTGTAACTGCTTCTGCGCTATGGGAGCGGGTATCGCGAAGTCGATCAAATCAGAATTCCCAGAGGCCTTTGAAGCTGACCTTACAACCGAAAAGGGGGCAAAGCAGAAGCTAGGCTCCTATTCACAGGTAATGGTCACCAGAAACGGCAATTCCATAACGATCATAAATGCTTACACGCAGTTCCACTGGGGTGGGCAAGGCGTTAAAGCTGACTATGATGCAATCAGATGTGTTTTCTCCCAATTGAAAGCGGAATTCGGTGACGCTCGTATAGGTTATCCCATGATAGGTGCGGGCCTTGCCGGTGGTGATTGGAGTGTTATTTCTCAAATCATTGATACCGAGCTGTCTGGTTGCAACCACACGTTAGTGAAGTATCTACCCTAAGCCTGTGTAGCGACGAAATATGAATAAAAGATCTAAAACGAATAGAAAGTCTGGATTGGAGATAAAATGAAAGCCCAATATTTTGCATTACTGTTTTTGTTTGCCCTTGGCGGTTGTTCCTCAGTGCCAAGTGTGCAATTAGATAAAGAAAACTTTGAACAACTTCAAACCATACGTATCGAATCCAACCCAGATAATAATTCAATGTTACATGCCGTAAGTACCGTTGAAGTTCAACTCATTGGTCAATTCCCTACGGGGAATGCTGGTGATGGTATGGGCTTAAGGGAACTTACGCTGAAATACATGGAAGATGAGCAAGTTAGTTTAAATGATATGATTCGCCATCAATTCATTGAAAAGGTAAAAGCTGATAACCTGAAAGTGATCTTTGATCAAAACTCTGATAATAAATTGATCATGACAATTAATGTGGCTGTATTGGGTAGAGTACACGGTTTCTCTGATGAGTTCAGTGCACGCTTTAATATTGCAGGACAGCTATTTGATGGCTCTGGTACTTTGATTTGGTCTTATAACGCGGTGCCTTCGTCTCCCCTAGCTCTCGGTTACTCGATAACGCTAGAGGACTTATTCTCATCGAGAGAAGTTATGCTTGATTTTTTTGAGGCTGCATCCGATGAGTCTGTTCAAAAATTGTACGATAACTTCAGAAGAAATCTAAATAAGTAAGGGGGGCTAAGGTGGCCGTTTAATTACTACAACTCATTGCGGTGCCCAAACGAACTTACGGATTTGGAATGAGTTGGCCAGTGTATTACTGAGGATAACAACCTTATCCAGTTGATCGAGCGCGATTTTGAGTAACCTGTATCGCAAAGCAGACTGCAGTGTGCAGCCTGCTTAGGGATCAATCATTAAAACATGGTGTTATCGTTTGCGGACTCGCTTGGAACTGGTTGAATGACATCCCAATGCTCTACGATCATTCCGTTTTCCACTCGGAATAGGTCAATCACCGCTTCGCCTAAATCGTCTTTACCGTTGGTAGATTGCACGTGTAACCATACAAGGTCCCCATCGGCTGCCGAGCGCACGATGCGTGCTTTTGATTCTGGGTTTTCTTTAAAAAAGCCATTAAAGAAGTTTACGAAGGGGGCTTTACCGTCTGGCACGTGTGGGTTGTGCTGAATGTAACTATCGGCGACGACCTTAGCTGCATCGTTAACATTATGGTTGTTAAAAAAGTCATTGTAGAAGTTAACTACTAAAGCACGATTGGCTTCTTCTTGGTCTATGTCTCTTTTCTCCGCAAGTGCGTTTAGTGACATTGTTGCGAATAAAATCGATGCCGCTAGAGCGCCGGATTTCATATTTAAATAACTCATTGTGTCTCCTAATTAATCAAGGGTCTAAAAATTAGACTTAGGATGATATATAAAATTTAGAAGTGTACAAGAAGTCACAAAAATGAGACTAGGTCAGATAAATATGACCTATACATTAAGGGGGGATCTATAAGGTGCTATTTTGAAATTGTTTTGGATTTATAGATAAGAAATACCATTGGCACTTTTACCAAGTGTTTTGTTGATTATATTTTATTATATCTATCATCTCATTCGTTAATCGAATTTAGGTGTATTGGTATGTCTGGTGTTGATGCTTCCAAAAATAATTATATTTTCGAACAGCCTTGCCCGATAAGGGATGTGCTTGATCGGGTTGGGGACCAATGGAGTCTGTTGATTCTGGAGTCGCTAGTCGCCCCTGAAAAAAACGTAACCGTATGATTTATAGTGGTTTATAATGCGGTTCGAATATGGAAAACCCGCTTTTTTTGCCCTTCAG
>NZ_JBSWXK010000033.1:0-3138 GCF_056160565.1 Neptunomonas sp. ABH4_499 | reverse complement strand
TTGTTTTCAAGTCTTAGTCACTACTCATTAGTTACTAAGCCCTGATCTTAACTCTACAAGCACACAGTGATTTCTATCTAACTGTCTCATACACACGCCTTTGGCGTTATATGGTCAAGCCGCACGAGCAATTAGTACTGGTTAGCTTAACGCCTCACAACGCTTCCACACCCAGCCTATCAACGTCCTGGTCTTGAACGGCTCTTTAGGGGGCTCAAGGCCCCAGTGAGATCTCATCTTGAAGGGGGCTTCCCGCTTAGATGCTTTCAGCGGTTATCCCGTCCGAACATAGCTACCCGGCAATGCCACTGGCGTGACAACCGGAACACCAGAGGTTCGTTCACCCCGGTCCTCTCGTACTAGGAGCAACTCTTCTCAAATCTCAAACGCCCACGGCAGATAGGGACCGAACTGTCTCACGACGTTCTAAACCCAGCTCGCGTACCACTTTAAATGGCGAACAGCCATACCCTTGGGACCGGCTTCAGCCCCAGGATGTGATGAGCCGACATCGAGGTGCCAAACTCCCCCGTCGATGTGAACTCTTGGGAGGAATCAGCCTGTTATCCCCGGAGTACCTTTTATCCGTTGAGCGATGGCCCTTCCATACAGAACCACCGGATCACTAGCACCTACTTTCGTACCTGCTCGACGTGTCTGTCTCGCAGTTAAGCACCCTTATGCGCTTGCACTCATTGGCTGATTTCCGACCAGCCTGAGGGTACCTTCGTGCTCCTCCGTTACTCTTTGGGAGGAGACCGCCCCAGTCAAACTACCCACCACACAATGTCCTCGATCCCGATAAGGGACCTGAGTTAGAACCTCAACAGTACCAGGCTGGTATTTCAAGATTGGCTCCATGCATACTGGCGTACACACTTCAAAGCCTCCCAGCTATCCTACACAAGTAATGTCAAAGTCCACTGTGAAGCTATAGTAAAGGTTCACGGGGTCTTTCCGTCTAGCCGCGGGTACGCTGCATCTTCACAGCGAGTTCAATTTCACTGAGTCTCGGGTGGAGACAGTGTGGCCATCGTTACGCCATTCGTGCAGGTCGGAACTTACCCGACAAGGAATTTCGCTACCTTAGGACCGTTATAGTTACGGCCGCCGTTTACCGGGGCTTCGATCAAGAGCTTCGCCGAAGCTAACCCCATCAATTAACCTTCCGGCACCGGGCAGGCGTCACACCCTATACGTCCACTTTCGTGTTTGCAGAGTGCTATGTTTTTAATAAACAGTCGCAGCCACCTGGTATCTTCGACTGACAACAGCTTACGGAGTAAATCCGATCACCGTCACCAGCGTGCCTTCTCCCGAAGTTACGGCACCATTTTGCCTAGTTCCTTCACCCGAGTTCTCTCATACGCCTTGGTATTCTCTACCTGACCACCTGTGTCGGTTTGGGGTACGGTTCGTTATAACCTGAAGCTTAGAAGCTTTTCCTGGAAGCATGGCATCAACCACTTCTCTCCACATGGGAGATCGTCATCAGCTCTCGGCCTTAATAAGATCCCGGATTTTCCTAAGATCTCAGCCTACCGCCTTAAACACAGACAACCAACGCTGTGCTGGCCTAGCCTTCTCCGTCCCTCCTTCGCAGTTATAACAAGTACGGGAATATTAACCCGTTTCCCATCGACTACGCATTTCTGCCTCGCCTTAGGGGCCGACTCACCCTGCCTCGAATAGCGTTGGACAGGAACCCTTGGTCTTCCGGCGGGGAGGTTTTTCACCTCCCTTATCGTTACTTATGTCAGCATTCGCACTTCTGATACCTCCACGGTGCCTCCCGGCTTCCGCTTCAACGGCTTACAGAACGCTCCTCTACCATGCCATAAATGGCATCCGCAGCTTCGGTGTCTAGTTTGAGCCCCGTTATATCTTCCGCGCAGGCCGACTCGACTAGTGAGCTATTACGCTTTCTTTAAAGGGTGGCTGCTTCTAAGCCAACCTCCTAGCTGTCTAAGCCTTCCCACATCGTTTCCCACTTAACTAGAACTTTGGGACCTTAGCTGGCGGTCTGGGTTGTTTCCCTTTCCACGACGGACGTTAGCACCCGCCGTGTGTCTCCCATGATTGCACTCATTGGTATTCGGAGTTTGCATCGGGTTGGTAAGTCGGGATGACCCCCTAGCCGAAACAGTGCTCTACCCCCAATGGTGAGACATGAGGCGCTACCTAAATAGCTTTCGAGGAGAACCAGCTATCTCCGAGCTTGATTAGCCTTTCACTCCGATCCACAGGTCATCCGCTGGCTTTTCAACGACAGTCGGTTCGGTCCTCCAGTTGATGTTACTCAACCTTCAACCTGCCCATGGATAGATCGCCCGGTTTCGGGTCTACTCCCAGCAACTAAACGCCCTATTAAGACTCGGTTTCCCTACGCCTCCCCTATTCGGTTAAGCTTGCTACTGAAAGTAAGTCGCTGACCCATTATACAAAAGGTACGCAGTCACCGTCCTAAAACGGCTCCCACTGCTTGTACGTACACGGTTTCAGGATCTATTTCACTCCCCTCACAGGGGTTCTTTTCGCCTTTCCCTCACGGTACTGGTTCACTATCGGTCAGTCAGGAGTATTTAGCCTTGGAGGATGGTCCCCCCATATTCAGACAGGATAACACGTGTCCCGTCCTACTCGATTTCACTGCTTATATGTTTTCAAATACGGGGCTATCACCCACTATGGCCGCACTTTCCAGAGCGTTCTTTTAACAACAAAGCAGCTTAAGGGCTGGTCCCCGTTCGCTCGCCGCTACTAAGGGAATCTCGGTTGATTTCTTTTCCTCCGGGTACTTAGATGTTTCAGTTCCCCGGGTTCGCCTCTCTATACCTATGTATTCAGTATAAAGATACCCAACAAGTTGGGTGGGTTTCCCCATTCGGACATCGTCGGATCACAGGTCGTTTATCACCTTCCCGACGCTTTTCGCAGATTACCACGTCCTTCATCGCCTCTGACTGCCAAGGCATCCACCGTGCACGCTTTGTCACTTGACCATATAACCCGAAGGCGTCTGTTCAAGAGACAGTTTTGTAACGATAAAAATCACCTATTGGCGCTTGTATAAATTTACAAGAACTTGTTTTCATCAATCCACATTGTTAAAGAGCGTTTAAAGCTAAGATGCTTTAA
>NZ_JBSWXK010000032.1:0-4915 GCF_056160565.1 Neptunomonas sp. ABH4_499 | reverse complement strand
CGGAATCATCTTGGTTTGCTCGTAATCGTAGTGTTTGAAGCGTGCCATCCGTTGCACCATGCGGGGTAAAGTTTGTTTCAAGCAGTGTAACCGAGGGTTCGACCGCAGGTCGAGGGCTGCAGGACTTATCCGACAGCCTCAACGCCGCCAGCACAGGCCGGAGCTGGGTTGATTTGTTTGTGCTAGCGTAGCGTTAAAGCATAAACGAAGCAACGCAGCGGAGGTCCAGCCAGCTTGGTGGCGATTGTGACTGGCCTTGTTACATTTAGCTCAGTTTGCTGGAGACAAGGCGATTTAAACTTACGCCTGACTCTGCAGCTTTTATTGCGAGCATGCGGTGAGTCTCGGGAAGAACACGAACCATGAATTTGCCGCTGTACTGTTTAATTGAGATTGGCACTGGAGCGTCCTCGTCGTTTGAAAGCATGTCAGATACGCAATCTTGAACTAGGTTTCTAATACCAGCCAATGCAGCTTCAGGAGTTTCTTCAAGCCAACTTAGGCTTGGAAACTCCGCGCATAAACCAACATGTTCTTGGTCTTCTTCAGACCAAGTAACGCGGTATGTGTAGCGATCGATTTCTTTAGCCATTTTCTACCTCCATACGCTCGATAGCGGCCAAAACTTGTTTCACTTGGTAAGGCTTTGCCTTACCTTTGGAGTTTTGGATATTTACACGCGGGTCGCCTTGCCATGGGGTCTTATAAACCCTATGGCTAGAGCCCGATTGGCGAGCTTCGCCGAAGTAAGAGTCGCAGACCTTACATAAGTCATTGAATCTTATAGATTTTGGGTTGTTCCTCATCTGAATGAGGATATCTTTGATGCTTGCCATACCTATATAGTATCACTAATGATACTAAAGGCAAGTTGCGCAAGACGGTACGAATGAAATGTAACGCCTCAAACACCGGCTTGGTGAAGTTGGCGACTTTTTTGGAACAAAAAAGGCGACCGCTTTGCCAAGTCCGCGTGCTTTGATTTGTTACATTTTTAATTTATTAGGGGCCGAATCCCAGTCATCGATTAGACCAATTGGAAGCCCATTGATACCGTTAGATCTATAGTGGGCTATTTCAAAACCTTTGTTTTCGTACGCTACATCCCGAGGCATGTCATTATCTACCAATATAATCTGACAGAGCTTACCTTTATCATCGAACTCTTCAGCAACTGCTACTAATGCATTGAATAGATTTCTGTATTTCTCTGGATCTGCCACACCATCAACATCACTTTCGTTGTCAATTTGACTTTCATCGGAATCTTCAGGGGTTTTCCCCAGAAATTTCCCTACGGTGTCGATCATTAATAATCCTGGAATATTAGTATCTTTACGCAGTTTCTGCAGTAAGATGGACACCAAGTATCCGATAGAAACAATTGTTCTAAGTCCGCCTGAGTTGATTTTCCTGTATTCAATATTTCTGACTTTTGGGAAAAATGTTTTTTCGTCTATTCCTACGCCGTGATGGTTTTTAATCTTTACCTGCTGAATAAATTTGTTGATATCGGCTCCTAGATCCTTCAAAACATTATCAAGTGACGGGGCATTCTTTTTGAGTTCATCAAGTTTAATCTTTAGTTTCTCGATCGTTCCTTCTAAGCGGCCTATTTGGTCAGCAAGTGCAGCCTGCTTGTTCCTTATTCGCAGGGAGTGAACTGCCCTTTCTCGACGTTCGTCAAGTTGCGCTAATTCTTTGACAATTGCGTCTCGCTCGGCTAGATATGGTGAAATAGAATTTGAAAGCTCTTCGTCCATTATTTCTCTGGCTTTCTGTTTCTCCTGATAGAGTTCAGCTAGGAGGGAGTTGGCGGAGTTTAAATCTGATCTGTTATCAGATACCAACTGTTTGAGATCTTTTGATCTCCTTTTGATCGATGTCAGCTCGCTTTTTAAGCGTGTGTCACTTGGGATGTCAAATTTATCGGATATGTCACCGATTTCGATAATGGTTTCGCAGATAGGGCAGCTTGTTTTCTCCTGAATATCTCTGCCTATAAAATCTTTGGCTGAGAGGCTGGATTCAATTTTGTCAATATCATTTTGGTAATCGTTGAGGAGTCGGCTAAATCTTTCAATGCTTCGTAAAGCGTTGCTCTTTGCTTCTTCTTGCTGCTCAATATTCAAATTAATTGTGTTTAGGGCATCTTTGAGGCCTTCATATAGTTCATTGTCGCTCGTCATTCGCTTGTTTAGATCTGAAAGCCGAGAGTCCACTTCAATTTTTATGTTGTCTATGCTGCTTATTTCTTCGTCTAAATCTTCAGCGCTTTTAAATTCAGTCTGAGACAAAAAGTGGCTTATAGCAGAGTACTGGTTCGAAAGCTGTGTCTTCTCTTGTGTTTTACTTGCTATATCTACTTCTATCTCGGATATTCCAGAGTCGAGAACATTAAATATATACTTAAAGACTTCCCTGTTTTTTGTTTCAACGACATGGTTCCCAATGTTTAGCATGTGAGTGCTACCAACATCGTCTTGATCCAAGTAAATAAACTTGAACAGGTCCAGAAAACTAAGCCTGGCTGTTTCTGATGAATCTTTTGTTGGGGCCTGTTTTAATCGAACGACAGGAAGTTCTAGCGCCTCAAGAATAAATTCGGAAAGACTTTTATTTTGATCATCTCCTTTGGTAACGCTGGATTTGTATTTTTCGGGAAAGGAGCTTGATATCTCAGAGTACTTACAAGAATATACATCAATATCTCTTGAGGGATTGAAAATATCTCTGCTGATACAGTAGGGCGTGCCATTTATGGTTATTTCAAGGACTGCATACTTTACTGATGAAGAAATTTCTTCGTCTATCTTGATTTGCTTTCCGCCAAGAAGATAGTAAACAAGCCTAAGTATGCTTGACTTTCCCGTATCAGCATCACCATAAATTATATTTATACCTGGATGAAATTTGACTCGATAATCTTTTCGATGCCCGCATAGTATTAAATTCTTTAAAAGTAAACCTTGAGAGAGATTCATTATATTCCCTGCTTTAATACTGTATTTATATACCCATTAAGTTTGCTAGGACTCTGCGATTGAAGCGATGAAAGTTGTTCGATAAATAGTTTTATTTTTCGGAAGTAGCCACTATCTAATTTGCTTGCGATAGATTTTCCGGCACCTGTCAGGTCAAATAAGAACCCTTCTGAGTTAGAATATTCAGACGACAAGTACTTTTTAGATGACAGTATTTTTATCATGATCAAAAGTCGATCTCGATTAAAGAGTTCGTCGACATTTACAGAAAGTATGTCTACCGTGTAATAGTCGACATCATCAATGTCGATTTGACGCTTGTTTGCCAACATTAGCACTTTGTTTAAGAAGGCTGGCTTAGTAACTAGAAAGTAAAATGATTGTATCTTGTCAATAGTTAGTACTTTCTTGTTTCTGGGAGTTTGAGCAAGGCTTCCAATTATCAAAAGAAGTATTCCTAAGTTATAATGCAGCTCGCGTTCTGTCTGGATATATGGAAGTTTATTCATCTTCACCCTCCGCCAAGAGGTCTCTAAGTAAATCTATTGACCCGTCTTTTACCCACCAAATATTTTCATCATTTGAGTTGGCGAGTTGGTGGAGCATCCCCTGCTTATGGATGGCGTTTATAAACAGAATGAACGTGTCTAAAAAATTCTTATCTTCTTTAATGATTGTTTCATGTACATCCGCTAACAATAACCCGGAACTTGGGATGCCATCATGAATGTATTTTGTGTAGCTATTCTGATAAACCTTGCGTATTTTTGCATATAATTCAGATAGCCGTTTTTGATCCGAAGAACTACTAAATATTTTCCTTATATACTCTGCATTTAAAAATGCTTCTTTGGCCTCTCTTATCGTCGTGTTGTGTATATCGGCAGAGATCAATTTTAAGACAAACAGTTCATCGTCAAAGTCTGTTTCAGCTTCAAGCTGCTTTAGCTCGAGCGCTGATATTCCGGGATCATTCTTTTCAAAATCTAATATCATTTGTTTGACAGCCATGACTATCGTGCTATCGGGGTTCTCAGGTTTCGTAATGCTGGTGTGATCTTCATCTACTGGTATTGCATCAGATTTTTCTCTATCTATCGGGACGGCGCTTGTTTTTTTGACAACCGAATCATGCACACCGTAAAAATACTTTGTGGCTGGCCTTAAGCTGGTTTTTAGCCATTCATCATTTATCTTGTGAATAAAATCATTGAGCGGTGAAAGTCCTTCTATCTGAAGGTTGTCACTTATCAATTTTCCGAAAGTTGCCGCTTCTGCCCCTTGGTGGGGTACAGCCAAAGAGATAAAGAGCTTAATCTTTGATGGTGTCTTTTCTTCAATATCTTTTGTAATAGCACTTTTGGTTACCAACCCGCCCATGCTATGAGCAACAACGATAATATTGTCGTATGTTTGTAGTTTAAATCGGATTTCAGTTCTAAGTAAGTTTCCGATTTCCTCAATGCTTATATTGTTGGCCAGTTTTCCGTGTGAAGTTCCGAACATACGCTTAACAAGCGTAGAAACCTTACCCGCCTTGGCGAAAAGGTTTAGTAACTTGGTGAAGTATGAAAAGTGGGCTATGTCATAATTTTTTGATACTTCTATATCATCGGAAAATAATTCAGGGAAGGAGCGTGCCTCCCCATTCCGCCAGGTCGCCTCTCCTCCGCAAAATCCATGAACAAATAGGATTAGATTCTTTTTATTTTGCTGAGAAATGAATTCAATCATTTGGCTTTCCCTTTATATGAACCACTAACATCTTTACCCCTTACTCCATTTGGCAACTGCGCCTAATCCTGTAGTGAAATGTAACGCCGCAGTAAATTGCGGCTATGTAGTCGTCCCTGAAAAACACCCTTTACCCACGGACCAAACTCAGGCTCTGTGCGTTCATTTCTCTTCTTTCCAATAACCCGATCAAATAC
>NZ_JBSWXK010000031.1:0-6870 GCF_056160565.1 Neptunomonas sp. ABH4_499 | reverse complement strand
TGGCAGTGTATTTGATCGGGTTATTGGAAAGAAGAGAAATGAACGCACAGAGCCTGAGTTTGGTCCGTGCGTAAAGGGTGTTTTTCAGGGGGGACTAATTTTTGGGGCCTGAAAGAAAGTTATGCAGAAATATATAGGCAGATTATAATGAAAAATTATTATGCGCCAGTGGCAATAGTGACGACTGCTCAAGTGAACAGGAGTCACTTGAAAATACCCATCTTTTAATACAACCCTCAGTGAAAGATTTTGATGAATATAATCCACCTTTGGAAAAAATTTAAATTTTTATTATTTCTTTTTTTTCTAATATTTTTTTATATGATTTTTTTTAATAAAGATCTAGAGGCATCAGGGATGAAGAATTATAGATTGTATTTCAGTGGGGGGGATGCGATGTTTGATATTAGGGTTAATGGGATTCCTGTTATCAAAAAAAGCTTTCCAGAAGAGTTGGCTAGTTCGCAGCCTATCAATCAGATGCTGATCCCCGGTAAAAATGAAATAACTGTTAACTTTAAGCAGTCAAGATTATTAAAAGATAGATCATTTGTATTTGATAAAGATTTAGCAGACGGATTTTTTATATCAGTTAGGTTGGATGTTGAATCGAAAAACATTGATGATAGCGTGGATGTTATCTATCTTGTGCAAGATGGTGATAAATATAAAGCCATTAATAAGAGTCTAAAAAATATTGAATTTAATAGAGAGGGTGAGGTAGCTAATACAGGAAGTGTTAGTGAATTTTCCACATCCTCTTTTGTCACTAACTTTGGAAAAGAATATGAAAGTAATCTTGTCAAAATTACAGTTTACATTGATGATGATAATTTGGACGAGGCTTTCTGGGGCGATGCAATACCTTTCGACCTTACAGATGAAGTAAAAAGTAAAGTTGTAGATAAGTATAAAGACATTAGAGGGTATGTTGAACATAATAATGGAGAAGAATATTTAGATCTCTTTTCCGATGTTTGGGATAGAACAGCAAAAGCATATGGCTTAGGTGATAAGGATTATTTTGTTAAAAATATGGATGCCATGAACCCTCAGAATATAGGCGAGGGGCAAGCTTTTGGAGAATTTGATTTCTCAAAGGAAGAATATAGTTTTGAACAGTTCAATAATGGTAGGTTTGTAAGGATCTTACCTACTCCTATTCATTGGGCTGATCATTATATAGAAGTTTCGCCAGTATTTTATTTCGATAAGAATATGAACATTCATGCTGTATCTATAGCAACGGATTAGATATGAAACCCATTGCCCGTTTAGGAGATCTTCACTCCTGCCCAAAAAAAGGACATGGCACATCCGCCATCGTATCTGTCGCGGCTGATTCCGATGCTGGCGGTCGACCCATTGCCACTGTGGGTGATCGCACTGGTTGTGGCGCGATCATCATCGAAGGCTCATCAAAAATGTCGATTGATGGCCGCCCCGTTGCCTATGTGGGTTGTAAAACAAGCCATGGTGGAACCATCATCACCGGTGATGAAACATTGTTGGTAGAGCCTTAAATCTATCTAGCCTAAGAAGCCCAAAGTGTTCAAAGTACTTTGGGCTTTTTTATATCTACTCAAGTCGCTCTTTAACAATTTGGTATTTCTTCGGGGCAGTAATCGTGCCGTGGTTTTGGTTTTTGACCCAAACCAGCGACTGCAAGATCTACCAAAACTAAACGATAGAGCTGATTGCCGAGTCCATCTTCCGTGAAGCTTCACGCTGGAACGCCACGACGATACCCCTGAAGAGTGCGCCGATTACCTGCTGCTGAGTGTCACGCACACCGCGCAAGATTACTCCTTTACCGTTACATTGAGGGTTAGAGCCGAAGTGTACATGTTGGAGGCTGCTTTAGGTGTTTATGGTTCCTTAAATAGAGGTTGGAATTATCAGTGGAAAACAACTTTTGAGAATGGGGGGAATCAGAAGTACAAACGACCTTTCTTTGAAGGACTAAAGCTTAAAGCTGGGATTGCATTTGAGATTTCAGGTAAAGATTATGATAATACAGGAGATGGAATTGATAATAAAAGTCAGAGTGATGCAAAATCAGGGCTAGCAGAAACCGAGGCTTATTTAATGAAGCCTACGGTGGACGAAGTGACGGATAATATACCAGCATGGATAAAGGAATGATTAGTAAGACTTATTTATTTTTATTTTATTTTTTAGGATTAATTTCTTTTTCAGGAATTGTTATAGCTGGCAGTGGTGCAAATATTTCAATCGGATCTGTTGATACGGTGTATGATATAAGAATTAATGGTTTGCCTGTTGTTAAAAATAAAAGTATTCAATCAAGGTCATTGTTGGTGCCAATAGATATTTACTTGAAAGAGGGTGAAAATGAGGTTCAGGTTAACTTTCTGGGAGCTTATAAGAAAGACGATAAGATTATTCGTGAATTAAGCGAAAAGGCACTAATTAAGTTAGGTGTCAGGCTAGCTGGGAAAAGGTATGGATTAATTGAAATTAAACGTAAAGATCAAGATGCTTTTGTAAAATTAAAATCTAATGATGAGGGAACAGTTAAGGTAGAAGATGAATTTGAATCCGAAAAATCTATTTTCTATGCTGGTTCAATTCCAGAAAAATCAACTCTTGTATCTTTTGTTATATTTATTGAAAGCTTTGAGACAAAAGATGTTTATTGGCTGGATGGTGAGAAAATAGATGAAACAGACTTTGATAAATTAAAAGATGCCTATATGGACGCTTATAGCTATATTGATAGTGGTAAGGGAATCGAGTATATGGAAAAACTTACACCATATTATAAGTCTATATCTAATTTTTATTATGATTGGACGTTTGAAAATACTATAAAAGACCTTAGTAAGCATTTTGAAAAAATTGATCAAAATGGTGCAGTTTTGAAAAAGCCTGATTTCTCTAATGTTAAAATGGAAATATTGGCCGGTGGACTTTTGTCGCGATTTATTTATAGTCCCTTAGCCTGGGATAAAGACGGGAAGACTGGTCGTCTTAATATAGCGTTTAAAAAGGTAAATGGTAAGTTTGAACCAGTATTTATATCAAACGATTATTCATTTTAATATGAAACCCATAGCCCGTTTAGGAGATCTTCACTCCTGCCCAAAAAAAGGACATGGCACATCCGCCATCGTATCAGTAGCGGCTGATTCTGATGCTGGCGGTCGACCCATTGCTACTGTGGGTGATCGCACTGGTTGCGGCGCGATCATCATCGAAGGCTCATCAAAAATGTCGATTGATGGCCGCCCCGTTGCCTATGTAGGTTGTAAGACAAGCCATGGTGGAACGATCATCACCGGTGATGAAACATTGTTGGTAGAGCCTTAAATCTTTCTAGCCTAAGAAGCCCAAAGTGTTCAAAGTACTTTGGGCTTTTTTATATCTACTCCAACCGTCTTTAACAATTTGGTATTTCTTCGGGGCGGTGATCCTGGCACCTCTGTTGGTGAAGAGCGGAGTATATCTCTTCTTGAGGTGTCCGGGTTATTCAACCAGAACAGAGGAAGGGAAGAAGTGTAATGCGAAATGTGAGTTGAAGTGGTCTGGAGTTACATTAGAATATTCATCAAAAATACAGATTGGTTGGTCTAATGAAGAGTCGAACGATTGGGAAACTAAAGATGAGTCTTCAGATATTAATGCCGAAGCTAAAAAGAAAATTTCATTAAGGCCAGGTGGGGTGTTAGGTGAGATATATTTTTAAAATTATTGGTCTTAGTTTTTTTGTTTTGTTTGGGTTGGTTGCTTTTGGAGATAATATGGATCCTTCAGTAAAAAAAATTGTCTTGGAATACTCTATATCAGCGTCTGGTTTTAAGTTTAGGGTTAATGATGTTCCGGCTATGTCGCCGAGTTTCCAAATAGGAACAATGGGTAATGTTAAAAGTCGATTTCCAATTAATCAACTTTTGTATAAAGGTGGAAATGTTATAGATATAGAGTTTAAAGTTAAAGATGAAAGTTTGGATGGTGCACGGTTTAGGTTTTCAATAAAAGATGCTGAAGCAAGTTCAGATGTTTTTTTGGATGAAGGCTATGTGTTTGATTTTAAAGTTAATGTTAATAATAGCGAAAATTCACTTGAGATAGTCGATACTGCAGGAAGTCAAGCAATATCTGATGTTAAATTTATTAAAGTAGAAGGCTCAGGAGCTTTAGAAGAGTGGAATAGGTATAGAATTAAATTTGAGTTGGCCTATGATTTTTATGATAGTGAGTATAGAAGTTCAGCAGTAGATTTATCTGAAAAAGAACATGGTGAGGTTGTGAGTGGATATAAGAAAACCTATGCCTCAATTGAAGACGGCTCTGTGAAGTCGCTCCTAAAAAATTATTTGCATAAATATAGCGTTGATACAGGTATGACAGAAGATGAGATTTATGAAAGTCTGTTTTCTGATTTTAAAGATCCTGAGCTTGGTTATGAGTTAGGGGCGTTTGATGCAAGCGAAAGCAATCTTATAATAGTTGGTAATGGTAAATTAGCTTTGCTTGATCCAAGCCCAATAGTTTATTTAAGTAAATCTCTAGGTAGGAAAGAGAGAATTATGATAATGCTTTGGAAGGATAAAAATGGGATATGGAATATCAAGGATTAGATGATGAAACCCATAGCCCGTTTAGGAGATCTTCACTCCTGTCCCAAAAAAGGTCATGGCACATCCGCTATCGTATCAGTCGCGGCGGACTCTGATGCAGGCGGTCGACCCATTGCAACTGTTGGTGATCGCACGTGTTGCGGCGCGATCATCATCGAAGGCTCATCAAAAATGTCGATTGATGGCCGCCCGTATATTTTTTTTAAAGTTCTAATTGTTGTATTTGGTCTATTGTGTAGTGGTTTGGTTGTTAGTGAGCAAAGATATTATTATGTGAAGCTGGATGGCGACTCGGCTGTTTTAAAGATGTATGTAAATGATGCAGAGGTCGTTAGCAAGCTTGGTAAAGGTGAGATTAATTATAATTTAAATGCTAACCAATATTTGGCAGATGGTAATAATAAAATTGTTATCGATTTAGAGCCTTACGATTTGGCTGCTAAAAAGTATGACTTCGATGATGAGTTGTTCTACTTAGATCTAGCATTGACAATGAATTCGTCTGAAGGAGAGAGTTTTCTGGATTTGATGAATTTGAGGTTTGATACTGATAGCCAAACTATGTATCAAAATAACGGGCCTAAAAAAATCGGAAGAGAGAGGGTTAATAGTAGTGATGCTATGGAGGTTTTATCTGATGTTAGAATAAAAAAATATACGATTCGTTACGCAAATAGATTTTCTGGTGATAATTCGAAAAGGATAGTTGTAGAATTCTCTGTTAAAGATGCGGATCTAGCTAAGCCGAGTTGGCTTGATGCTCAAATAATCGATACTGTTAATGAAGATGTCAAAGAAGAACTATGGAATGGATATGAAAATGTTTATGAGATTATAAAAGGAGATGATAAGCAGGCTTATAAAGAGATTTTGCATAGGGTTAATAAACATTTATCTAGTGTGATAAATTATGATGTGGATGATTTTGCGGATGAGGTTTTAGAAAGTGATCCTTTGAATGAAGATGGTCTTACATTTGGTGATGACTTCTATAAAATAAAAGAAGGCGAGCATTTTATGAGGTTATCGCCTGATGGGAAAATGATTTCCATTATACCAAATCCATTGACTTACAAGAATGAAGATGGTGAGTATGTTTCTGAAAGGGCGATGTATTTTTGTAAGTTTGATGATAAATTCGAAGTATGTTACATCTACGATACAGGTTATTAATGAAACCCATAGCCCGTTTAGAAGCTCTTCATTCCTGTTCCAAAAAGGGAATAATGCATCCGCCATTGTCCAAGGTACGGCTGATTCTGATCTATGATGTTTTCTCTCTGTTAATTGCTCTCACTAGGTAAGGTTGATGTTTAAGAACCTATTTTATTGTTTTTCTTTTTGTTTTGTTTTTTATTGTGACTTGGTTAGAGCTAATGATTATTCGTATGATATTAGCATTCTATCTGAGAGTATGTATTTAAGGGTGTTTGTTAATGATGCCGAAGTTTTAAAAACAAACGATCTGAAAAATATAAGTTCTACGTTTGGGTTGAAAAAGTATCTGAAAAATGGGGTTAACCAGATTGTTCTAGATGTTGCACCATTTAATATCGATAAAAGAAATTATGAGTTTCACAATGATGTAAAGCTAGAGATTTTTATTTCTAGTTATCGATTAGATGGGATTAATAAGGTGGGTGAGAGTAAAGCCTTTGTCGTCTCTTCATCTTTCAATAAAGGTATGATGGAAAAAGAAAAATTTGGTGTTATCAGTGATAAGGATGTTTCATATGAAGGTGGTAATGTTAAGTTTTTGAGGTTTGATGATCAGGGCGAAATTGATATTGAATATACAAGTAACTCAAAAAGCACTGGTAAAAGGTTTAAAGTCGAATTTTTTGTCGAGGATGAAAGTCTTGTAAGCCCGCCTTGGTTAGATGCTGTTCCAGTGGACGATTATGGAAAAATAAGCGGGAAGGTTTGGTCGAAGTACAAAGATGTTTGGAATTTGTTCGATGGCAATGATTTCGATGGCTATGTGGAAGAACTTGGCTTAGTGCTAGATAGAGTTGCATATGTTACTGGCTATAAGAATAGGTATAAAGTAGCAGATGAGGTTTTTCCAAACCAGATGTTGGTTTTGGATGGGAAGTCTTTGGTTTCATTAGATTCTTGGAAAACGTTTTATCCGGATTCGATCGTATCTTTGTCACCTGATAAAAAGCTGATTCGTATTTAGTCGCCCCTGAAAAATACGTAACCGTATGATTTATAGTGGTTTATAATGCGGTTCGATTATGGAAAACCCGCTTTTTTTGCCCTT
>NZ_JBSWXK010000030.1:0-7241 GCF_056160565.1 Neptunomonas sp. ABH4_499 | reverse complement strand
GGGCTCGAGGCCCCAATGACTGTTCGAGTTATTGCTATAGAGTCACGCAGCGCTACACACTTGTTATCGGTCTCTCGTAAGAGGAGCCGTCGCACAATCGAGCTGCTGCATGAAGGCCCTCAATGGCCGTTGAGGGTGGGCCTCTAATTTACCCTTAAAACAACAGGATTAACCATACAAGTGCACCAATTCGCAGCCTTCGGCTGCCGGACTCGCTCCTGCGTCGCTCGCCGCTTAAATGTTCAAGTAGCTAAGAATGAAAAATGCTTACAAAATAACTGAGAGAATTGCCAAAATCGATGGGGCTCTGCTTCATGGCGATGGCCCAACGTTCAAAGAGGCGCTAAGTATTTCACCGAATTCATTAGGGAGAGATGGTAGCGATAACCATATGGAGTTTAGCCTCTTTAACTTTAGTGTTACTAATCCTGAGCAGGTAGTTGACCTCTGGAATGACTTGCCATCGGATGAACCTATGAGATGTTTCATTCCTGGTTATAGACTGGAGTTCTTTTCGGAGGAGGGCCTCATTATGAAAGCGGCTATTTGTTGGATGTGCAATTGGATCGAAATACTGCCTGAGGGACAAATAAAATCGGATTGGTATTCTTTTGATGGTACTTCAGATGTCGCATCCGAATTACTAGAATTATTGCGTGCCAATTGTCAGAAATGCATTTAACAAAGCTTGAGGTAGTGCTACCTTGACAGCGTTTGACGCGCTACCACTCAGCCGAAAACCTCAGCGTTAGGCATACGGAAAACTATGGAACAATCAATAACATTAAATATTCCCCAAGAGCTGTCTGATGAAGATTGGGAAAAGATCTCAGATGTATATCGAAGCATGGATGGCTGGATTGAAGGTAAAGACTTTCCATATTGGTATGGAACTGAAAGTGACAATAGGTATATCTCAGTTTCGTTTGAACCAAGTGGCTTATTATTTACGGGTAAAGTGAATGATGATCTTTGGGTTGGGTGGCTAACTCAAATGTGTGCAAAACTTTCAATTGCACTAAGCAGAGAAATTTATGATGCCACAATATAAAAAATACCATACAAGTGCAGGCACTTAAAAAATATCTTCAGTTAACGTTTTTATCCAGACTCAGGTTTTGGGCGTCTACGCCACTTTACCTCAAAACTCGACTATAACTAAATCGCGTCTGATGAAAGTGTCATGTAAAACAATGGAATAAGGTAGTTTAAATGGACGTAACTAAAATCCCATTCGCTCAAACGGTTGGTTTGTCTAAAGCCGATGACGGAGCATTGATGCTCGAAATGTCTGAAGCAGTATCAAATCATCTGGGCACTATGCACGCCAGTGCACAGTTCACCTTGGCTGAAACGGCTGCTGGAAAACTGCTGGCTGAATCATTTCGTGAACTGGAAGGAAAAGTAGTTCCGGTTCTACGAGACTCTCAAATAAAATTTAAAAGACCAGCTGAATCAAGAGTTAAAGCCTATGCCGTAGCGTCAGAGGAATCATCGAAATCTCTGTTAGAACAGCTGGATCGTCGAGGTCGAGGCACAATCGAGGTCGCAGTCGAGGTAAAAGACTCTGAAGGTAAAACCACGTGCTCGGGTTTATTTAGCTGGTTTGTTCAGTCTATTGCAGGATAAGCTAAAGTTGCGTAGCCGCTTTGCGGCACCAAGAGGGGATGTATGGCAGGTTTGAATCATGAGTTTTTGATTATCGAGAACGGATCGTTTTCTCTCGATAGATACGAAGAGCTTCAAGAGATTGATCGTGTAGAAATTCATGATGATCTGCTGAACTACTTCTCAGATTCAATTTCTTGGGTTTCTACATACAATCCTTCTAAAAAAGAAGAAACCAGTGGGTTGTGCTTGTACGGCCGAACAGTTATTCCGCCTGAAAGTGTTGGGAAATTTGAGTCAATAATGTCAGGGTGGTTACTCATCCTTTCTGAGGCGCCTGACATTGTTGTGTTAAAAGGTGGTTGGTGCTGGACTGAGGGAGACTCTCCCGATTCCGGTAGCTACGAAAAACTGTCCTTTAGAAAAAGTGAAGTGATTGAATCATTATCGAAAATAGTAAGTTATTGTGAGGCAGTAAAAGCCAGCGGTGGTACAAAGTGTTTACTTCATTTGGGTATCTAGTACAAACAGGAGTAAGTTGGGGCAATTACTCATGGAGCACTATCAGAGTCCGTTTTTTGGCGATTGAAAGCTGAGTTAGGCTTTCCTGATTATAGTCGAGAATTCTAGTGGGAAATACCACCTCCATTTCGTATCATGTTTAGCGTTCTGTGTGTAAAGGTATGAACAAAAAATTACGTTACATATTGGCCATCGTCTTAGGGATAGTTGGAGCCGTTTTCGTTTGGTATCAAATAACCTTGTCCCATCCAATATTTACGCGGTTTGGAACGAGCGCTTTAGTGGCACCTATTGCAGCTAGTGTTTTGGGTGGTTTCATAGTTGGGGCAGTCTCTCCAACCCACAAAGTGAGTCTTTCTACAGCAGTTGGGTTTATTGTGGCTTTGCCGATGCTATTGTACTTATTTCGTAATGGCTTTAGTCACCATGGTAGAAATCCTTTTATTTGGTACTGGCCTTTTTACGTAATTCCATTTTTTGGCTTAGGCGGCTTTCTTGGACGAGATGTGTGGCGACAAAATCACCAATAAGGCAGTATTTTTTAAAAATGATCAGACTGTATAACCATTCAGAAACGCTCGAAGCTGAAATTACGATTTTAACCGAGGCCCAAGGTGGCCGAAAAAGCCCACCACATAATGGTATTCGATGGGACTTTAAGTATGTGGAAGACAGCTCTAATAATGTCATTTACATGATTTGGCCTGAGTTTGTTGACGACCAAGGTGACGCTATTGATCGAGGCATCTTCCTAGAGGGGGCTCTTAAAGCACGGATGCACGTGGTGATGGAAGATATGCTGCCGTTTCACCTAAGTCGGTTGAGTGTTGGTACTCGCTTTTACTGCGTAGAAGGTCCGCACACGGTCGCTCATGGAGTGGTCACTAAGATTACCGGTAGCACTTCCTGATGATCTTCGATCTTATGGATATGTGCCATCTCATCTATCCCTGCCATTGCTCATCACTTTAGATGCATGAATCGTAAGCATTAGGATAAGGCTAAAAGCATCCAGCCGTGCAATCATAAGCAAAGTGTTTTTGACTCAAGGGTTCATTCAGGGAATCATCAGCTTTGCAAACCGTGAAGGTTTACGAAGTATTAGCAAGGATGGGCTATGCCGCACGTGGCGTGATCTACCCGAGTGCCACGCAATCTGTAAATACAATCTGTCATTTTGTTTTACAAGTGTCCCTAAAATTGTGACGTATTTTAGTCTCTTGTTTTATGAATTCTAGGTGGGTAGGATTCTCAGAAGTTATAAACAAGGAGTGTTTTATGGGTAACGGTACAGAACAGCTTATTAATGACTTGGCGAAGAAAGCAACTTTATGCGGCTCTCAGCCTAATATGCCGATGTCTCCAGTATGGCATTTAGGTAAAATGGCTGCCTTCGGAAACAAAAGTTCATACAAACTTATCCAAGATGCTTTAGATCACCTCTCATGTAAAGCTAAGAGTAAAGCACAGTTCGAAGATAGTGAAAAAGAGTTTCTGGTCGAAATGTACGAAGCATTTTGGTGGGGCGGAAAGTTTAAGGGACTACCTGAAGCTGCGAAACTTGCAAATCACTACGTCAATGGAGGCGGTAGGCCAACAGAAGTTGATTCTTATGTGTATCAAAACTCACCTATTGTTCAAAAAACACAACTAGCTATTAAGTCCTACATTGAAGATATAGCTGGCAGCTCAACATTTCCTCTTAACATTTCTAGTAAGGACCTAGGTTTCCTTAATAGTAAGTACGCAATGCCTTTGAGGAATATGAATTTTAGAACTGAAGGTAAACTAAAGCCTGGCGGAGTCTTAGAGGCAGCACAAAGTGATCATAGGCTACATAAAACAGATGCGCATTTCTATCTCTCATCTGTTACTAAAAGAGCAGGGGAACGCTTCAGTACGCAATGGTCAGTAAGAAGTGTCTATGATTTTGAACCTTATGAAAAACATGATTATTATACTTTACTTCCTTTAGGTGACTTTGAAGTGAGAATTGATGATGGGTTGTCTCATTATATGACAGTTTTAGGAATTGCAAACGCATTTACACATACTTCAAAGTGGTCTGAGCAATGGTGAAATATCTAATTACATTATCTACAATCATTTTTTTGACTGCTTGTGGTAATGAGGAGCCTAATACCTGTCCAGTAACAATTGATGTTGTTACAGAGCTATCCTCAGAAAATGGTTTATTTGTTTATAAAAGGATTTCTGGTTTTAGTGATAAAACCAGAATTATTGAAATCTATAATAAAAAGCCAACGTTTGATAAGTGTCATATGCCTGACTCTCCTCCTGTGTTTGAAGATTCAATCGAAATTGAAGGGTATATAAAATCAATATCTTACCTGAGAGATGAAAATCAAATTAATGTTGAGTATTCTGAGGATAAGGTAGATTCTCCTTCTGTCTTTATTAAAGAGTAACTGTCTCTTTAGGAGGCGAGCTAACGATGGTTGAGGCTTGCCTCCTTATGGAGCTTTATCTATCATTTTTTAAAATAAGTATGTGGTTGATAAGTTATTTATTCTGACTTTGTTGTTGTGGTATTTATATTGGGTATAGCTTATGGTCAGAAAGAAAACTGTAAAATGCGAACTCACTGAGTCCAAAAGTGGGCACACTTCATTTGTTATTAGAGATGTAGATAGTGGTTTCGTGAATACCTTACGTGATGCACTTGTTTCGTTAGGGGGCGTGTACTCTGTTAATGAACCGACTTTATGGGTAAGTGAAGTTACAGGTGAGTTCAATTATTCTGGCCTAACTATGGGCTATGGATGGAAAGCATCATTTGGTGCATATGTGCAGGCCTTTGACGATGCCGGTGATAGTGCAATCCATGATATTTCAAGATTACTGAATAGCTATTTTAAACAAGCAAAAATACGCGCTTAAATTAACATCTAACAATCACCTGCGATGGGTGCTGTAGTCACAGCTTGGTCGAATGTACCGTCATCTACCCCTGCCATTTCTCATCACTTAAGGAGCATCAGGTCTTTCAAGCATAGTACAAGCTCTTGTGATTGAGCTAGTTGACTAAGTCGTTTGAGCCATGAATTGATCGATGCTGACAACCACAGAACGTCGGTCAAAGGCTTAGAGATTCGCCTTACGCTAGCTGGTTGGTTATCATTGCGGCGGCCGGATTGTTCGCCTTTGGTCTTTATAGTTGCCTAGAAGCGCTGTATCGCTGAATTGAGAAATAGCTTTTGTAAAGCTGCATAGGTCAACATAGCATTGTTGGATTGTATTCGTTAACAAGGAATCGTTAAGCATGAGTGAAATACAAGATATAAACCTGAATAACTTTGGACTCAAGTCGACTGATGTAGATGACCCTGTGGCACTAAAGGTTAGCTGGAATGCCTTTAACGCTAGCAGCACTAATTTTAAGAATCAGAGTATAGACGTTTCAGATGATAAGATACGCATTAAACAGCCTAAGAAAATGGATCAATTAACTGTTCTTTTTCTAGCCCCTGGTATCGCTGCATTTCTATATGGCTTGTCTGACTTCTTTTCTGGTGATTGGTTTTTCGGTGTTTTTCTTATCTTGCTAGGGGCTGTATTACTACGTATAGCTTATAAGTTTTTTAAAAAAACGGGTAAGGAATTTACATTAGATGTAACTAAAGGTACTTACTGCATAGGCAATAATTTAGGTGAGGCTAGTCAGAGAGATTTGATTGTTAACGGTTATATTAAAGACATTCATGCGGTACAGGTTCTAAAAGGAAGGGGGTTCTTGAATTTAAGAAATGCTAAGTCCGAAAATCATTGTGGTTATGAAATAAATATCGTTCTTAAGGACGGTGAGCGCATTAATATTATGCAGCGTCAGTCTGTAGATGATGTGAAAACGTCTTCAGTAAAATTAAGTGGGATTTTAAATGTCCCAATTTGGAAGGCTCAATATTAATGGTTTTTAGGGTGATTTTTTGCAAGTAAAATTCTGAGAGTTTTTTATTTAAAAACTTGCCAATTTAAATGATTGAAATTACGATTTTGGAAATTTTTTAGTATTTGGTTGCTAGGTTATTACTCATGTAAGTCTATATTTTCAGTCTAGCCTAAATGTGTGTATACCAAGGACTATGATTTCCTGATGTTTTTTTTATTTACAAGGACCTGTTTGGTATGAATGAAATGGAAGTTGAAAACCTGAAAGAATACGAACTTAAACTGGCGGATACTGATGACATCGTAGCTCAGAGGGTAGGTTGGCATGCGCGTAACCCAGGAGGTTCCAGTTTTAAATCTCAAAAATTGGTCGTTTCAAGTGATAAGATATTTATCAAAGGATCGACATCTATGGGAATATTTAAATCACTATTTATAGTGCCTGTTATTGTTGTTTTTATAGTTGGTATTTATTTTTTGTTTTTCGGAAATCCTGCTGTGGGTACATTTATGATTTGTTTTTGCGTGATGTTTGGTGGTATGAGTTATTTCACACTCTCCCGCTTTGATAAAAAATTCACGATAGATAAATTTAATGGTACTTATTATGTGGGTAAGGAATTCGATAATGTGAATCAGAAAGACAGGATGGTTCAAGGTTATATAAAGGAGATTTACGCCATACAGCTTATCAAAGAACGAATTTCCTCAAGCTCAAGTTCCGGATCTTATAATAGCTATGAAATGAATCTTGTATTTGAAGATGGCGAACGAATTAACATCATGGATCATGGTAGTGGCAAGGATGTAGATGCATCTGCTATAAAACTAGGTGAGATTTTAAATATACCTATTTGGAAAGCGCAGTATTAAGTGTTTATTTATCTTTTGTAATCAGAAGTCTATCCTGTGACCCTCAATTGAATATGTGGCTGACTTGCTCGTAATCAACAATGAGCGTGTTTTCTATAACGCGCTCCGGTATAATATTGCTCAGTTATTGTGGTTGTATAAGGATAAGGAGTCGCCCCTGAAAAATACGTAACTGTATGATTTATAGTGGTTTATAATGCGGTTCGATTATGGAAAACCCGCTTTTTTTGCCCTTCATGGCCCAAATAGTTGCAGAATCGTTGATTTATGAAACCGAAGAAGAAGCTTTCAGAACCGCAAAACGATATGTTCCGACCCAGGCTGGAGGA
>NZ_JBSWXK010000029.1:0-7876 GCF_056160565.1 Neptunomonas sp. ABH4_499 | reverse complement strand
TGTATTTGATCGGGTTATTGGAAAGAAGAGAAATGAACGCACAGAGCCTGAGTTTGGTCCGTGCGTAAAGGGTGTTTTTCAGGGGCGACTAATTAAATTAAAGGGTAGCATGGCTGCCCTTTTTGTTGCTTCAATAAATACTGAGAAAATTAATTTAAAATCCAATGTTGATTAACCCATGGCCTTTAAGATAGATACTATTTTTAAAGAAAAAGCTGAAAAACATGTTGAGTAAGGAAATAAACTCGACCGATATATCGAACACCCTAAATTGATGGCACTAAGTATGAAGCTCATCAGATTCACAGTCGTATTGTTATCATTAGTCGAAATGCTGCTAAGCCTACTCTTTTACAAGCTGGGTAGCTTGTATTTCTTTCTAGAAGAAACATCTGAAGTACTGCCCGTCAGCCGTCTTGCCAGCCAAGGCGGCGGAGAGAATTTACTGATCAGTTTAGGGGTCGCGCTATTTTTAGTGCTGCTTTGCTTTAATTTGGTTCGTTTAAAATCAGCATTCGGCATACTGGATGCCCTTGCTTTGTTCAGTATTCTAGCGGTTCAAGCCTTGGCGTTAGCGATGATTGAAGTGGCGTCCTTCTCGATCAGTATTTGCCAAACGCATGGTTGGATTTTATCGGCTTGGCTCGTGATTTATGCTGTTCTGTGGGCTGTACTTGCTGTCTCTATGATCAATAGGCTTAGCGGCAACCGCTTACGGCCTTGAGACGTGACGAACAAGACTCTGCCTGCTTAAACCTAGGAACTAAATACTCCTGACTTGTACGGAGAAAAGCGAACCCGCGAGCAAGATCACTATATAGCTATTGATAATCGTTATCACTTTCATTACAGTCCAGTCTCCGCGCTGGGTGTTGCCCCCTTCACAATGCTGGCGCGGCATATTCTTTTTGCGTTTGGATAATGAATTAAGGACAGCCGTATGACATTGCCATTGTGTCGCGATCACGCTTCATTGTTACCTAGCACTCGTTTATTTACGCCTCATCTACTGACCCTTGCGCTACTCAGCGCTATGTCGCCGAGTGCTTTTGCACAGGAGAGTGTGGATCTGGATAACCTGATCATCAGTGCCTCCAGCACTGAGCACGATGCGCTATCGGCACCGGCCTTTACGACCGTGATCACCCAAGAGGAGATCATGGATACCCCATCCAATAGCTTGGCGGATCTGATTGGGCGCACCGCAGGTGCTCATAACATGACGGACAGCTCGGGGCGGGATAACTTAAGCTTGCGCGGTATGGACAGTAACTACACCGTCTTTATGGTGAACGGTAAGCGTGTTTCATCCGCCGATGCACTCTGGCGTGGCGGTGATTTTGACTACAGCGCTATCCCACTATCGGCCATTGAACGTGTCGAGGTTGTGCGCGGGCCAATGTCGTCGCTGTACGGCGCAGATGCCATGGGCGGCGTTATCAACATCATCACCAAAAAGCCAACGGCCCAGTGGCAAGGGCAAGTCGATGTCGAATACCGAGCACCCACCGCTGGGGACAACGGCGATCAATTGCGCACCAATCTTTATACCGCAGGTGCTCTGAGCGATACCGTCTCCCTGAGCCTGTCGGCTGAGCTGTCTAACCGTGATCCATGGTACGCCGATGATGACGATAACCCCACGGTGGCGGACATCGAAGAGAAAAACACCCGTAACCTGCAGTCGACTCTGTCGTGGGCCATCACCGATGAGCAAATCTTAGATATCGATCTGATGCTCAACAAAGACGATCGCCCGCTGGCCGCCTACGGCGATGTAGATTCGTTCCGCGATCAGAGTATAGAGCGCACCACCCTTGGCCTGACACATAAGGGCGAGTGGGACTGGGGCCGCACAACCTTGTCGGCAAACTACGAAGACAGCGATATTGATGACTACAACAACGCTTACGATGATCCGATGCAGCGCCACTTAAAAGAGGAAAACCTCACGCTCTCGGGCTCCGTCAATAAGATGATGTCAAATCATAACCTGACCGTCGGTGTTGAATACCGCGACCAGACGATCAAGGATAAGGTCGCCTACTTTGAAGATGGCGAGTCCTCCATCAGCCAAGCGTCCGTGTATGCACAGGACGAGATCGGCCTAACCGATCGCCTGACGCTGACTCTTGGTGGCCGTTATGATGATCACGAAATCTTTGGCGGCGAATTTACACCCCGCGGCTATCTGGTCTACCAAGTGGCCGAGGGTGTTGTCGTTAAAGGCGGCGTCAGCCAAGCCTTTAAAGCACCGGATGCGTATCAGCTTAATTCCGATTACCGCATCGTTAGCTGCGGCGGCAGTTGCTACATCTACGGCGATGAAAACCTGTCGGCCGAAACCAGCACCAACTATGAGCTGGGCATCGAAGTGCAGCAAGAGGGCTGGGGCGTAAGTGCGGTCTACTTTGTATCGGATGTTGAAGATATGATCACCGCCACCCGAGACGCCGTCACAGGTAATCGGATGTGGATCAACGAAGATCAAGTCGACATCAGCGGCATCGAGCTGAATACGCACTGGCAGTTAGCGCCTGCGTGGTTGTGGGATCTGGGCTACGCCTACACGGACACCGAAGATCAAAACGGTGATCCATTACCAAACCGCCCACGTCAGACGTTACGCACCTCGATTACATGGCAACCCGATGAGTCGTTCGAATCGTCTTTAACCGCCAGCTACACCGGCGATCAAGACTATTACGGCGACCCAGTCGACAGCTACACCACCTATGATTTAGCAGTGCGCAAAACGCTGTCGCCTAACTGGACGCTGCGAGGCGGCATCAACAACATCACCAACGTCAACTTGTACAAAGACGATGACAACGCCCGCTATACGCTGCTCGGTCGCAACCTCTTTGTGAGCGCAAGCTATCGTTTTTGATGTTCAGATAAGGGGAGCACTTACGTGCTCTTCATTTCACACTCCTTTCACATGCGCCTCTTTAGCCTTGGGGAAAATATCCCCTTTAAGACTTTGGAGGCATTGTGCTGTCAACGATTACCCAGTCCAACTCGGACACGCATCGCGTATCGATTCCGCGCTTACGCATTTCGCATCATTGGCTAGCGACGCTGGCCGCGTGGGTGTTTGTGCTGGGTTACAACCAGCCGTTATGGCAACGCATTAGCCCAACGATTCCCGATACGCTACAAGGCACTTTGTTTTTAGGCGCATTTGCGCTTTTCTTAGCGACGGTCATGACCGTAATTCTACAAAGTGTCGCTGTACCTAAGCTGCAAAAACCGGTACTGGTGTTTCTCTTTATCAGTGCAGCGCCCATTCACTTTTTTATGACGCATTATGGGGTGATCATCGATAAGTCGATGGTTCAAAATGCGTTCGAAACCGATACCGCCGAAGTAAACGATCTGATCAGCGGAGCCTTCATGGCTCATCTGTTGTTATTTGGCGTGCTGCCAAGCGCCTTGGTGTGCTGGGTTAAAGTCTCTTATCCATCGTTTAAAAAGGGCGTGCTGATTTGGCTTATCTATCTAATCACTGCCGTTTTAACGATTTTCGCTTTGAATTCTGGCTTTTCTAAGTCCTTTTCTTCGACGTTTCGAAATCATCGCGAAATTCGCCATCTGATTATTCCAAGCAATTATCTCTATTACACCAGCCGTTATTTGTCCGGTGCTTATGATCAGAAAGACCTCCCCCTACAACGCATCGGTGAAGACGCCAAGCTTGCGCCGATTTGGTCACGTATTCAAAAACCGGTCGTCACCGTCGTCATCGTTGGGGAAACCGCGCGGGCTGCGAACTTTGGTTTAAACGGTTACGAACGCAACACCACACCGGAGCTAGCCCAGCTACCCATCATTAATTTTGGGTCGGTTGAAAGCTGCGGTACCAGCACCGCGGTTTCAGTGCCGTGTATGTTTTCGGACATGACGCATGACAATTACGATGGCTCAACCGCTGCACACCGTGAGAACGTCTTAGATGTGCTTGGCCATGCGGGCGTTCCTGTGCTTTGGCGCGATAACAACTCCGGCTGTAAAGGCGTGTGCGATCGGATCACCAGCCAGCCACAAAGCGCCTATTGGGATGACAGCGTCTGTAAAGATGATCACTGCTTTGATGAGGCAATGACCCATCATCTCGATACATGGCTGGCCAACGCAGGTGACAAAGCGGTGATCGTATTGCACCAACAGGGCAGTCATGGGCCTGCGTATTATCAACGCTACCCGAAAACCTATGAGCAATTCACCCCGATCTGCGCCACGGGTGATCTTAAGACCTGCTCCCCTGAGGCGATCCGTAATACATACGACAATTCGCTCCTCTATACCGATCATGTCATCGCCAATGTAATCCGCTATTTCCAAGCGCGCAATGATCAGTGGGCCAGCAGCGTAGTGTACCTATCCGATCATGGTGAATCCTTGGGCGAGAACAACATGTACCTGCACGGTATGCCGTATTTCATCGCCCCAGAGACTCAAACTCACGTCCCTATGGTGGCGTGGCTCTCTGAGTCGTTCCAGCAACAGATGGAGATTGATCCTGCCTGCGTACAAGAGCAAGCAAAGTCACCTACTAGCCAAGATGCCTTATTTCACTCTTTGTTGGGCTTGATGGCGGTGGATACCCAACTGTATATGAAAGACCAAGATCGCTTTGGGGTGTGTCGTCGTGGGTGATCGTCGTTTTCTCGTGAGCTACATCCTGCTTCCTGTGGCGCTACTCGCACTTTGCACACTCCTGTTTGAACGGTTTCATTGGGATTTTTGGCTGGCCGATCAGTTGTACCAATGGGAAGGAGGGCAGTGGGCCCTAAAAGACAACCCTTTGCTTGCGAATGTATTGCACACCGGAGCACGTAACCTGCTGTCCTTGATGGCGCTGATCGTCGTTGCGGCGTGGTGTCTGAGCTTTGTCTTGCCGTCGTTATCACGCTTTAACAATGGCCTTGGTTATCTGAGCATCTCCTCGCTGGCATCCGTGTTTTGTATTTCGCTGTTAAAGCACGTAACAGGCGTGCCATGCCCTTGGGAGATGACCCCGTTCGGTGGCAGTGTCGATTACCACTCCATCGGCCAGTATCTATTCCAATATCGACAAGCGAGCGAATGTTTCCCCGCAGGTCATGCCAGTGCCGGTTTTGCCTGGTTTGGCCTGTACTTTATTGCACGACAAAAGCGCCTTCCGCACCCGTGGATGATCTTAATTGCCGTGATCCTAATGGGCGCATCTCTAGGCTTTGTACAGCAGCTTCGTGGCGCGCATTTAATCTCGCACGATCTTTGGACGGCAGTGCTTTGCTGGTTGATTGCGGTGCTATGCTCGCCCATACTCAAGCCAAAACCGTCAACTCAAGATATCGTCCATGCTCGTACTGCTCACTGATGATGATCCGGATATTCTGGCAACCTTGGCCGATCAACTTGAACTGCAAGGGATAGAGGCAGATTGCGCCTATAATGGTGAGCAAGCGCTTACTTACTGCGAACAACAACACTACGATGTGATTGTGTTGGATGTGATGATGCCAAAGCGAGATGGCTTATCCACCTGCGAGGAGCTGCGCAAACGCGGCATCAGCACACCGGTATTACTGTTAACCGCACGGGATACGTTGGAAGATAAGATTGCCGGTTTTCAAAGTGGGGCTGACGACTACCTCGTTAAGCCCTTTGCGATGCCGGAGTTGTTGTGCCGAATCCATGCGCTCAGCCATCGCGTATCCAAGCAAGTGCATCAGCTGAACGTGGGTGATCTAGCGCTTAACCCAACGCTGAACCAAGCCACCCGCGAGGGGCAACCGCTTAAATTGAACCCCATCCAGTTCAAGCTACTGGCCACCTTAATGCATCATTCACCCAATGTCGTTTCGCGTGGGCAACTTGAGCATGCGATCTGGCCAGATGAAGCACCCGACAGCGATGCGCTTCGAAGCCACCTCTACCAACTGCGCCAAACGCTCGATAAGCCTTTCACATACCCCATGCTTGAGACCGTGCGAGGCATCGGTTTTCGCTTGTCCGCGCCAAAGCTCGATTAGGAATCACCATGTTATCGTATCTCAAAGGCACCACCTTTAAAGATCAGCTGACCCGAGTCATTGGTGTCTACACCGCTATCATCGCGTTTTTAGTGCTTGTGGGGATGTGGTACATGGTCGATGGCGAGGCCGAAGAGGTCTCGAACTTGATGGATACCGAGTTTGATGACCTCTTGTTCATCCTCTCCTCCGTTGTCGTGTGCGTGGTGATCTCGGTTGTCACAGTCCGCAAAGTCAGCGATCATTTGGCAGCACCCATCACCCAGCTAACGGAGCAGATCACCCATTACCAACATAACCAAGATCAGGCCTTCCCAACCTTAGATCGACAAGACGAATTGGGGGATCTGAGTCGCGCCTATCGAGATCTGGTCGTACGCCTTGAATCCTTCATCGAGCGCGAGCACGCCTTTACTCGATACGCCAGCCACGAGCTTCGAACCCCAATGACGGTGATTCAAGGCAATCTGGATCTGATCAGCCCGCAGTTACAAGCCAACCCCGTCCATCAACGCGCCGAAAAACGAATGCGCAACGCGAGCCAGCGTATGCAGCGCTTAATCGACACCTTTCTCGCCATCAGTCGAGAGCAGCACACCCAACACGCCGTTCAACTGGGTCAGACCGACATTGAAGAGCTGATCGACGATGTGTTGCTCTACGCACCGGATGAAACCCACGCGCGGATTAGCTGCGACGTAGATTCTAATGCCACATGGCAAGCTGACCCATTGATGGCCTCCATTGTTGTGGATAACTTACTGCGAAACGCCCTTACGCACAGTCAACAAGCGATTCATGTTCATGTGCAAAGCAATTCCATTACGATCACCAACGCCACCGATGATACCCATGGGGACTCACATGGAATCGGAATGGACTTAATCCATAGGATCGCAGACATCTATGGCTGGGAGGTAGAGCAAACCGTTTTGGATAAGATGTATATAGTAAGAGTAGGCTTCGTAGATGAGTGACGTTAGGTAGTCAAATTGCTAGAATCGAAAAAATTTTCGTTTCATATGACAAGGAATAGCTGCATGAAACACATCAACAAGCTTATCCCAGCCCTTTTTGTGCCTTTATTAATATCTGGATGTGCTCATGCACAGCCAGAAACACAGACTTGTTTTGATTTCGAGCCAAATAACTCTTATGTTCTTATCGGTACTGAAGAGCTCCCTTTAAGCTCTTTTAACCTACAACCGAACAATCAAAAAATTGAATATGCTAATGATACCGGTGGTGCAGATATATCAGTTCGGTTTAGTAAAGAATCAAACTCTTTAGTAATCACTTACTATGAACCTGGTATAGATAAGATTGAAATAGCGGAGGATGTTATCTGCTCCAACTTAAAGCAAGTTAAAACTGATAACATTGATATAATCAAAGTATCAGATGGAATATTAGTTAGATCAAAGCCAAACCTCATTGATCAACTGTCTTATGACGGATGGATTTTTTTAAAGTAAAGGAATACTTAAATGCCTCACGATATATTGCGACTAAACAGTAAAGGTAGCTCCGTAAAAGAGCTTCAAACCCTTTTAAACTCATCTCTTAACAAAAACCTTGCTGTAGATGGCCATTTTGGTAGAAAAACAGAGCTAGCAGTCAAAGAGTTTCAATCTGCATCAGGATTAAACGCTGACGGCGTAGTAGGAAAGCTCACGTGGACTGCATTACTTAGCAATAGAGCCTCAAATACCAATTACAGTTGCAAACTGAACCCGCAGAAGGAGCTTGCTAGCATTGCAGCTAAATAGTCGCCCCTGAAAAATACGTAACCGTATGATTTATAGTGGTTTATAATGCGGTTCGAATATGGAAACCCCGCCTTTTTTGCCCTTCAG
>NZ_JBSWXK010000028.1:0-8201 GCF_056160565.1 Neptunomonas sp. ABH4_499 | reverse complement strand
GAGGCTAACTTTAAGGAAAGCAGCCTCATGAGAGCGCTCGTGCGGCGATATAAAATGTGTTTGAATACATCAAAAGTGAGCCCGAAAAAAACTTTTTTTAGGCGTTAAAGAATATGAAGGAGGACTGTGGGATGGAGTATTATCGTGTTAAATGTCTAATCCGACAGTCTCGTTAAGTGTCATGACTATGGGTGTTATAGAAGAATTTTGGAGTATCGCTGAAGCAGCAACGAAGAAAATCAATGAAACTTATAATGCTCCAGATGTAATTCCATATGGCATTTGCATACTAGATCTAATCGAAAGAAATCCGGACAAAAGGAGTCAGTTTGCAGACGCATTTTTCCAGTTGTTTATCGGCCCTCCTAGGTACGAAGAAGCTCTAATTGAGTTTTGTATGCATGTTCTTCGGTGGCCTGAAGTAAAGACAAGATTTGAGGCTCTCAGCCGCGAAGCAATTGAGAAAGAAGATTGGAATAACATTAACCCTCTTCAGCATATACTTGAGGCATTTGAAGACGACTGGGAAGATGCATCAGACTTTTATGTGGAGTATTTTGGTGAACAAAACATTTAACAAGCGCTCAAGAATACTCCACGTGCTGAAGCTGGCTCCGCTGAACTGCCAAAGCTGCGCATGGCCAGTCCCATAGAAACGCGTTATTTCACGAGGCATCAAGTAGATGAAGCTAATCGGAAGTAGAATGGATATTGACTTTCGCGAAGAGTTACTTCGATCAAACGATACGCTCCAAGAGCCTGACTCTAAACTTCGGAAGGCATTAGCTGATCAAGGCCATGATACTAAAAATGCATATGTACTTCATTGGACTCCTGAGCAACTCGAAGACGTACACACCGTATTAATAGATGGCTCATATCTAGTTGACGTAGAAATTGCCAAGTACGACAACTCCAAGCTACCCATAGTAAAGAGAAGTGAGTTAAAGCTCTACCTGAAGGGGTTAAGTAAAATGAATCAAGTTAGGTTGGCTGTAGCCAAGGACTTAGCAGGTGCAAAAACATAACAAGGGCAAGGACAAGCGTTCCTATGAGGTGGGGCCTCCGTTTTAGCGCTTCGCGCTTACAATAAGGCCGCTGTTAAAAACGTTTTGCGAGTAGGTGGTTCCAGTGAACAAGATAGTCAAAGAACGTTTCGATGAATATCCGGAAAATGCTCGTATTAGGTTGGAGGAGCTACGAAATCTAGTCTTTCAAATAGCATCTGAGTTGGATCTTGGTGAAGTCGATGAAACTCTAAAATGGGGTGCACCAAGCTACAGTGTAAAAACAGGCAGCCCGTTAAGAATGGACTGGAAGCTGAAATCTCCCAACAATTATTATCTGTTCTTTCATTGCCAAACCAAGTTAATCGATACATTTCGAGAATTATATGATGAAGAGCTGGTGTTTCAGGGAAACAGAGCAATAGTTCTGTCTTTATCGAAAGCGTTACCAGAAGCAGTAATCAAGTCCTGTTTAGAGTTAGCTTTAACCTATCAGCAGCGTAAGCATTTGCCTCTTTTGGGTGCGTGAAAAATTCCCATACAAGGCTGTCATGGAGCTTGCTATACCCAAAGTGATAGAATAGTATCACTTTGGGTATTCCTCTGGAGCAGCTCTCATGAAAGTAGAACTAGTTACATCACTTAAACGCCAAGCAACCAAGATCCTCGCCGATCTCCACCACACTAAAGAACCAGTGCTAATTACTGAGCATGGTAAGCCATCTGCGTATCTAGTTGATGTTGATGATTACGAGTTTATGCAAAATCGTTTGGCTATTCTTGAGGGGATCGCACGAGGTGAACGGGCACTAGCTGACGGTAAAGCGGTAAGTCATGATGAAGCCAAGGACAAAATGTCAAAATGGCTGAAATAATCTGGACTGAGCCAGCGTTATCTGATCTCAACGATATCGCAGAATATATCGCACTTGAAAATATTGTTGCTGCAAAGCAGTTAGTACAAACGATCTTCTCCAAAGTCGAACGACTACAAACTTTCCCAGAGTCAGGTCGTATTCCACCCGAACTAGAGCATTTAAGTTATCGTGAAGTTGTCGTTAATCCATGTCGTATTTTCTATAAGCAAGACGGTGACAAGGTGTGTATTCTGTTTGTTATGCGTGCTGAGAGAGAGTTGCGTAAGTTCCTGTTGAGTAAGCAGTAACCTTTGGGAATGAGCTGAGCTGCTAACAAGTGACTGTGGTGTTTAGTGAATAGTTAGCAGCTGCTTTATTAGGCCATATTTGTTTTTTCACTGTGCTTAGGGCTGCGATCATCTTCAAAACACTCAGTGGCGAATAAGCAATAACTCTTATCCGCGACCATCCCCACATATCAAGCAGAAATCGCTTCTTGGTGTTGTAGCACTCACAGCTTAAAGGATGCTATATCCGCAGCAGAAATTATCAATCCGCTTTTACTAAACCACTCACCTCGATAAACATTAACGCCGAACCCAGCATAAACAACCACACGCTTATCGTGGCGTAGTTGGCGAATGTGGGTAGAAACATCATGCTTCCGAAAAAGAACGCCAAACTTGAGAGTGTGCCCAGTAGACTAAATGTCTTTTTCATCATGCTAGTCCTCGCGTGCGGTTATCGTTTTATATCGGGTTGAAATTGTAAAGCGACTGAGATTCGATTCCAGCTGTTGATGGCCAGAATATGCCTTGTCAGGTCCAGTAAAGCATCTTCGCCCAACGTATCGAGCACCCCAAGGTACGTGTCGTTCGGAATACCCGCAGGGTTTAAGCGGGTTAGGGCTTCTGTCCATTCTAGGGCGGCTTGTTCTTGCTTGGTAAAACAGTCGAGCTCTCGCCATGCTGGCAGCACATCTAATAAAGATTGTTGCACTCCATCTTTACGCGCTTCATCCGCGTGCATGTGTTGGCAGAAACCACAATTGTTGATTTGCGAGGCTCTCAGTTGCACAAGGTGAACCAGTTCGGGCTTAAGCGCCGAATCAGCCGGGATTTCACCCATGGCCATCAGTTGGTCAACTAACGCAGGTACTTTCTGATAAAAGCGTGATTGGGGGAGTCGTTCTTTCATGTCTTCAATTTCCTGTTATCTAAGGGAAATTGAATCTTATAAACCGCTTAACACTTCGTATTGGAAATGTGCGCCAATTTGCGTTCTTTGTAGGTGAGGGGTGTTTCACCGACATGTTCTTTTAAAAAATTGGTGAAGTGAGGTTGATCGTAAAATCCACAGCTTAGCGCAATATCTGTGATGCTATGGCTGTTACGAATCAGCATCTCTCTGGCCCGCCTGATTTTAGCGCTGTTCAGTAATTGCAGCGGCGTTAAGCCAAACTTATGCCGGATATGCCGTTCGAGTGTACGCCGAGACATCCCTTTACTGGCTGACAACTCGATGGGCGAAACGAGAGAGTGATTGACGTGCCCTATCAGCTCCCGAATATGACCCACATGCTTGGGTAGGTCGCTTATGCCTTGTTGCAGCCATGTCTGGATGGCTTGAAGCTGGTCTTCTAATGCTAATGTGGGTAATTCATCCATCAGCCGTTGAAAGTGGCTATCACGTGTTGAAACAAGGGAGTGAAGATCAATCTCCTGATCGGTGAGTTCGCTAACAGGGAGCTTCAAGAGCGCCCAAGCGCCACCGGGTTTAAAGCGGATACTGATACGTAACTTGGACAGTTGCCAAGAATATCGCAGAACGGAGTTGTTCTGTAAAAAGTAGGCTTCAGCGCTATTAGGCCCGATCTGAAAAGTGAGGCTAGAGCCTGCATCGGGGTAAAATTTTTCGAGGATTTCTACGCTATCACTTGTACTGCAGAAAGCAGGTAAGACACAGATGCATTGCACCCAATCTGCAAGCTGATAATTGGGTTGCAACACCTGTAGCGGTACCCACTCAAAGCTGGCAGCGGGGATAATTTGATCGAACAGAGTATCCATCTGATTGGGCGCGTAAATAGACGATATTCAGATGCCTTTGTGTTGCTTGTCAATCTTTCTGGGGTGGGGGATGTCGGTAACAAGTGTGACATCGTAAGTGTTACTTTGGAGTGTTTCCTACCGCCATCGAAAAACACGACGCTGCGCGCTTGGTTACTTCTTAGAAGTAGCACGCTTAGGTTCATGAAGTTGCTCGTTTTTATTTTGGATAAACGCTGTTTTAGTATTAGAATCAGTTGGTTAAATATATGCACAGGGAAGATATCGAGCCAAGGTTGGCAGAAAAATGCGCATGCGCGTTTTTGTCTTAATTACTGTTTGTTACTTTTCTGAAAAAATTTAAAAATTCAAAGTGTAAAGCGATTTTCTGACTTTTAGGTAAGGAATGATATCGCGTATGCACATGAATACAATGTTACATATCGCCAGGAATCTGATGAATCTACTATTCGTTTGCAGTGAAAATAGGTTGAGAAGCCCTACCGGAGAAGAAGTATTCTCCAAATACCTAGGGATAAACGCTATTGGTGCGGGCACAAACTCGGATGCAGAAACCGTAGTCAGTGGTGATCTTGTCGAGTGGGCTGATGTCATCCTTGTGATGGAAAAAAGTCATAGAAATAAAGTGTCTAAAAAATTCAAAGATTTGCTCAAAGGGAAAAAGTTGGTCTGCTTAGATATCCCTGACAATTACGACCGTATGCAGCCAGAGTTAGTTCGACTTTTAGAGTCTAAGGTGGCAAGGCATGTTCGGCTCACCTAAAATATGTAACAAGCGCAACCACGCCGTCAGATATCTATGATTTGTAATACAGAAAGAGGTTGTTTTGTTTGTAGTTTCAATAACATATATCAAGCCGCTTGATGTGATTGATAATTTCATCAAAGAGCACGTAGAGTATTTAAATACACATTACAAGCTAGGGCATTTCCAATTGTCCGGCCGGAAAGTCCCGCGCACGGGTGGAGTTATCCTAGCTACAGTTGAAAGTAGAGCTAAATTAGATCAAATACTCTCAAAAGATCCATTTTTTCGAGAAAATTTAGCGAACTACGAAGTGATAGAGTTTGCGCCTACAATGTCTTCAAAGGCGCTAGAACTTCTTGTTGATGCTTAGGCATATAACAACACATGGAAAGTAAAAAGGTGCCAAAGATCTTGCTCTACATAGGAATAATGATGATCACGTATTCAGTCATTATGTACTTGGCTGAATTTCTGCCTGTTGATTTTGTGGCTTTCTTTAAAGGACTGCTTTCTGGGCCTCAGTCTAACGAACCCTATTCAAAAATAGTTGGGGTTAACTCTTTGCCTACCAACCAGGGATACGCTCTGATTGCCGGCATTGTATGTGTTGCAGCAAGCAAGCTTATACCAATCATCAAGGCATAGGGGCAGCGAGGTGCAACCTTGGTGCAAGCCTACGCTGTACTAGCTACATGACCTAAGCTTGCTCGCTGTACAATTAAACTCAGCTTTTAAACAGGGATGATGCAGGAAATGACTAAGGCATTCAAAGGTTCTTGTTTGTGCGGTGAGATTCGGTTTTCTGTGAGTGGCTTCAGTGAAAAAGCCGCTAACTGTTATTGCTCAATGTGTCGTAAATTTCATGGGGCGGCTTTTGGGACTTTGGTCGCTGTGCAAGGGCTGCAGTGGCTTTCAGGTGAACCACTGCTCAAAGAGTTTGTTGCGCCTAACGGTACTGTCCGAACCTTCTGTTCATGTTGTGGCTCCAGTTTGGGTTTCCGCGTTAAGGGCGCACCCCAAGAGGATATTGAACTGGCGATCTCTCTGTTCGACGAGGATATACCGGTAAACATCGATGCCCAAATCTACACCGCGTACAAGGCAAACTGGTGCTCTTTAGACCCGGAACTACCTTCATACACAGAGGGGCGTGAAGGCTAACGACTCTTACACATAACTCTTCTGAAGTGACTCCTGCAAGGTAGGATTCACGCTATCCCATTACGATCAATAAAGGCGGTAAGTTGATCTTTGATCTGTGCCTTTTATCATTGAAGACTTTGTATTGCGGCGCTAGGTAAGGACTTGAAATGAGCAACGATGAGCTAGAGAAGGTGTATATCGATCTTCCCAATCACTGGGCGATTGGCGGTGAGTCTCTTTGGGCGACCCCTTTGGGTAATGATCTCTATCGGATTGAGAATGTTCCGTTCTTTGCTTATGGGCTTAATTTTCTGGATGTCGTCTTAGCCACATCGGATTCTGATCAACTCAAGCCAGAAATACGCAAACTAGTGGAGCCCAGCGGGCATAGAACGTATCGAGTCCTTTTCCATAAAGATACTTCACGTGACAAGCAAGAAGAGCTCCTGGAAACGCTTGAACCGTACAAAGCTACATTTGAGAGAGCGGACGGAAATCATGTTGCCGTGGATATCAAACCCGATGGCGACCACATCGCGATTTTCGATCAGCTTGATGAGTACGAACAAGCAGGCTTTTTGTCGTTTGAAACATGCGAAGCCAGAGTTGAAGGGAGTTTCGATGATGCGCCGGATGACGAAGAAAATGCCTAACCTATAACTTTTATGATGTGAAACTCATGTAGATGGATATGTATTGATGTTTCGAAACATGAAGGGCTTAGTTGGCTTAATTGTGTTCTTGCATTTACCTGGATGCACCGGAAATCCCAGTGTCAAAACAACGCCGCAAGATACAAACACATGTGACTTAATCCAAGCGGCGATTAACTTTGATGAGCTGCAGCCCTTTTATCACATCGACCGCTTTCCGAATCGAATCCCGCTAACGATCAATCTCGTTAATCACGCGGTTAGCTGTCCTAGCTTAGAAAAGTTTGGTGAGCCAGTGATCATTTTAGATGGTGAGTCTGTTTCTAGGATGGAGCACGATGCTGTGATAAAAATCGATCTGAAAAAGGTTACGCCAAACAGAGCTGATCTTGCGCTTTGGTACCCAGTCGAGGGTGTTTTGGCGCACCTGCGATTTGAGATTATTGAGTCTCGGTGGGTTGTGACTGATTCTCGTTTGTTTGAAAGGTAGTCATGACGAAGACTGTCTTCACTTTCACCGCTTTGCTTTATCACGAATTCTAGTCTTGCGCTCTTCCATACAAGATTTCGCTGAGTGATCTGCTCAAAGGCGAGAGCGGTAATTAAATATGGGTTTAATTGTTACGTCAGAAGCAATCGCGGATTCAGGGAGGAAATAACCTTTAGTGCATGTTAAAGGAGACACCTATGTCTGTTTTAAGGTTCGTAAAAAGTTGAAAACATGCCTACAAAATATGATTTTACTTTTTAGCAAGGAAAGCTTTACTATTGTGCTGCTAAACACTAGGAAATACATTAGCTATGGAAGGTTTGACATCATCAAATGATGCTTTAACACTGAGGTTATCCAGTGGGAAAGCTTCCCATCAAGATATTACTAATTTAGAACAGATCTACTGTCTCTTAGTTGGTAGTGATGTTCAGTCAAATGACTCAATCTGTTTTGTGTTTAAATTTAGGAATGAATTATGGGTTGTTCCTGAATCGAGACAGTATAGACAGCTGAAAGATGCTTTATCGAAAGAAGTATATAAGGACAGGACTCTTGTAGCTAAAATTGATTATTTACCATTCTCTTGGCGGAGAAATAAGCTCTTGCTAGGAATGGAAGGCGACTTGGCTATTAAAGACATTTCTAAGTTTTCTGAAATTGAAGGTGAAATGTCGATATTGAGTGACTGCACGTTAGATAGTGTTTTCTAAATAGGAAAAGATAATGGATTATATAGACGAACAAGGAATGTGTTTGCCTTTGCCTGCTTCCTCGGCAGATGAGGGTATTGATTTTCTAGAAAGTATCGCTGCCGGAAATCTTGGTGCTGGTGCAAGGATGACATCCCAAGGGAAAAGCATTCCTCAAATAAGAGCTGAATATAAAATTCTTATCGAAAGGTTTGAACAAGACCTGATGAATAAGAAGGCGATGGGCTTGTCATCGAAAGAGTTAGCGCGGTGGGCGGTTAACGAGCGTACTCGCATAGCCAAATTGATGAGAAGAAAGCAAGGTCTAGAGGCTAAGATCATTCTTGATCTAAGAGATGTTAATAAATATGGCCTTGGCGGTAGATCATATGACAATCTCGAAAAAAGATTAGTTGCTAAAGGTGTTGCTGCTACTGAAGTGCATAACGAGTTAATGAGTCGTCCCTGAAAAACACCCTTTACCCACGGACCAAACTCAGGCTCTGTGCGTTCTTTTCTCTTCTTTCCAATAACCCGATCAA
>NZ_JBSWXK010000027.1:0-36420 GCF_056160565.1 Neptunomonas sp. ABH4_499 | reverse complement strand
CTGGTGCAGGCGATGTGGCGGATACCCAAAATGCAGATACGCCAGTCACGGTTACGCCAGCCACGATCACAGGCACCTACGGTACCCTGACACTGAACAGCGATGGTACGTACACCTACGCACTGGATAGCACCAATGGTGATGTTCAAGCGTTGAATGACGGTCAGAGCTTAACGGAAACGTTTAACTACACCATCTCAGACAGCGATGGCGACAGCAGCAATGCGGATCTGGTTGTGACCATTAACGGTACTAACGATGCGCCTGTGGTTGGTGTTGCTTCGGTGATCGGAGTAGAGGACACCTCTTACGTCTTCACTTGGTCTGACTTTGCGACATCCGATGTTGATAATGCGGTTTCTGATCTCTCAATCCGTATTAGCAGCTTACCGGCTGACGGTGTCTTGGAATACTTTGACGGCACTGGCTGGTCAAGCGTTCAGGCAAACGATGTGATTTCGCATGCGGATATCGATGCAGGTTCACTGCGCTTTACGCCGGATCAACACGAATCCGGTGATGACAGCTTTGCTTCGCCAGGTGTGGGTGATCAATCGAATGATTATGCGGCGTTTGATTTTGTAGCCGTCGATACAAACGGCGGCGAAACTTCAGCAACGATGAGTGTGGATATCACACCGGTTGTTGACGCGCCAACGTTATCACTTGGATCAGAAACTGTTGGCGATCGTACGTCGGATGACAGCAACTTTACAATTCCATCCGGTAACGGTTTGGTGATGGACTTATACACCAACGTGTCGACGATGGACACCTCAAATGCGGCCAATGCGGATCTACTTGAAGATGCGTTGGCCGGTGAAACGCCTGTCTCTACCTCGGTTGTAACGGAGCTGGGAACAGCCACAGATGCAGCCGGTGCAGTAGATGTTCCAACGGACGGTGCGGTGAGCTTAACGGGCTTGATCTACTTAGAAGCAGGCCACAGTTACAGCTTTACAGGGTACATGGATGACACCATGCAAATGGAAGTGGGTGGTACGATTGTGTACTCCGCGGGTTACAACACTTGGGGAACCTATACAACCAACACCTTCACGCCAACAGAAAGCGGCTATTACACGTTCGAGCTTTACGCGTACAACGGTGATGGGGTAGGTGATATCAGTGCATTGGTATCGGTTGATGGCGGTGCTGCTCAGTCGCTGGGTACTCAGGTATTGTTTACTGACATTGGTGCGGTAAATGATGCCGGTGGCCAATACTCAGGATACGTTGATAACAACGGAGACGGTGGTTACTACCCAGTGCGTGTCAACGAGGGCTTAGAAGATACGCCAATCCAGATTCAAGATATAACGGCTGGTTTGACCGATACGGATGGCTCTGAGGTACTGACCGTCACTGTTTCTGCGTTGCCAGAAGGCTCGGTAATCAGTGATGGTGTTAATACCTTTACGGCGACAGCGGGTAATACCGAAGCGGACATCACTGATTGGGATTTGACGACTTTAACGATCACGCCGCCTGAAAACTTCAACGGCACTTTTGATGTTGATGTGAATGCGATCAGCACAGAGCGTTCAACCGGTGAGAGCTTAACAACGACCAACAGCCTGAGTGTTGTCGTTCTGGCTGTGAATGACGCTCCGGTGATTGATTTCACGGAAGCTAATGTCAGTGAGGAAGGACTCGCGAACGGTGATCCTGACTCCTCAGCGGCAGCAGGGTATGTGGATACCACAGATTCGGCATCTGTGACTGGAACGGTTAACGCGGTTGATGTCGAAGGTGACTCTGTTACGAGTTATACCTTGTCAGCTCCGACTGATACGATTACCTCAGACGGCGTTGAAGTGGTTTGGAGCGGGTCTGGCACGCAGTCAATGACCGGTTACGCCAACGGCGAAGCGGTTGCGACCTTGTCGATCGATGATTCTGGTAACTATCAGTTCAACCTGTTGGCGCCTTTGGATCATGCTGATGCATCGGGTGAAGATACGCTTAGCATCGACTTTGGGGTTGTAACCAGTGATGGCATGGACTCAGCAACCGGTACTTTACGTATCACTGTTGAAGATGACTCGCCAGAGCAAATTACGCCGCAGGTTGATCAATTGTCGATGATCGATACTAACTTGATGATCATCCTGGATACCTCCGGTTCGATGTCTCAGGACAGTGGTATTGATGGCCAAACGCGCCTTGAAAGTGCGATCGATTCGATCATTACGCTTCTGGAGCGCTACGATGAGTTTGGTGATGTTGCGGTTCGAATCGTCACCTTCTCATCGAATGCTCAAGCAGTAGGTTCTGAGTGGGGAGACATCGATACGGCCGTTCAGCAGTTGTTGGCGATCCGTAACGCAACGCCGCAGGGTGGTACAAACTACGATGAAGCGTTGGGTGATGCGATGAGTGCATTCACATCGGCAGGTGCGATTGATGATGCTCAGAACGTCTCTTACTTCTTCTCGGATGGTTTACCTACCTTTGGTGCAGGTAACGGTGGGTCATTAACTGGTCGCCGAAATGGTACAGGGTATGACCAGTCAGGTAACGATACGGGTATCAGTGCAACCGAAGAGGCAACTTGGACGAACTTCCTGAATAACAATCAGGTTAAGTCCTTTGCGATTGGTGTGGGTACTGGTATCAATGATGTGAGCTACCTGAACCCGATTGCGTACGATGGTCAAACCTCGATCAACAGCGATGGTACGATCGTATCCTCGTTCGATGAGTTGGATGAGGTACTGTCATCTACCATTATGAACCCTGTTTCTGGTCAGTTGGTGGAAGGCTCCTCTCTGCTGTCGGAAAGCTTGGGTGCTGATGGCGGTTATGTGCGTAGCGTGACCGTTGATGGTGTGACATACACCTTCGACTTAGACACTCGTACGTTGACGGTCACCGGCGGAGCTGATGCTAGCGTATTTGACTCGGCAGAAGCGACGGTCACGATTACAACCGCCCAAGGTGGTCAGTTCTTCGTGGATATGGACGATGGTGATTACTCTTACATCGCACCGGACAGCATCTCTGATTCGATCATGGAGCGAATGGACTTCGATCTGATCGACAACGACGGTGACATCAGTTCTTCGTTTGTTGAAGTGGATGTTGATCGTATGAATGTGGTGATCGGTACGACTGGCAGCGAAACACTGAACGGCCTGAACGATAGTCCAGACTTGATCATTGGTCGCGATGGCAACGACATCATCTTTGGTAACGGTGGCAGCGATCGCTTGATGGGTGGCCTTGGCAGTGACCAGCTGTTTGGTGGTGACGGTGCGGATCAGCTGATTGGTGGTCCGGGCAGCGATACCCTGACCGGTGGCTCTGGTAGCGATACCTTCATTTGGGGTGCGCCAGGCAGTGCCGATACCATTACAGACTTCAATGTGTATCAAGCGTCTGGAGATGATCGTGATGTACTGGATCTAAGCGATCTGCTTGATGGTGAAACGGAAAACACCTTGGATCAGTACTTACACTTTGCACAATCTGGCAATGATACTGTTGTGTATGTGAAGTCTGATGGTGGCATCAATGCCGATGGCTCGAACGCTGATCAAGTCATCACATTGCAAAATGTGACCGACCTTGGGGCAGGCGTCCAAACCGATGCGGACATCATTCAACAGCTCTTGAGTAACAATCAATTGATTGTTGATTGATCAATCCTAGACTGAAAAAAACCGGCCTTATGGCCGGTTTTTATTTGGGCTTGTGTCAGTCTCGCGTATAATTGCTTTTTTTAAATAACCCGTGTTTGTAAACCATGTCTGTATCGATTCACTCGCCTGAGCCATCAGCGCAAAGCCAAGACTCTTCAAAAGCTCATGAACTGAATGAGCACGAGAAAAAGCTGAAAACGCGTCAAAATAAACTGCAAAAGCGTTTACGTCGCGAAGTAGGGCAGGCGATTGAGCACTTCAATATGATTGAAGAGGGCGATAAAGTCATGGTGTGTTTGTCCGGTGGTAAGGACTCTTACACTATGCTGGATATCCTAATGAACCTTCAGCGAAGCGCGCCGGTGCAGTTTGAGCTGGTTGCGGTTAATTTGGATCAGAAACAACCGGGCTTCCCAGAACACATACTTCCGGCTTATTTAGAAACCTTAGATGTGCCGTTTCATATCCTCGAACGTGACACCTATTCCATCGTGAAGTCAGTGGTACCCGAAGGGAAAACCACCTGTGGTTTGTGCTCGCGTTTACGCCGTGGAACCTTGTACGGTTTTGCTGAAGAGATAGGCGCAAACAAGATTGCTCTTGGCCATCACCGAGATGATATCCTTGAAACACTCTTTCTGAACATGTTCTATGGTGGCAAGCTCAAATCCATGCCGCCTAAATTGGTATCAGACGATGGGAAGCATACGGTTATCCGTCCGTTAGCCTATGCGCGAGAGAAAGACATCGAAGAGTATTCAGAGATAAAAGGCTTCCCGATCATTCCGTGTAACTTGTGTGGCTCCCAAGAAAACTTGCAACGACAGGTGATCAAAGAGATGCTCCAAGGATGGGATAAGCAATATCCTGGACGCATCGAAACCATGTTTAGATCCCTTCAGAATGTTGTTCCATCACACCTGGCTGATACCGAACTGTTTGACTTTAAAGGCCTTAAAACCGGTTTCGCACACGGTATTCATCCGGATATGAAAAGCGGCTCAGTTGGAAATACCGATGACAGTGAGCGCATAAATTTGCTTGAGCTGTAAATTATAAAGCAATAGTTCTTGCACCCTGTTTCTATACAGATACACTATACGTTGTAGATAACGTGCGTAGGCATGGCTAAAAGGTTTCGCCTTAGGGTTAATGCCTATGCTACGATGACAATTAGAATCGAGTTTGATCAGTCTATTATGGATGTTAGCTGGCAAACGGCATTCGGTAGTTGAGTAACCGATGTTTATCCAGGACTCATGAGGGAATATGAGCGAAGTCAGTAATAAGCTTCTTCAACGAGCAACCTACCTAAGAAACTTGATGATAGCCCATGCAACAGGCCGTCAAGTAAATGAATCTGACTATCATAAGCTGCGTCATTACTTTATGGGCACGGTCGCTACCTCCGATCGTGTGCCTTCTCTTGTTCTTGAGCATGTTGATTTATCCAGTTTGTGGCAAAGCCTGAAATACAGTTGCGGTTCGGTTGAAGAGCGCAAACTGTTGATCATGGATACCTTCGAAGATTTCTTAGATCATTTATCGGCTTCTGTATCTGAAGCGGGTGAGCCAAATGCCGTCAAGAAACAGCTGGAGCCTTTGGATGAGCTTTCTCTGAATGCCCATTGGCAAGAGGCTGCGGCCTTGGCGCCGGAAGCCGCAACCGAAGCAATGAAAGCTTTGGTTGAGCGCTTGTGCTTTCAATTACTGAAAGAGTTAAAAGTCGTACCTGACCCCATGCAAAACAGTTTGAAGCAGCTGGTTTTGCTGACTCAGCGTTCTTTGATGCTAGCCCCTGGTAAACGCTACTCTCAAACGGTTAAAGAGTTGCTTAAAGGCTGCGAAGAAACGCTGAATGCCATCGAAAATTTCCGTGCTGATCGAGCTCATCACAAAGAAGAGGGTGATAAGCAGATCGGCTCGAACCGTGTTTTGATCAGTTTGTATGGCAGTTTGTGTACCATGTTAATGGCGGCATGGCGCGTTAATGAATTGATCGCCGAGGGCGAAACGCTAAGCTAAGTTTCTTATCTAATTGATCTTGCAATAAAAAAGGCCCGATTGGGCCTTTTTTGATGTCGACGTTATTGGTCTTTTTGTGCGTTGTCTTCGCGAGCCTCTAGCCACATCGCATTGATGATGCCAAAGCTACAGGCCAGTAACACGCCTAAAATCCAAGCGAAATACCACATGTCACTCTCCTTAATACAATGAATGGGATTGTTGTTCGATCATCTCTGGCGCTACGCGTCCCCACAGTGAGCGATAACACCAAACGGTGTAAGCCAAAATGATCGGCACGAAGATGGCTGCGGCCACGGTCATAACCGATAACGTCATTTTGCTGGAGGCCGCATCCCACAGCGTTAAGCTACTGCTCGGTGCTAAGCTTGATGGTAAAACGAATGGGAACAGTGAAGCCCCCGCCGTTAGAATGATGCCCGCCATGGCCAAGCTGCTGGTAACGAATGCGAAGCCAAACTTTTCACGTAGGCTAAGTAGCGTTGTAAGCACCAGTCCTACTATCCCCAGAAGCGGTAGTGCCATGGTGATGGGGTAAGTGGAATAGTTGGTAAACCAAGCCCCTGGCTGTGCGATCACCTCTTTAGCCAATGGGTTAGGGAGTGCGTCCAAGGCGGGTTGATGAACAATCGCGTAGCCCCAGTCGCTCAGGTACAGCCAAACACCAGCACTCAAAAAGCACGCTAAGGTAATCAAAGGTAATAAAGCGGCCATGGTTTTTGCGCGCTCTGCAACAAGGCCTGATGAGCGCAAACCTAACCAAACAGCGCCGTGGGCAGCCAGCATCAATACACTGACCAAACCACACAGAATGCCGAATGGGTTTAGAAGGCCAAAGAGATTACCTTGGTAGCTTGGGCGTAGGAAAGCATCGTGCTCGAACGGTACGCCTTGGAACAGATTGCCAAAGGCAACGCCAAACACAAGGGCAGGCACTAAGCCGCCGATGAACAGCCCCCAGTCCCAAGTGTTCCGCCACGTAGGAGATTCGATTTTAGAGCGATAATCAAATCCGACAGGGCGGAAGAATAACGCGAACAGCACCAACAGCATGGCCCAGTAGAACCCTGAAAAAGCCGTTGCATAAACGGCTGGCCAAGCTGCGAAGATGGCGCCACCTGCAGTGATAAACCATACTTGGTTACCCTCCCAGTGGGGGCCAACGGTGTTGATCACCACACGACGCTCAACGTCTTTTTTGGCTAAGAAGGGCAGCAAAATACAGACGCCCATATCAAAGCCATCGGTCACGGCAAAGCCGATCAGCAGCACGCCAACCAGTACCCACCAAATCAGTTTAAGTGTTTCGTAATCCATGATCTGATCCTGCCTTAATTACTGTAACGACATGTGAGTTGATTGTTCATGGTGATAGCGGCCTGTGTGCAAGCTGCTTGGCCCTTTACGTGCAAATTTAATCATCAGGTACAGCTCAACGATGGCCAGTAGGGTGTAGAGCGCAATAAAGCTCATCAGGCTGGCAAAAATATCACCGGCCGATAACACAGAAGGGGCAACATAGGTTGGGAGAATCTCACCAATGGCCCAAGGTTGACGGCCAAATTCCGCGACAAACCAACCCATTTCGCTGGCAATCCATGGTGCGGGCAGCGTGATCAGGGCCATTTTCAGTAACCAGCGTTTTTGGTGTGACACCCCTTTGGCGGTGTAGAAAAAGCTCAAACCAAAGACCAGCAGCATCCATACACCACATGCCACCATAATCCGGAAGCTAAAGAACAAGGGCGCAACCGGTGGGATCGAATCCCGAGCCGCTGCTTTGATTTGCTCTTCCGTCGCATCAACCACGTCATTGGTATAGGGTTTGAGTAACAAGCCGTAACCGAGGTCTTTTTTGGTCTCTTCGAACAGGTTTTGAACGACGGGGTCTGTGCTGCCATTTCGGATCTGAGTGAGTGCGTCGTACGCCTGCATACCCACGCGGATACGATCTTCATGATGATCGATCAAATCGTGAATGCCTGTGACCTCTTCCGTTGTGGAGCGAGTCGCAATTAACCCCAACAGATAAGGAATCTTGATCGCGTAATCGGTTTCCATGGTTTCATCGTTAGGGAAACCAAACAGTGTGAACGCAGCTGGGGCTTCTTCGGTATGCCATTCTGCTTCGATGGCGGCCAGTTTGACTTTTTGTACTTCGCCAAGCTCGTAACCGGATTCATCGCCCAGCAAAATAACGGATAAGCAAGAAGCCAAGCCAAAGGCAGAGGCGATCGCAAAAGAGCGTTTAGCAAAGGCCACATCGCGACCTTTAAGCAAGTACCAAGCACTGATGCTTAATACGAATACAGCGGCTGTGGTGTACCCGGCTGAAACGGTGTGCACAAACTTTACTTGAGCCACAGGGTTGAAGAAGATCTCAGCAAAGCTGGTCATTTCCATTCGCATCGTGACCGGATTGAACTCGGAACCAACCGGATTTTGCATCCAGCCGTTGGCCACCAAGATCCAAAGTGCGGAAAAGTTAGAACCCAACGCGACCAACCAAGTAACACAAAGGTGTTTTACTTTAGATAGGCGGTCCCACCCAAAGAAAAACAGACCCACAAACGTCGATTCTAAAAAGAACGCCATGAGTCCTTCGATGGCCAACGGAGCACCAAACACATCACCCACATAATGCGAGTAGTAGGCCCAGTTGGTGCCAAATTCGAACTCCATGGTTAAGCCTGTGGTGACACCAAGCGCAAAGTTAATACCAAACAGTTTGCCCCAGAACTTAACCATGTCTTTGTAGATGGTTTTGCCGGTCATCACGTATACCGACTCCATAATGGCCAGCATAAAAGTCAGGCCTAGAGTCAGAGGTACAAATAGAAAGTGATACAGTGCTGTTACCGCAAATTGTAATCGCGATAAATCAACGACTTCTTCTGTGATCATTGAGTGCTCCCGCTACCGCTAGAAGAGTAAAAAGTGTTGTGTGAGCTTTCACATTCACACAGGTTTATTGCACTGCGTATGCCAAAATTTCACCTTGATATAAATCAATAAGTTAGTAGTTTTAAGGCTGGAAATGATGTCGTAACTGACATAATCTGTTGTCAAAAATGTCAGGAGTGTCATTCATGGTCCTTAACAGCTTTACCGAGATCATTTCCGTTTTGAACAGTCACTCGGAGCCCGCTGTTTTGCTTTCGACCGATTATCAAATACTTGCCGCTAATGAATCCTTCAAAAGCCATTATCACGACACGGGTGAAACCGTCGGCAGACGCTGTTATGAGGTCTCTCACGGTTATAACGTGCCTTGCGATTTAGCTGGGGAATCCTGCCCATTGCAGCAATGCAAGAAAACGGGGTTAAAGCAGCGTGTCTTGCATGTGCACGAAAGTTGTCATGGGCGAGAACACGTGGATGTGAACATGACACCCATCCAAAATGATGCTGGTGACATTGTGGGCTTCCTAGAGATCATGAAAGTGGTTAAATCCTTTGGCGATGAACAAAGCCAGATGGTGGGGGAGTCAAAAGCGTTTCTTCGATTATTGGAGATGATCCAGCGAGCTGCGCCCAGTGAGATCAGCGTGCTGCTTCAAGGTGAATCCGGCACCGGTAAGGAACTAGCGGCTTCGGCCATTCATAACGGCAGCACCCGATCCCAAAAGCCTTTTGTCACCGTTGAATGCGCAGGGCTTACGGACTCTTTATTTGAAAGTGAATTATTTGGTCACGAGAAAGGGGCGTTTACCGGGGCAATCCATAAAAAGAAAGGCTTGGTCGAGATGGCCCAAGGTGGCACCTTGTTTTTGGATGAGGTGGGTGACATTCCACTGCCACTGCAGGTGAAGCTGTTAAGGTTGATCGAGTCTGGCACCTTTCGAAGCGTTGGCGGTGTCGAGGTTAAACAAGCGGATTTTCGGCTGATCTGCGCTACGCATAAACCGCTGAAGGCCATGGTCGAGAAGGGCGATTTTCGCCGCGATTTGTACTACCGAATTGCGGGTTTCCCCATCGATTTACCAAAATTGGCAGACAGAAAAGAAGACATACCCAAGCTTGCCGTCTCATTGTTAAAGCGTATCCCGGACGCCAGCGGTAAGCGGCTTTCTAAGGCCGCCCTCGGTTTGCTGCGTGAATACGATTTTCCCGGCAACATTCGTGAGCTTCGTAACATTCTTGAGCGGGCAGTTTTGCTCTGTGACGATGATCAGATTGAGCCTGTGCACCTACCGGATGAATGTTACATTAAGGAGCTTCATGTGGCCGAACGCCCAGCCGAGCCTTCCGTCATTGATGAATCTGAGCTCATGACGTTGGAGCAATTAGAGTCCCGTTACATCAGTCAACTGACCAAACGTTTTGCTGGGGATAACAAAACCTTGGCTAAAGTCTTAGGGATCAGCGAGCGCACCTTGTATCGTAAATTACAGTCACTTAGGGAGATCTATATTGATTGATCCTTCTGATATACTCGACGCACATTTGCTAGGAGAAACGCATGGCTAATCGTGCAATTGTGGCGGCGTCTTTGTTACTCAGTGTGGTGCTTGTTGGGTGTGAGGCTGTTCCAACCCAAGAGAACCCTGATGCTGCCGAACTGAACCAGAATCCATCGGACACCGCGGGCAATCCGCAAAATAATGGGCAAAACGCGCCAGAGCCGAACGCTCAGCCAAACACACCGCAAAGCTCTGGGAACCAGATGGAGTATTTGTCTGGCCAGATATTAAGCCTGCAAGAGCAAGTGATTCAGATTAAAGCCGATACACAAGAGCTTCGACAGAATGCTCAAGTGTTATTAGCAAGGCTGCAGCTGCTTAACAGCCAAGGTTTGCCGCAAAACCCAGTGGCAAACAGTGGCGGTGCACCTGCGCAGAATACGCCTTTGAACGAAGCCCAAGTAAACCGACTGGTACAAGATGTCAGTGCGTTGCTGGATCAAACTTCCTCCTCTTATGAGTTGGTGTCGAGCTATACAGCCAAAGGGCAGTGGGTGTTGATCCGATACGATCGTTACACAGGGGAAACCTGGTTGGCCGATCAAAACCGTTGGAACGCTTTAAATGAAGCGGGCGTATTACCGAGGTCCCTTTATGAGGTTCAGATTCAACGAGCGGATAAAGACATCAAAGGGTATGTGGCTGCGCGTGTCGATAAGCGATCTGGTCAAACGTGGTGGCTTCGAGAAGAAACATGGCAGAGTTATCAGTAAGTATCGTGACGACCCAAAAACAGCAGCTTCCTAAGCATCATTATCAAGAGATTATTGATCTTTTTGATGAATGCTTCTCACAGAGTCACAACACGCGTTTGATCAAAGGGGATGATGAGCCGATCTATTTACCTGCCGATCCGACATGCGAGTATCACCGTGTTGTCTTCGCTCACGGCTACTTTAGCAGTGCCTTGCACGAGATCTCCCATTGGCTGATTGCAGGATCAAAGCGCCGATTACTCGAGGATTTTGGCTATTGGTATCGACCCGACGGTCGCACTGCTCAAGAGCAGGCGGAGTTCGAGAAAGTTGAGGTAAAGCCGCAGGCGCTTGAGTGGATTTTATCGATGGCGGCAGGGCATAAGTTTTACATCAGTGCGGATAACTTAAGTGGCGAGAACACCGATAACTCAGCTTTTAAGCAAGCCGTACATGAGCAAGTTGAGTGTTATTTAACAAAGGGACTATCGGAGAGGGCTAGCTGCTTAAAGGCAGCCCTGTGCCGCTACTACGGAGTTGACCCAAGTTTTACCTTGGATCAATTTGACCTCAATAACGTTTGATCAATGAGCGTGAGCTTCTTTCTTCATTGAATGCTCGTGCTTCATCTCTTTTGGCATGTTGCCAGGCATGGCAAATTTCACGGGCACGCTCAGCGTTTGCTGGGTGTTGTCTGACCACTTCAGAGTAAGCTCAATTTGATCGCCTTCGGCAAGCGGTGCGTTCAGGTCGATCAACATAACATGATTATCGCCAGGCTTTAGCATCGCCATGCCTTTGGCCGGTAGTGTGATGCCATCGACTTTACGCATTTGCATAACACCATCCACGTGTGTGTGAGTGTGCAGCTCGACATGTTTTGCAGCATCGCTTTCGGCCCCAATCAGTTCGATCGACTCATCACTGTTGTTGTGCAGCATCATAAAGGCCGCGCTGTTAAGGCCTGCGGTTGGCATAGCACGTGCGTACGCATCTGACACCGTGACATCCGCAGCATGCGCTGTGAACGATAGGAAAGACGCAGCGGCCAAGGTGGCGAAGGTGGATGAGCGAAAAAACAAACGAGACATACGAGATAGCTCCTGAAAAGGTTATTGAAGCGCTTTGATCAACACATCTTCAACAGCCTTAGGTGGGGCTGTGTGGCTAAGAGTGGTCATCAATTGGCCATCAGGCGAAATGAAATAGATGCGAGAAGAGTGGTCAACGGCATAACCCATGTTGGAGTTTTCAAGTTTTACCATGCGGTAAAACGCGCCGTACTGATCAACGACTTTGTCGATCTCCTCTTTGGTGCCGGTTAGCCCAGTAAATTTTGGGCTAAAAAAGGCGGTGTAGGTTTTGAGCTTTTCGGGTGTGTCGCGCTCTGGATCTACGCTGATAAAAATGCCATGAACCTTATCTTGGTAGGCTTCTGGTAAGTTCACAAACGCTTGTCGCATGATGGCAAGGGCCGTTGGGCAAACATCCGGGCACGAAGCATAGCCGATGTAGATTGCAACGGCCTTACCTTTAAAGTCGTGTAAGGAGACAGGTCCATCGGCTGATTGCAGGGTGAAATCCCCACCAAGGTTTTCAAGCGTATTGGTTTTGGGAGTAGACGCTTTAGGGTCGTCGTACAAAAACCATCCCACCAAAGCGAGTAACACGATGGAAAGTACAACCAGAATTTGCAGCGGCTTTAAAGCGTCTTTTGTCATGGAACCTGTTTACCTTATTACTGTGCTTCGAATTCAAAAACCGCTTTAATGGGGTGATCTCGATCGGCTTCGTGAATCAACACGGTCGCATGCCAAGTCATTCGGCCTGTTGTACAGACCGGTAATTCGGTTTGTACGCTCCAGGTTCCGGGTTGTACCTGCTGCATATCCACTTGGTTGATCCCCATAAACATCTCTTTGCCCTGTAAGTCCAGCACCACGCTTTCGGCTTCAAAGCCTTCTAGCCGTGTGGTAAACACCATCGGTGTTGCGGACATGGGAACTTTATCCAGCGTTAACGCCACCAGTTGATGATCATGCCTGGCGATACAGGTATCGCTTCCCAGTAAACAACCACTGACCGTTTCAAAATCAGGGGCTGGGTTAATGACCTGACGCATCTTACCAACCCAAGGGATGATAAAGATCATCGCCAGCAGCAAAACAGCTGCAATCAGGGCTAAAATGATGCGTTGTTGGCGTTTGCGATGTCGACGAGAGCGACGTTTCCTTGAAGATGATTGACTCATCATCCTTACTCCTTGGAAATCCATTAAATCGTTTTTTATAGTCCTTTAACATGCGACACGTTGTCGCAGCCCGAATAATGCCATGAAAGAGGGGGGATTTGTCACTAAAGCGAGCCAAAAAGTGGCATGTGATCCGATCAGTGGTATTATTTGAGCTGAACAGATAATAAATACAAGACGTCGATATTAACACCACTATTTATGTCGGGGATGCTATGCGAGCTTGGGCATCGGCAATTGCCACGTTCAGTTTATTGTTTTGTATGAAGGCAGCGGCCTTAGAGTATTACATCGTTATCGATGAGCCGATTAACGTTCGTACAGGACCGGGTACACAAAACCCGATGATTGCTCAGGTCAAAAAGAATGAGCAGATCTTATTCATTAAAGCCGAAGGCGATTGGGCCAATATTTTCTTCCTGCACCCGGACGGTCGAAAAGTAGAAGGCTGGATCCACCGTGATTTTATCGCACCGGATGAGTCGGTTCGTCAGGAAGAGAGCTCTGTGATTGCACAGGCTCAATCGGCTCACATTCAATGCCAAGATGATGAGCAGTTGGAACAGATCAGTACCTGTATATTGGATATCGACATCACCGTTGATGGCCCGGCTGAAAACGAAGCGGCCGCTATTTTGTGTGAATCAGAATTGATCTACACAACAACTGAAGGCACAGCCATGCCAGCACAAGAATCCGGAAAGATTCGCACACCGCTAAAAGCGGGCAGCGGCGCTGCGCGTATGCAGCTGATGATCTTTCCATCCATTCATCAAAGCGTGAAATCGGTCACGGTTGTTGATTATCGTTGTTTGGGTCAGCCTATTTAGACTTCCAAACCCCAAGCGGTCACCTAAATAACCGTTTGGGGTTGTTTGCGTTTGATCGACGGCAGCTGGCTGATGATCATACCCGCCAGCATCAATGCACAGCCAATCAGTGCTCTTGTCGTAAAGCCCTCATTCAAGAATAACCAACCGCCCAATGCCGCAAACGCCGCTTCTAAACTCATGATGACTGCCGCATGAGAAGCCGGTGCGGATTTTTGCGCCACAATCTGTAACGTGTAAGCCACACCCACAGAGAGCACACCGGCAAACAAAATGGCTTCGTAAGCTAATAAAGCATTATCCAGAATAAAGGTGTCGGCCTCGGTGATCATAGCAACCACGCCACACAGTAGGGCACAGGTCACAAATTGTGTGATGGCCAAACGTAAGTTATCAATTTTGGCGGCAAAGTAGCCGATGACAATTACGTGTAAAGCCCAGAAAAGCGCCCCCAGTAACTGATAAAAGTCCCCAGGGTTTACATGGAAAGACTCGGTGACGCTCAGTAAATAAAGGCCAGCAACGGCGCAGACCGCCCCAATCCAGGTGTTGGTTGTAATGCTATGCTTTAAGAAAAAGCCGATCAGTGGCACCAAAATAATGTAAAAGCCGGTGATAAAACCCGCGTTTGCAGTGGTGGTGTATTGCAATCCGTACTGCTGTAGCGATGCGCCCATAAATAAAATGACACCCGCGATGCCACCCATCTTTAGGCACTCGCTACGTTTATGATCTTGAGTGGGTTTGAAAACGAGCAATAACGGCAGTAAAGAGAGAGCACCAATAAAGAAGCGAGATGCATTAAATCCAAAAGGACCTAAGTGATCCATCCCCAGTCGTTGAGCAACAAATGCAAAGCCCCAGATGGCGGCGACGATCAATAAAACCGCATCCGCTTTGAATTTTCTTGGCATCTTGAATGACTCGTCAAAAAAAAAAGCACTATACTGTTAATGGTTCGAAAAAACAGGATGTTAAGCGGGCGTTTTTTTTCGAACAGTATTATCCCCACAAGGATGTTCAACTGTATAAAAATAGGGACAATAGGTTACACATGCTCAAGGCTTCTGGGTTTCGGCCAAGTTGGTATCGTTTACTGACGTTTTTTCTTTGTACGATTATTCTGCTCGCATTCTGTTTATTTGGCTGGATCACTTGGAAGGATGTCCGTGCTGAAGTCTCTTCAACCCTAGACCCTCACAACCGAGCACTGACCTCGACCTTTAATGGATTTATCTCTCGTCAGGCCGAGTTACTGGATACGCTGGCTGTCACAATGGATGACAGCTCAAGTACTCAACAACGTTTGAACGACATTCTGCAAGCGACCCCAGAGATGCGCGTCCTAGCGTATTTGGATTCCGATTATTCGGCCATTGCCAGCACGGGGCAGTTAAAGTCGATCAATTGGGCCGAACTCTTTGATGGCGAACGCTCCATCGGTAAGCCGTTTCGTCCTTCGTTTATTGGGGAAACGATTGTTCCTGTGCGGGTGTCGATGGCATCTGGGCATTTTCTTGTGGCTGCCTACCGATTGGTCGGACAGGACGGAATCTGGCAAGTCTCTGAGACGGGGCCGGCTATCCGCTCGATGATCATCGGTGCCGATGGCTTGATCTATGTTTCTTATCCTGAAACCTCCCTCTTTTGGGAGAGCTTCATCACCAGCACGGTATCACCGGAACTGTTGGCTCACATTGAGGCATTGAGCAAAGCAAATCGGGATGCTGAATCCCTGAGCATTGATCAGGATGAGCTGCAAGGTGAGTCTCTGACCTTCACGGCTCAGGAATTACAGGATTATCAACTTTATGCCTTGAGTGGCATCGATCACTCGGTGTTTTGGGATCAATGGATCAGTCAAATTAAGTACGTTGCCTTAGCGGCGTTGCTCTTTATGGTGTTAGGTGCTTTTGTGGTTCGGTTGGTGGCTAATCGAGCCAACCGTTCTGAAAGTGCCAAAGATAAAGCCGAATACAACGTTATGAAGCTGTCTCAGGCCATTGAGCAGAGCCCAAGCAACGTGGTTGTGACGGACTCCAGTTGGTTGGTGGAGTATGAGAACAAACGCCAAACGGATCAGCAGGGCATTGCTGGGCGTGCTGAAGTCGGTCGCTCGTTGTTGGACTTTTATCCGTTTCAGCTGATCAAGAAAGATATCCACGATGTGGAGCATACCCTGAATCACGGCGATAGCTGGTTTGCTGAGCGCTTCTCCAAGGAGCAAAAACAGTGGTTCTCATTCACGGTGAGCGGTATCTCTGGTGAGGATGGAGTGTTAGACAGCTATGTAGTGGTTACCCAAGACATCTCGGAGCGAAAACGCACCGAGGTGCGTCTCTTTAAGCAGGCGAACTTTGATGCTCTGACCGGACTGCCTAACCGACGACGTACCCATGATCTTCTTGAAGAGCAGCTAACCGAAGCGTTCAAGCATGAGGAAAAGGTCGCGGTTCTCTACATGGATGTCGATAACTTTAAACAGGTGAATGATACGTTTGGCCACATATTAGGTGACCAGATGCTACAGATGGTGGCACTTCGCCTGCAAAAGTCCGTTGTAGACCGGGCGGTAGCGTGTCACATGAGTGGGGATGAGTTCCTGATTTTCATGCGCTATACCGATCACGCTATGGTGGTTGAGCAAGCCGAGAAAATCATGGAGTCCATGGTTGACCCGATGAAGCTAGAAGGCAAAAAACTGTTCGTGTCAGTAAGTGTCGGCATCGCATCCTACCCGGATGACAGTGCGGATGTTATTGGCTTACTGAAAGATGCGGATATCGCCCTTTATGAGTCCAAAAATCGTGGACGTTGCTGTTACAGCTTTTTTGACCGGGAGTTGGATGAGCGTAATAAACGTAAGATTGAGCTTGAAAGCGAGATCCGAAACGCAGTTGCCAACCAAGAGATCTACATGTGTTATCAAACCAAAAATCGCATCAGCAATGAGGATGTGTATGGGTTTGAGGCACTGATGCGATGGAAAAGCCCGCGTTTAGGCTTTGTCTCCCCAGAAGAGTTTATTACCGCCGCCGAAGAGATAGGCGTGATTGATGTGTTAGGGGAGTTTGCGTTGTACCAAGCGTGCGAAGATTTGAAGCGCTTCCAAGGTACCGCCGATGAGCCTTTGAACATGGCGGTGAACGTGTCGATGCGACAGCTGACTCACTCCGATGTGGTGGGCACTGTAAAAACCGTATTGGAAAAAACGCAAACTGACCCCGCTCGATTGGAGCTTGAGATTACCGAGTCGATGTTGGCCCAACAGTTGGACGAGGTACAGCCGATTCTAAATCAGTTGTTGGAGCTGGGTGTGTCTTTATCGATTGACGATTTTGGCACTGGCTATAGCTCGTTAAGTTATTTAACGCGCTTCCCCGTTTCTACACTTAAGATTGACCGCGTGTTCGTCAAGGATATGGTCGAGAACAAAAGCGATGCAACCTTGACCCATACGGTGATCACGATGGCCCATAAGTTGGGGTTAAAAGTGGTGGCTGAAGGTATCGAAGATGAAGCGCAACTGGCGCTTTTACGAGTGTATGACTGTGATATCGGTCAGGGATACTTCTTCTCGAAACCGCTGACCTTCGATGAGATGGTAAACCACCTTCGCAACAAACAAGATAAACCGGAGTGGGCCATTTAATTGGCCCTCTCCGTTCTTATTGGTTACCACATCAAGTCATCAGGTACTTGATAAGCCGCGTAAGGGTCGTCTTCATCAACGGTTTCTTTTTCAACCATGTGTACCCACTCTGGGCAGCGAATAGCGACTTTTTCGGCAATAGGGCGCTCAACCACAAACAGCTGATCTTCTTTTGGCGTCACAATCGCCCACTGGCCGGTAGCCAGCTTGTTTTGCTGCTCTTGGTTGACGTACAGACTTTTTACTTTCTTGTTAAATACGTAGTTGTAGCGAATTTCCGCTTCTGGGTTTAACGTTTGGTTGTTCTTGGTTAACAGGTCCAGCGCTTCGGACAAAAGCGCTTTTTGCGCTTTCTCTTCGTTCAGTTTCTGATTAAGTGCTCGGTCTCGCTCGCGTTTCGCTTCAATTGAGTCTTGGTTCGCGGTGGCGTCTTCTTGCGCCTTTTTCTTTTGTTTTTGCGCTTTACGCTTATCCGCTTTCGCTTTATTGACCTGTTGCTTGGAGGCAACGCCGGCTTTTAACAGCTGTTCCTGAAGAGATTTGGCCATGAGACACCCGATAAAACTGAATTTTCGGCCGAACTATACCACAGCAAAAAGCGATGCCAAGGGGCTATAAAACTAAGAGAAGAAGAGGGGGGGAGGTAACGACCATTGGTTAGACTCGTTGGAGAGAGTTTGCTGGGCCAATGGTCGTTGAGTCAGTACTGCCTGAACTAACCATTACCATTGTAATGATTAATCGCAAGAAAGAAAGGGAAACTACAGCTCAAGGGCATCCCACTCATCGGCGATTTGTCGACGCAGTCGACGCTCTTCTAACGCATCTTCAATTAAACGACGCTTCTTACCGTTGTAACTCAAACGCTTGCGGCCTTTGCTTGATTCTTCATCGTCAATCTCAAACTCTTCCCAGTCGTCGGAGTCTTCAAAGCTAGGCATCTTTTCAACACGGATTTTTGTGCTCATTCACAAAGTTCTCATAAACACATTTACAAAACCTGCCACCGACTCTTCGATGGCAGCCAACAAATGCGAATATAAAACCAAGTTTTTTTTAATGAGAAATTGATTTTTCTTATGATCAATTCCAAACAAATCTATCGCACGCTATAGATCAAAATCGTCTTCAAACACATCGCGTATCGATTGTTGTAATTGCCGTGCTTCCAAACGTTCTTCAATGCTTTTTCTTACGTTTCGACGGCTGTTTTTGGGGGTGTTGATGAAACCGATATCGTCCGTTTCTTCAAGGTCGTATAGGTCGCTTTCATCTAAAAAACGATCGTCTAGCTGCTTTCCAGTCATAAAGCCTCCAGCGGGGTTAGGAGAGTCAATGAAATAGGCTGTATTAAGGATTAGCAGTGGATTGGAAGTCTGTAAATTGAAAAAAAACAAACTCCCGGGGTGGATAACATGAATGCGCTGCAAAAATGCCGATGGGCGAACACTGATTTAGCACAGCGTTTGCGTGATTCTAGGCTCTGTCGTGAAAGGTTCAGGGTTCAACCTAAGACCAATGGTGTATAGTTAGCCAAGTCCTTGATCAAACCGGAGCTGTGTGTGAGCACCAAATACCTGAAACGTTTTTTCCAACCGCGCTCAATCGCTGTGTTTGGCGCCTCTGAGAAAGAGGGCAACATGGGCGGGATTGTGTTACGAAACCTTCAGGACAGCGGTTTTCCGGGCAGTCTTACGGCTGTAAACCCGGAAGATTATGATCAGGTGTTTGGAGTGACGTGTTACAAAGGGGTATCCGACCTTGCTGAGATGCCGGATTTAGCGATCATTTGCTCACCCCCTGAAACTGTGGCCGACATCATCCGTAAATTGGGTGCAAACCGGGTTAAGGCCGCCATGATCTTAACCGGTGGTTTGTCGATCACGTTAAACCCCAAAGCTCGATCGTTAAGCGACGATGTGAAGGAAGCGGCCAAGCCATACGGTATCCGGGTGTTGGGCCCGGAGTGCATGGGGTTATTGGTGCCTGGTTCTAAAATGAACGCCAGCTATTCACACGTGAACATCTCGAAAGGGAAGGTGGCGTACATCGGCCAATCGGGCCTCATTGGTACGGCGATGATCGATTGGGCTAACGGTCAGGAGATCGGCTTCTCGCACTTTATGACGCTCGGCGCTGGGGTGGATGTGGATCTGCCAGCTGTGATCGATTACGTGGCGAAAGACCCTTACACACACGCCATTTTGCTACAGCTCGACCGAGTATCAGGTTCGGCCCGTCGCTTCTTATCCGCATTGCGAGCGGCTTCGCGTAATAAGCTTGTGCTGGTATTAAAATCCGACATCGTCGTGAACGAAAGCCTGAAAGTCTCTTTAGCACCGGGTATCCCCGATGAGGATTTAATCTACGATGCGGCGTTAAGGCGCGCCGGTGTAGTGCGAGTGAATACCTCGGATGAGCTGTTTCACGCGCTTGAAACACTGACGCGCATGAAACCCTTACGTGGCGAGCGTTTAGCCATTTTATGCAACGGTATGGGGCCTGCGGCTTTGGCAACCGAACGCTTGCTTAAACGTGGTGGTCACTTGGCGCGCTTAAGCGACGATACGGTGCAAAAGCTTCACGAGCTACTGCCCTTTGGGTGGGTGGCGCAAAACCCGATCGATATTAACGCCGATGCCAACCCAGAGCGTTTTGCCAGTGCGTTGGCTATCTTGCTTAAAGACCCCGAAGTGGACTCGGTACTGTGTATTCACGCGCCGACGTATACCGCCCCGAGTTTGGCTACTGCCGAAGCGGTAGTGCAAGTGGCACGTAAATCCCCACGAAATGTACTGACCTGCTGGATGGGGCGGGCGACGGCCATTGGGGCGCGTAATCACTGCAACACCGTAAACGTTGCGACCTTCATTACGCCGGAGGAGGCCGTGGATGCCTTCATGCACATGGTGGATTACCATCGTAATCAGGAAACCATGCGGCAAACGCCCCCGAGTTTTACCGCTCAGAATGCACAAAACCATGCTGCTGCCCGCGCTTTGATCAATCAAGCCATGGATGATGGTCGGGATTACCTAACCCATGCTGAGGTGTCCTCGCTGCTTGAGCAGTACGATGTGCCCGTGCAAAACAGCTTTTACGCCAGTGACATCAATCAGGTGGTCGAGATTGCCCGTGAGATGGGCGGCTCGGTCGCCATTAAGGCGCTGCATAAAGACAACGCTTACCCGTTTAGCGACTCTGGCAGCGCAAGACAGCGCTGGCATGATATGGCGCAGGATATCTACTCCTTAAGTGAAGTCCGACACGCAACCACGAAACTTGCGTACCGTGTGCGCGAGCGCTTTGCCGATGAGGATATCTTTGGTTTTTGTGTCCAACAGATGAAGCGTGGTTTCCAGTCCTTGCAGATCAATGTGGGCATTACCCGCGACCCCACTTACGGCCCTGTGATTGTGTTTGGTGCCGGTGGTTATACGGTGGATACCTTATCCGACCGGCACGTGATGTTGCCGCCCATGAACATGGCCTTGGCGATGGAGCTGGTAAAAAGTTCGCGAGTGTATCGGATCATTCAAGAGCGCAGTTATCAGCCAGAGCGTGACTTGGAACAACTCTGCGAGCTGATCATCAAACTCTCTGAGATGATTGTGGAGCTACCAGAGCTTAAATGCCTTGAGATCAATCCACTCTTGTTAAATAAACTCGGCATTTTAGCCGTGGATGGCGCAGCCTCTTTGGGTGAGCCTGCTAAGCTTTCGATCTCGCCTTATCCTGGGGATTTAGAAGAGGCGATCACGCTGAAAAGGTCTGGACGCCCAGCGGTTGTGCGCCCGATCCGTGCTGAAGATGAGCCTCAGCATCTGGAGTTTTATAACACGTTAAGTCCAGAGTCGATTCGGATGCGCTACTTCTACAGTCGTGGAGTGCCCACCCATCAAGAATTAGCAACATGGACGCAGATTGATTACGACCGAGAAATGGCGTTCATCGTGTCAACTCCAAGGCTCGATGGGAAAGGGCCAGAAACCTTAGGCGTCGTGCGTGCGGTAACGGATGCTGATAACGTGCGAAGTGAGTTTTCGATTGTGATTCGGGATGATCTGCAAGGCGAAGGGCTTGGGGCGATCTTGATGAACAAGGTGATCGATTACTGTCGAGGTCGAGGCACTTTAATGATCGAAGGCTCAACTCTGCCATCCAATAAAGGCATGCAAGGCTTGGCCTCAAAACTGGGCTTTAAAAACACCTTTAATGCTGAGGAAGAGGTGGTCGAGATGAAAATGATGCTGAACGAGCCTGTTGAAGACTGGCAGATCTCCCGCCTTCAACAGTGAGAGGGTGTTACAGGTCTGGGCAGAACATCTTATGCAATGTGCTGATGATCCGCTTGGCGGTATCGCCTTTTAGTGTGTAAAAAATGGTTTGGGATTCGCGACGTGTTTGAACCAGACCATCTTTGCGCAAAATTGCCAAATGCTGAGACAGAGCTGATTGGCTCAGGTCCAGTCTTTGGTTGAGTTCCGTTACCGATAACTCCTTGCCATCAAGATGGCACAGAATCAGCAAGCGGCTTTCATTGGCCATCGCTTTCATCAACTTAGCCGCTTTGGAGGCGTTCTCTTTCATTAAATCCGAAGCGTCATCCATGCTCGCTTGTTGTGTCGTACTGTTCAAAGTGATTCCTCTGCGCAAAAACAAAAACGCATATACGCCTAAAGTTGTAGACGCCATTCTACAAAATGACCCAACACCCTGCAATTTATCCCGTTCGTAAGACCATTATAGTTGAAGCTTGATCCCGGTCAGGGTTTGCCATGATGAAAAGATGAACGATTGGTCAAGATCGTACTCAGAATAGATAAATCTAAGAAGGACAATTGTCATGGATCTTGAAAAAATTCTTGTTGTTATTGACCCCGAACTCGACAACACCGAATACCTTAAAAAAGTAGCTCAATTGGCCACCGCTACCGGTGCCATGGTGGAGCTGTACAACGTCGTCTTTAACTCCTCCTTGCATGACAGCTACCTCTTTAACCGAGATCAAGAGGGGCAAGCGATCGCCTCGTTCCTGAAAAGTCAGGAACCTTCGCTTGAGAAAATCAGTTACTCGCTCGCAGAGTGCGGAATCCGTTGTGGGTATGATTTGGATTGGTCGAAGGATTTGGGTGAGGCCGTTGTCAAAAAAGCACAAGCATTTGATGCGCAACTGGTGATGCTCTCGTCGGTTCAAGAGCCTGGCAGTTATCTTCTGAACTTGGGTAAATGGAAGCTGATTTCTCAGATTGATCGTCCACTTCTGCTCGTTAAAGACCATAAATGGGCCACACACCCTCGTGTCGCCGCGGCGATTGATCCGTTTCATGAAAGCGAGCAAGCCGAGGCGCTGGATCAACGCATCGTAACCCTTCTCAAAGCGATTGAATCGCCACTTTCGGCTGAAATGCACTTGGTCCATACCTTCACTACCGTGCCGCAGTCGGTGATTTTTAACGAGCACATCGCTTTGGATTTCAATCAGCTCAAAGAGCGCATTCGAGAGCAGCACACACTGAAACTCGGTGACTTTGTAAATGAAAATGGCCTACAAGATGCGCAATTGCACCTGAAACAAGGTGAGTTTTATATGGAGCTGAAAAAGCTACAGGAAGAGGCTAAGTTGGATATTGTGGTGATGGGGTCCATCGCACGTGGGGCGGTTGATCGCTTGTTGATTGGTAGCTCGACAGAGCGGGTGTTCCACGAAGTGGATGCCGATCTTCTGTTGGTGAAGTAGGCCGGCACTCTGCACCGGCCAGATCCGTTACAGGTCGAATTCAGCCCAAACCGGGGCGTGGTCAGAAGGTTTTTCCATGCCTCGGATATCGTAATCAATACCAGCGGCTGTGCAGGCTTCTAACATGGATGGGGTTGCGAGCAGGGTATCGATACGAAGACCGCGTTTGGGCTCATCGTCAAAACCTTTGGAGCGATAATCAAACCAGCTAAAGCGATCATCGGTATCTGGGTGCCATTTTCGGAACGTGTCCGTCAGGCCCCAGCTTAATAAGCGCTCGAACCATTCGCGCTCAATCGGTTGGAAGCTGGTTTTACCGGTTTTCAACCAGCGCTTTCGATTGGCTTCGCCGATACCGATGTCCAAATCTGTTGGGGAGATATTAAAGTCGCCCATCACAATAAGGTGATCTGTATTAACGTGATGCTCCGTTAAGTGCGCTTGTAAGTCTTCATAAAACTTAGTCTTGGCTGGGAATTTTACGGGGTGATCTATGCTCTCCCCTTGAGGGAAATACCCGTTAAGCACCGTGATGCGCTCGCCGCGGTCGGTTTCGTAAACGCCAATGATCATGCGTTTTTGATCATCGTCCGTGTCGGTCAGGAAGCCTTTTTGTACCGAAATGAGCGGCTTTTTGGTGATCAAACACACACCGTAGTGGCTCTTTTGGCCAAAGTATTCAACGTGGTAGCCAAGGTCCGTGATGCTGCTGACAGGGAATTGCTCGTCGTGTACCTTGGTTTCCTGAAGGCCGATGATGTCCGGTTGGTACTGCTCAATCAACGCCTCAATTTGGTGTGGACGAGCGCGTATCCCATTGATGTTAAAAGAGATGATTTTCGTAGTAGATGCATTGGACATAATCAGGTGTCTCGGTACAGATTGTCATAAGATGAATGGCCAAAGATGGTAACATGGATCGCAGTTGGGTGAAGCAGTGTACCGCATCTGCCCGATTTGTTTTTTCAATACAGTCAGTAGCTAGAACTCATTAGTCGATGTCGTTATGTTTGGCTAGTGTACGTGTTTTGCTTTATTTGGGAGGTTAGCGTGGCAACATATGATTTTGATCTGTTTGTAATCGGTGCGGGCTCTGGTGGCGTGCGCGCTGGCCGAATGGCGGCTTCCCAAGGCGTTAAGGTAGCCATCACTGAAGATCGTTACATGGGCGGTACCTGTGTGAATGTTGGCTGCGTACCTAAAAAGCTGTTTACGTATGCCGCGCATTACGGCGAAGATTTTGAGGATGCTAAAGGCTTTGGTTGGAACTTGGGCGATCAAGCGTTTGATTGGCCAACCCTTCGGGATAACAAAAACGCTGAGATCAATCGTCTTAATGGCATTTACCGCAACCTTTTGGTGAATTCCGGATGCGAGTTGATCGAAGGGCGTGGCCGCATTGTCGATGCCCACACCGTCGAAGTGGCCGGTAAGCAGTTCACCACAGAGCGTATCCTCGTAGCCACGGGTGGATGGCCGTTTATCCCAGACTTCCCAGGCAAAGAGCATGCAATTTCATCGAATGAGGTTTTCTACCTAGAAACATTCCCCAAACGAGCCGTGGTTGTCGGTGGCGGTTACATTGCCGTTGAGTTTGCCGGTATCTTCGCAGGTTTAGGTGTTGATACCACCATGGTAAATCGCAGTGAGTGTATCTTAAAAGGTTTTGATGAAGATATCCGTCAATTTGTAGCCCAAGAGATGCAAAAGAAAGGTGTTAACATCCGTGATCGTCTCTCGGTTAGCCAGATCGATCAAAACGATGATCAATCCTACACCGTGACCTTCACTGATGGTTCGACTCAGCAAGCCGATTGCGTTCTGATGGCCACAGGGCGAGTGCCCAATACGCACAACTTAGGTCTAGAGAACGTAAGTGTAGAATGCGCTGATAACGGTGCCATCAAGGTGAATGATCAGTTTCAAACATCGGAGCCGTCCATCTATGCCATTGGTGATGTGATCGACCGTGTTCAGTTAACCCCTGTGGCTTTGGCAGAAGGGATGGCGCTGGTTCGCCACCTCTACAAAGACGGTGATGCGTCTATTGATTACTCCGGTATTCCAACAGCCGTGTTCTGCCAACCCAACATTGGCACCGTAGGCTTAACGGAGCAGCAGGCGATAGAACAAGGTCATCAGGTTGAGATCTACCGCAGCAACTTCAGAGCGATGAAACACACGCTGTCTGGTCGAGATGAGCGCACTTTGATGAAGCTGGTGGTCGACAAAGTAACCGATAAAGTACTGGGTGTTCATATGGCGGGTGCAGATTCAGGAGAGATCATTCAAGGTTTTGCTGTCGCTTTGAAAGCCGGTGTAACGAAGGCGGTGTTTGATAGCACCATCGGCATCCACCCAACGGCCGCCGAAGAGTTCGTTACCATGCGAGAGCCAGTTAAAAGCTGATCTTTCTTTTGATCGTTCGTCTTTTGGGGGGCTGACCCGCTCGGTACCCCAACTCTGAAAATTTATTGATCAAAAAACGCACTCTTGTTACTTAGCGTCTATGCTGAGTGAGAGGAGGGCCGTTATGAATTTAGGCGTCTTTTGGTTAATCCACACCTTTACTCCTTCGTGGATGCATGACCGCACACCCGATAAGCACCATTTTTATCGTCGAAAATTCACACGCCAATACCAACAGCGAAAGCGATGGGTGACTAAGTTGTGGGCAGGTGTTGGTTTGATGTGTTTAGTGATCCCCATAGCGCCTTTGGTGGTCGCTGTGCTGCTGTTGACGGCATTTGTCTCTTTTAGCGTATTGGATGAGTCACAAGACAAATAGGGATGATCCCTAGAATAGGGTATTTTACTTACGTTTTGTTTTTTTAAGCTGTGCTTCTTGAATACACACAATTCAAGGAGTGAATTATGCCTTTCTGTTTTAAACGCTCTGTTGGCGCTTTACTGATCACATGCCCTTTGATGAGTTTTCCATTACAGGCTGACCCCGGGGTCGGCATCGGTTTCAGCTACGTCTTTGGTGAAGGGGCCGCCATTGGCCTTAAAGTCTTTTCTGATGATGAGGAAGATCAAGGCGTAGCCGAGATGGGTATCGATTATGTGTTTCCAAGCCAATCTTGGCGTCCCCATTTGGGTGCGGCTTACTTAGGTGATGACTATTTTGTGGATGTGAACCTGGGTTACACCTTAGGTTTGGAGTCTTGGAATGTCGCAATGGGAGCTGGTTATACAAATACGGATGAGGATAAAAAAGCGTCAACCGCGACCGAAACCGATACTGAAACGGATGGGGTGCTTACAGACACCGAAACTGATCTGGGAGAACCAGATGGTGAAACGGATGCAGTGTTTTAACCCCGAATTTGGATACAAAAAAGCCACAGGTGGGTAGCCTGTGGCTTTTGTTTGTGTAAGTGAGATTAGCCGCGAGCCTGCAGCGCAGCAATACGCTCATCCAGCGGTGGGTGGCTGGACATCAGCTCGGCTAAGCCGGATTTAAAGTGGCCATTGATACCGAATGCGGTCAGCTGATTAGGCAGTTGATCGGGGATTTCATACTCCGCTTTCAGGCGTTGCAGTGCACCGATCATACCTTGAGTGCTGGCTAAGGTGGCACCGGCTTCATCGGCACGGTATTCACGTCGACGAGAGAACCACGCCACAATAATTGAGGCTAACAAGCCAAAGACTATCTCGGCCACAAAGGTCGCAATGTAATAGCCAATGCCAACGCCGCCTTCATTCTCGCCGCGTCGCAAGAAGGAGTCGACGGCATAGCCCACGATCCTTGCAAAGAACATTACAAAGGTGTTTACCACGCCTTGGATCAAGGCGAGGGTAACCATATCACCGTTGGCCACGTGACCAATCTCGTGGGCCATAACAGCGCGCGCTTCTTCTGGGCGGAAACGTTGCAACAAACCCGTGCTGACCGCTACTAATGCTTTGTTCTTATTCCAGCCGGTAGCAAATGCGTTGGCTTGCTGCGCTGGGAAGATACCTACCTCTGGCATGCCGATGCCGGCTTTGTCCGCCAGCTCCTGAACAGTTTCGACCAACCATTTCTCTTCTGGAGTGGTTGGGTTTTGTATGATTTGCGTACGGGTCGACATCTTGGCCATTGTTTTGGATAGGAACAATGAGATGAACGAGCCTACAAAACCAAAGACGGCACAGAAGGCCAGAAGGTTTTTAAGATCCAGACCATTGGCCGTGATGTGGCTACCAACACCCAATAAGCTTAGGGTGATACTGGCAACCGCGATGACCGCAAGGTTGGTTAATAGAAAAAGCACGATTCGCATCATAGTGACTACATTCCTAGTGTGGGTTACCCGTTAGATAAGGGTTTTTGGGCTAAGTTTCAAGATTGCGACCACAAAGAGTAAGGTTTTTGGTTATTTGTGCACTTTGGCAGTGATTTTAAAGTGGATGTCGCAAATCTCTGCTATATTTTTTGTAAGAAAGCGCTAAAATGCGCGGCTTTTAGTTGAAGGATCCTTTCGCAAGATTGGCTGTCATACGGAAATGACTCCTTTGAAGCACGTTGTAGGCTGGCAAAGACGCTTTATGAACAAACGTTTACACGACCCATCACAGATTATCTGCTTAGACATCGAAGCCAGTGGCTTGGGCACTCGCTCGTACCCGATCGAGATCGCTTGGAAGCAACTGGATGGTATGGACGAAGATGACTTCTTGATCGACCCTCGCACCGGTTACAACTGGAATGACTGGGACGACAGTGCGGCCAACGTTCATGGCCTGACACAGGCGGAGCTCTATGAAGAGGGCATCAGTGCCAAAGAAGCGGCCACGCGTTTGAATCAGCGCCTAAAAGGAAAACAGGTGTACAGTGACGCGTTTGAGTTTGATTACTTCTGGATCAGCCGTTTATTCGACGCGGCTATGGTACGCCCACAGTTTCGTTTATTGGGGCTTGAGGAGTTACTCAACGAGGATGATTTGGAGTTGTATCAACAACTGTCCACGCAGTCGCCTCGTTTACACCGTGCGATGCCCGATGTTGAAGATCTGATACGCTCGATTGAGCCCTTCGTGTTGCCAAGACAAAAAAAAGCGCTCATGTGAGCGCTTAAACCATCCTACCAGCTCGCTTCCTATCCATTTAATCCATCTAAACCCGATTCCAGCGCAAGTGCTGTATCAAGCTCATCAATAATATCGGCGTTGATGCCTGCCGCAGCGGCAATGTCACGCGGGAATTGTTCTTTCACCCATTCTGGGTCTTTCTTGTTTCGGATGCAGGCATTGATGTAACAGGCCAGATTGATGACGGCCGCCAAGGCTTGGCCATTCTCTGCATTGAGTGGCTTTTTATAGCCTTCAACCGCTTGGCCAAGCTCAGGTGGGAATTTCCACATATCGAGCAGCGCTTTACCGGCTTGTTGTGAGGTAAACCCTAAACGCTCCATTTCGGCGTCACTGCGTGAGCATTGAGTTTGTTCAATTAAGGTTTGGATCGCCTTGGCGCGATTTGGCTCAGCCAGGTACAACAGCAAACGGCCAATGTTGTGTATGATGCCGGTGGTAAAGGCGATGTCCTCTTCGACACTGTTTGTGTGGCCTGCAAACCACTTAGCTAATGCACCGACTTGGAAAGATTCGCTCCAGAATGCTTTAACATCCATCCCCTCAACCTCTGGGGCGGAGCCTGCAAAACCGGATGCAATGACCAAAGTTTTAAGTTTCTCCATGCCCAGCATCACGGTGGCTTCGTCGATGGAGGAGACTTTTCGTGAAAGGCCAAAGTGGGCTGAGTTTACTAGGCGCAGAATTTTCAAAGAGAGCGTTTGATCCGCACTGACTTTCTTTGCAATTTTGACGTAATCAACTTTAGGGTCGTTTAGAGCTTGAATCAGTTCGCGTACCACTTCGGGTACGTTGGGAAGTTTACTCGTTTGGTTTAAAAGATCCTGGACCCGCATGTCCTGTCCCCTTGTTCTGCGTTGTTATGAATTCAGATTAGATCAGCTTTTCAAAACCGCAAATTCAAAAGAGTGTTTAAATGATGTGATTGCGAGTCCAGATACAAAAAATCTTTACAGGTCAGAGGTTTAAAACGTGATCTTCAATCTTTTCGCGCAGTTCGGCGTATTGCCCCATCTCTTCGGGTAAAAAGTAGAGCTTGTAGTAAGCGCGCTCGATTAATTGGCCTTTGTTGCCTTTGATGTTTTCTTTCATGTGCGCGTAGGTGTAGGTCATTTGCAAGTGAATGACTCGCGTAAAAGGGGGCAGGGTAAACTCGTGCTCTTCAAGGTCGTAACGGGTTTTGGTCTCTTTGATCGTATAAAAGGACACCTCGCCCGCGTGGTGTAAATTCAGCAAAAAGTTAGAGGTAACCGGCACAAGGTGGCGTTTTTCAAGGCCGTTGTGCTCCATGTAGATTCCGCAGTTCTTTTTAATTTTGATAAACATACATCCCTTCCTCTCTGTGATCTTTTTTTTGATCTTATGGTGGTTGCACTTTCACAATATCAAGCATTGAAGACGCTTTGGTGACGCATGGCGTCTCATAAAAAAGAGCGGCCATGGCCGCTCTTTCTGAAGTCTTACTGCTCGTAAGTTTTTAGGAAGGTCGCAATGCGGCTGATTGCATCCTCGACCTCATCCTGACGCGGCAGGAACACAATCCTAAAATGCTGGGTATCTGGCATATTGAACCCGCTACCTTGAACGATCAGTACTTTTTGCTGCTGTAACAGATCCAGAGCAAATTTCTCGTCGTTCTTGATAGGGTAGACCTCAGGGTCTAATTTCGGGAACAAATACAAAGCCCCTTTGGGTTTTACACAGCTGACGCCAGGGATCTCATTAAGCATCTCCCAAGATTTGGTGCGCTGCTCGTACAGGCGACCCGTAGGCACGATCAACTCTTTGATGCTCTGGTAGCCACCCAATGCAGTTTGTATGGCATGTTGAGCAGGGACGTTAGCGCACAAGCGCATGTTGCTCAGCATATCCAAACCTTCGATGTAATCGCGTGCTTTGTGTTTAGGCCCACTGACGATTACCCAGCCAGCTCGAAAGCCCGCAGCACGATAGGTTTTGGACAACCCATTAAAGGTTAAGCACAGAACATCTTCGGTGAGCGAGGCCAGTGACACGTGCTTGGCTTCGTCGTACAAGATTTTGTCGTAGATCTCATCGGCAAACAAAATCAGGTTGTGCTCGCGGGCCAGCTCAACAATCTGCTTAAGGACCGCTTCTGGATAGACCGCACCGGTTGGGTTGTTCGGGTTAATAACCACAATCCCTTTGGTACGCTCGGTGATCTTGCTGCGCATATCTTCGATATCGGGTGCCCAGTCGGCTTGCTCGTCGCACACGTAGTGCACGGGTGTACCACCGGCAAGACTCACCGCGGCTGTCCAAAGTGGGTAATCGGGTGCTGGGATCAGCATTTCATCGGTATCGTTCAGAAGGCCTTGCATCGCCATCACGATCAGTTCCGAAACACCGTTACCGATGTAGATATCTTCAACGCCCACGTTGGCGATCTTGCAGCGTTGTGACTCCTGCATGATCGCCTTTCTCGCTGCAAACAAGCCCTTAGAGTCGCAGTAGCCTTGTGAGGCCGGTAAATTGCGAATCACATCTTGAACAATCTCTTCTGGGGCATCTAAGCCCCATGGGGCTGGGTTGCCGATGTTCAATTTGAGGATTTTGTGACCTTCCTCTTCGAGCCTTTTAGCTTCCTGCAGGACAGGTCCGCGAATGTCGTAACAGACATTGGTGAGCTTGTTTGATTTGCGAATAACGGACATGATGTTGTTTCCAAAAATCTGCCAATCGATCGGTAGGCAGGGCGTACGCGAGAAATAAAAAATCATCATACGCCTTTTCATACCTGAAAAGAACTGTCGTCAAGGTGGAATATCCCGAAAAATCGGGCGTTTACGAGAAAAAGATTGTTTACGTTACAGGAAACAAGATGAAATCATTCGAGTGGATATATCAGCATGCATTAGAGCAAAAAGGCGAAGTTGTCGAAAGCCTATTGCCACAGTGTTTCACCAGTGAAGAGCTGGCCAAACAAAGCGATGCGGATCTGTTCTCGGCCATGAGTTTACGGATTTTTCGCGCCGGTCTTAAGCATTCGGTGGTGGATGCAAAATGGCCCGCATTTGAAAAAGCCTTTTTTGGCTTTGATCCGCACAAAGTGGCGTTGATGAGCGATGAGCAGCTCGAGAACTTGATGGGTAATGATCAGATTATTCGTCACTGGGGCAAAATCAAAGCCACCCGAGCAAATGCCTTTTTCATGGTCGAAACGGCCGAACAACACGGCAGCTTTGCTAAATGGCTTGCGCAGTGGCCGGTGGATGACATCACAGGGCTTTGGGCCTATCTGAAAAAGCATGGGCAGCAACTAGGGGGCAACTCTGGACCTTACTTTTTGCGCATGGTGGGCAAAGATACCTTCGTGATGACCGATGATGTTGTAGCCGCCTTAAAAGCCCAAGGCGTGATCGATAAAAAACCGACCGCCAAACGAGATGTGGCGTTAGTACAGCAGGCGTTTAACCAGTGGCACAAAGAGTCGGGCCGACCCATGTGCCAAATCAGTCGTTTACTCTCATTTTGCGTGGGTTAGCGATCATCGTTTCGTTTGGGCGTTAATGTCGACAGGAAGCTTGCCAAATCATCGGCAATCTTCCTGACCGCTCCTTTTTTGGGGTACTCCAACCAAACCGATCCATCCTCATTACGAATCGATAAAATGCCGTCATCCGGCAGCGTGCAGGCAAAAAAGAAGCTGACCGGCTGCTTGCGCTTCATCTGGCTAAATACGTGTCCTAGTAAGTTCTCTCTTAAACGCTCAAGGTCTGGCTCGCTCCAAGGAAACAGCAAGGTTAAATCCCCATCTGGGGCGCCCATTAATAATGGATCGGACCAGTATTGGCTGTAATAAGCCTGCACGCTTGGGTGGACGGTAAGCTCAAGTGCGCTTCCTAACCGATCGAACAAATCATGCGCCTTATCTTGTTGTACCGGTTGCCATTTGATGGGTTCTCCATCCGGTGCTTCGCCTTGATAACAAGGGGAGGGGAACGCACGGTCCATAATGACCGTAGCGGGCTGCTCAGTGTGCAAGGCATTCCATTGGTTTATAAGACGATTCAACTGTTGGGCGATTGGGCAATCCATAAAAGCTTTACCGGTAAACGATGTGAGAGTGCGCATCTTAACGCAACTTAAAAGCGTGGCGAAATGAACACTGGGTTTCGCTGGTCGATTGGCGTGTGAATCCGTACAATGCGCATCCATTACACGCGTGTGTAATTCGCCTTGGGGTGGCTACGGCCTGAGATCTCAGTGATGAGGGACCCAATGAACCTGATCCAGTTAATACTGGCGTAGGGACAGGCAGAGTAAACGTCGTACCGGATCTGGGGTATTACCCCCCTGCATCTATATGAATGCCCGATGGGTGAGATCTCTCCTGTCCTTTTTATATCGATATAGAAAGGATATCCATGAAACCATTTCGATCCTCTTTACCTTTCCTAAGCGCTTGTGTGCTGACACCTATGGTGCCGCAGTGGGCGTTGGCCGATTCTGTTGATGAGTCCACACTCGATGAGATTGTGGTCAGCGCCGACTTCAGACCGACGTTAGCCAGCGAAACGGCCGTGAGCTTAACGGACATTGATGCGGCAACAATGGACGCACGAGGCGCTGAGCACCTTGAAGATGTGTTGGGGCTTGCGCCCAACGTGAACTTATCCGCCGGTGCATCGCGCGGGCAGTTTTTCCAAATTCGCGGTATGGGCAGTCGCAGTCAATTCAATGCGCCGATCAACCCATCGGTGGGTTTGATCATCGACGGTGTGGATTTTAGCCGTACCGGCGGGGCGGCCACTCTGTTTGATATGGAATCGGTGGAGGTACTCCGTGGTCCGCAGGGGACGCGGTTTGGCTCTAATGGCTTGGCGGGTACGATCAACTTGCAAAGTAAAGCGCCAACCGATCAAATGGAAGCCCATGCGCAATTGGGGTTAGCGGATTACAACACGCGTGATCTGGGTGTCGCCGTTGGTGGCGCGCTGATGGAAGACAAGCTGCTTGGGCGTTTGTCGGTGTTCTCTCATCAGTCCGATGGGTACATGAAGAACGACTATCTCAACCGCCGGAATACTCAAGAGCAAGATGAAACGACGTTGCGTGGCAAGCTACGGTGGTTGGCTTCGGACGATCTGACCATTGATCTCAGTTACCTCTATCTGAACATCGACAACGGTTATGATGCCTTTACGCTCGATAACAGCCGTACCAGCGTTTCGGACGACCCCGGGCAAGATCAGCAGCACACCCATGCGTTGTCGATTAAAAGCCAGTGGGAGGCTGATGAGCGCTTCTTGGTTGAAACCGAATGGACTTACCTAAACAGCGATATCGTCTACTCCTACGACGCGGATTGGGGCTACGCTGGGCAATTCGATGATGCGCTGTATCCGTACGTAGGTACTCAGCGTTTTGATCGCGCCCGAGATAACGCGTCTGCCGAAATCCGCTTGGTGTCTAATCCTGAAGGACGTATCTTTAATCACTCGACAGATTGGGTCGTAGGTATCTACCGCATCAATCAAGATGAGTCGTTTAAAGAAACCTCGGATTATGGCGTGTTTGGTACACCCCCAGTGCTGAGTGGGGATTACCTAACCCAGAACAGCTCTGTGTACGGCCAACTGGATACGCATCTAACCGATAAGCTGACTTTGGTGAGTGGTGCGCGTGTTGAGTACTTTAAAGCCAAGTACGATGACAACACGGCGTTGTCGATCCACACCGATGAAGTCCTCTTTGGCGGCAAGCTTGGCCTGAACTATCAGGTAACGCCAGAGCATCTTCTATTTACCTCCTTGTCACGTGGTTATAAAGCCGGTGGTGTTAACAACACCGCGGCGTTACCGACGGATCAGCGTGATTTCGAGACGGAATACAGTCTAACCTTGGAATTAGGGGCAAAGTTCCGCTGGTTGGATGATCGTTTAACGACTGATCTTACCCTGTTCTATACCCAACGACGTGATGCTCAGGTCAATGAGTATGTGCAAATTGGGCCACAGTTTATCTCCTACACCGACAATGCGGCCAAAGCGACGCACCAAGGGATTGAAGCAAGCTTGGATTGGTTGGTCAGCTACGATGTGCGCTTGATGGCATCGGTTGGTCTGCTAGACGCAGAGTTTGATCGATACGCGCCAAATGGCGAGTCGATGAAAGGACGTGATGTGGCGCATGCGCCTAACTACACCTACAGCGTAGGCTCGGAAGTGTACCTCACCGATGCGTGGACGCTGCGCGCGAACGTAGAAGGTAAGGATGCGTTCTACTTCTCGGATAACCACGATGCGCGCTCTAAGTCCTACGCGACCGTAAATGCCAGTGTACAGTACGTGCAAGGGGAGTGGTCTGTCACGTTGTGGGCGCGCAACTTGTTTGATAAGGATTATTACACCCGTGGTTTCTATTTTGGGAATAACCCAGCCAATGGCTATCAGGATGAGCGCTACGTGCAATACGGCGAGCCTCGGATGGTGGGCCTAACATTGGCGTATGACTACTAAGCAACATACTCAAGAGCGGTTTTAGCCGCTCTTTTTATATCTGGGATTCATCTAAGTTAAGTCTAAGGAGAGAGACAATGCGGTTTATCGACACCTTAAAAACAGCGACGGGCGATTTGTGGGATCAAATCCATACCATGCCATTTAATCGTGAACTCAGCGCAGGCACATTGCCGACTGAGATCTTTAAAGGGTACATCATTCAGGACGCTCATTATTTAGAAGGGTTTGCCAGAGCCCTAGCACTGGCTGCAGCACGTGCGCCAAACCCATCAGCCGTGGGGCAGTTAGCCGGGTCGGCCAGTGGTGCTGTCATGGTTGAAGCTGCGCTTCATACAACGTACATGAAGCAATTTGGAGTATCTAAGGCGGAGTTTACCCGTACGCCAAAATCCCAAGCGTGCGATCATTACGTAAGCGCGTTGATCAGCTCGGCCGCGACAGATGATTTCCCGGTGGCGGTGTGCGCACTTTTACCCTGTTTTTTGGTGTACTACAGCGTGGGGCAGTTGTTGGCTAAAGAATCGGTCGCCAATAACCCGTATCAGGCCTGGATTGATACCTACTCGGGAGAAGAGTTTGCAAGTGCGGTAGAAGCGATGCTGACGCTAACGGATGCGTTAGCGGCTAAGGCGGACCAAGCAACCCAAGAAAAAATGACCCAAGCCTTTATAAAGGCGACTTGGCACGAGTGGCACTTTTGGCACAGTGCCTATCATCAAGAAGGCTGGTTGGACGTTTCGGCCTAAGCTTTGGCGGGTCGAGATTTCTTTTAGGATGTCGACCCGAGCTAGCTTATTGAAAGATAAAGCGTTGACGGTTGAATGTTTTTTGAACGTTGTTTAGATCGGTTTTTAACCAAATAAAAAAAACTGAAAAAAATCACCATAAATGTTTGACATCGTTACGAAAGTATTTAAAATTCGCACCTCGTTCAGGGACGTAACCTGAATGAAGCAGTGGAGTGGTAGTTCAGTTGGTTAGAATACCTGCCTGTCACGCAGGGGGTCGCGGGTTCGAGTCCCGTCCATTCCGCCACTAACTGGTTCGGTTAAAACGCTTACCGAAACAGTCTAAACACAGCGAAAGCTAAAGCATTCTGTTAGTGGGCGTGTAGCTCAGTTGGGAGAGCGTCGCCCTTACAAGGCGAATGTCGGGAGTTCGAACCTCTCCACGCCCACCACTAACAGCTCGGGGACGAGTAAATCCAAACCATGTGGAGTGGTAGTTCAGTTGGTTAGAATACCTGCCTGTCACGCAGGGGGTCGCGGGTTCGAGTCCCGTCCATTCCGCCACTAACTGGTTCGGTTAAAACGCTTACCGAAACAGTCTAAACACAGCGAAAGCTAAAGCATTCTGTTAGTGGGCGTGTAGCTCAGTTGGGAGAGCGTCGCCCTTACAAGGCGAATGTCGGGAGTTCGAACCTCTCCACGCCCACCACTAACAGCTCGGGGACGAGTAAATCCAAACCATGTGGAGTGGTAGTTCAGTTGGTTAGAATACCTGCCTGTCACGCAGGGGGTCGCGGGTTCGAGTCCCGTCCATTCCGCCACTAACTG
>NZ_JBSWXK010000026.1:0-36913 GCF_056160565.1 Neptunomonas sp. ABH4_499 | reverse complement strand
AGAAGTGAAACGCCTTAGCGCCGATGGTAGTGTGGGGTCTCCCCATGTGAGAGTAGGTCATCGCCAAGCTTTTATACGGAACCCCGGTCACCATGTGATCGGGGTTTTTTCGTTTTATCTCCCTATCTCTTTTGACACAAAGCGTTTGGCTGTTACGGGCCTTGAAGCATGCAAGGCAACAGACTTTCCGGTACTCTTGAGTCAGCATCAACGAGCGGAGAAAACCGTGTCTATTCCATCTCTCATATCCAAAGATCAAGTTTCAGGCTGCGTTTTAGCAGGCGGTTTATCTCGTCGTATGGGAAAGAATAAAGCTTGGCTTAAGATCGGTGGTAAGGCCCTGATTCAACATCCGGTTGATCTTTTAAACAGCCATGCTTCCAACGTTTTAATCTCTGCAAATCAAAATGTCGATCTCTATCAGTCTCTTGGTTGTGATGTTGTGACGGATTATGAGGATGGTTATCAAGGACCTTTGATGGGCATCCTGAGTGCATTAAAAAGCTGCCAAACACCTTGGTTGATTTTCCTGCCTTGTGATTTACCCTATTTACCTCATGACACGGTGAGTCGCTTATTAAGGTGTCAGTTAAAAGAGGGCACTTCGCTTGTTATTGCCAAAGACGAAAAACGATTACAGCTTTTGGTTGGGCTGATTCATACAAGCTTAGCTCCCTCTCTTGAAGTTTTTTTACAATCAGGTGGACGAAAAGTTGAGGAGTGGGTAAGGCAGCAGTCACATGCGGAAGTCGACTTTAGTGATGCTCTCAATGCTTTTACCAATATAAATACCAAGGATGATTGGGAATCGGCTCAATCGATGCCGACGATTCTCGGCATCTCGGCATGGAGTGGTACTGGTAAAACCACCTTACTGAAAAAGCTCTTACCGAGATTAAATGATGCAGGTGTTCGAGTTGGAGTGATTAAGCACGCACACCATGCCTTTGAGGTAGATCATCCCGGTAAGGACAGTTACGAAATTCGAAAATCAGGCGCGGCTCAAATGCTGATTGCATCTGACCAGCGTTGGGCTCTGATGGCTGATAACCCAACACCGAAAGAGCCTGTTCTATCAGAACTCTTAGCCCGTATGGATCTTGATCATTTAGACCTGGTGCTGGTTGAAGGCTTCAAGCATGATTCGATTCCAAAGGTTGAATTACACCGCCCATCACTTGGAAAACCTCTGATTTATCCGGAGGACCCCAACGTCATTGCCGTAGCAACGGATGAGCCAGATCAGGTTAGAACATCGCTCCCTGTATTAAATCTTCAGGATGTAGAAGCGATTCAAAGCTTTATTACGGCTTTGATGGATCTATCATGACAGTGACTACTGAAGCTGGTTGCTACTCCCAGTCTGATTTATTGAGTGTCGAGGCCTGCTGCTCGCTGATCCTCGATTTGATCCAAGCTCAGCAAGGTACGGAGTTGATTGATCTCAACCATGCATTAGGCCGAGTGGCAGCAGATGATATTAGATCGCCAATCGATGTGCCGACCCAGACGCATTCTGCGATGGATGGCTATGCCGTTCGTGTGAACAATGGCCAATCAGATCAACCTGCTTATCGGTTGATCGATACGGTAAAGGCTGGAGAGTTCTGCACCTCATCAATTAAGGCTGGTGAAGCGGTTAAAATCATGACAGGAGCCCCTCTCCCTGAGGAGGCAAATTGCGTGATACCGTTTGAGCAAGCTGAGCTTAAAGAGAACCAAGTGTTTCCTTTGCAGTCAGCTTTGCTAAAACCCAATCTCAATATCCGCCTTCAAGGAGAGGAGATTGAAGCCGGTACACTCGTTATCGATGCCCACTCACGTTTTACGCCGGCTCAAGTGGCGTTGTTAGCTCATCTTGGGATTAAAAAAGTATCTGTCGTTAAGCGTTTGACGATTGGTGTGTTATCCACTGGTAACGAGCTTACAGAACCTGGCGAAAGTCTTGCGGATAAAAGCAGTATCTATGATGCGAATCGATATTCCCTTAAAGCGAGTTTAAGTGCTTATCCGGTGGATGTAATTGACTACGGTATTCTTGAGGATCGAGTTGATACCGTACTTCGTGTATTGAGCAAGGCCATTCAGGAGTGTGACTTTATCATCAGTACAGCAGGGGTATCACAAGGGGATGCCGATGTGATCCGATTAGCCTCTCAGCAGTTAGGTGGCGTTCAGGCGTATGGTGTTGCGATGAAACCCGGTAAACCGATCGCCTTTGGTCGATTAGGTGAGATGCTCTTTTTTGGACTGCCCGGTAACCCAGTGTCATCGGTGGTTTCGTTTAAACGTTTTGTTGAGCCTGCACTGCGCAGGGCGTTAGGACTTGCTTCTCTGTCTCCGGTTACTGCTATTTTGGATGAACCGATTTACTCCAAGGTGGGTCGAACAGAGTATATCCGTGCTAAAGTCAGTATAAATCAACAAGCTGAGCTTCATGTCACGCCGGTTAAGCATCAAGGTGCCGCTCAGTTATCAGGCTTAGTCGAGGCTAATGGGTTAATTGAAGTCCCTGAAGAGAGCGATGTTTTAAATTCGACCTCGCTTGTTCAGGTTTGGCCTCTTTCAGCAGAGTATGTGAATCTATTTTGAACGCTTATCATCCAATTAATACACACGAAGCCTTGATCGACCCTTTCGGTCGAAAAGTGACCTACGTGAGAATCTCGGTTACTGACCGCTGTGATTTTCGCTGTGTTTATTGCATGGATGAGAAGATGACCTTTTTAGCTCGCGAGCAGGTGCTTTCGCTCGAAGAGCTTGCGTTAGTGGCTCAAGCCTTTACTGAGCTCGGTGTGGATAAAATTCGTTTCACCGGCGGAGAGCCACTGGTTCGCCGCGGAGTGCAATCGCTTTTTGATCGCGTGGGTAGATTACCCGGGCTTCGCGATTTTTGTGTCACCACAAATGGCTCACAGTTAGTCACCATGGCACAACCATTAAAAGCGTCTGGCCTACATCGTATCAACATCAGCTTGGATAGTTTAAAAGAAGATCGATTTCGTGAGCTAACCCGAACAGGGCGCTTATCCAAAGTATTGGAGGGTGTCGATGCTGCACAAGCGGCGGGATTTAAGCGTATTAAGTTGAATGCTGTGATCCTAAAAGGCCGCAACGATGACGAGATTTTGGATCTTGTCCGCTATGCCATTCGTAAAAAGATCGATATCTCCTTTATTGAGGAGATGCCGCTGGGTGTGATTCGTGAACATGATCGTGCGGAATCTTTCTGCTCCAGCGATGAGGTTCGAGAGCGCATCGAAACGGCTTACAACCTGAAACCACTTAAAACAGACTCTGGCGGCCCGGCCAAGTATTGGGCAATCGAAAACACGGAAACCAAGGTTGGGTTTATATCACCTCACAGTCATAACTTTTGTGGCGAGTGTAATCGTGTGAGGGTGACGGTCGAAGGGCGTTTGTTATTGTGCTTAGGCAATGAGCATTCGGTGGATTTAAAACCGATTCTACGAAGCAGTGATGAACCGCTTGAGGTCGTTAAGCAAGCCATTCGCGAAGCGATCCACCTGAAGCCTGAAAAACATCACTTTACGCACGATGGTGATGTTCAAATTGTCCGCTTCATGAATACAACGGGGGGGTGATCCGTTATCATTCCCGCCCTCAACCCTTAGCAGTCAAGGTGTTATGATCAATATTGCTTCTGTTTCATTTTATTTCGACCAAGTGGAAGACCGAATCCGTTTGATCGGTAATCTCGATAATCCTGACCCGCGTGCTGACTTCTGGCTAACCCGCCGTTTAGTCATCCGCTTGTTGGATCTGGCCATGGAGCTGATTCAAAAAACCTCCACTAAAGTCAGCCAAGCGCCGACCGAGCATAAAGGTGCGATGGCGCAATTTGAACACGATTCGGCTCAGCCAAAACCTGAGCAAGTGATTGCTAAGCAAGAAGATCACTCGGCGTATAAAGCCGAGATCTTACGGCGTATGGACATCAGTTATAAAGATGGACGTTATCGCCTGACTTTTTTTACCCATGAGACGGATGATCCTGTCGCCGTCAGTACACTCAGTTACCAAGAACTGCACCAAACCTTGCATTGGTTGCATCGTGGCAGTCAGTTTTTAGAGTGGGGGGGATCTCCGTCACTCTTTGCGGAACACGATAGCTCGGCAAATAGGCTCCAATAAATGGCATTTGATCCGAATGCGCCTCGCAAACCCTTCGTTGCGAGAGGCTCACGAATTGCGCGGTGTGAAGGGTGTTTAATGCCCGGCGTCTTTTGTCTGTGTGCGGATAAACCAAACATTTCGGCTGAGTCGATTTTTTGGCTGATGACGCACAAGAATGAAGTCTACAAACCCACTAATACGGGTCGCCTTATTTTGGATACGGTGAAAGGCAGCCAGACGTTTGAGTGGTCTCGCTTAGAGCCCTCGGCTGAGTTTCTATCCGCTTTGGAAGACGAGCGCTTTTATCCGGTCATTGTGTTCCCGAAGGATCAGGATTATCAACATCGAATGGTCGATGTGAACGAGATCAAAGCCAGTGGGAAGACACCTGCTTTCATGATTCTGGATGGCACTTGGCGTCAAGCGAGGCGTATGTTTCGACACAGTCGTTACTTGGATGACCTTCCAGTTTTTGAGCCCAGTATTCATGCTGAATCGCGGTACCGCTTACGTCAGGCAAATGAGTCACATCACTTGTGTACAGCAGAAGTGGCAGCGGCCGTGCTTGAGTGTATGGGAGATGAGTATCCGGCGGATGTCATGAATGCCTACTTTGATCTGTTTAATCATCAGTATTACAGCGCGCGAATGCGACTTGAAAGCTCGCCCGAGGTAGAGGATGCTCGGGCGCATTTGAAGGACTTGCTGGATACCCCACGCTAAGACTCCAACCAAAAGGTCACCGGACCGTCGTTGAGCAGAGCAACTTTCATGTCAGCACCAAACTGTCCGGTAGCCACTTGGGGGTGGAGTAGACGAGCTTGCTCCACGAGGTAGTCGTACATCTTTTCACCGTGCTCTGGGCTGCCACCATTGGAAAAACCAGGTCTTAAGCCTTTAGCGGTGTCGGCTACCAGGGTGAACTGTGAAACGATTAACAACCCACCACCGGCTTGCTGAACATTCAGATTCATCCGGCCCGTCTCATCAGGGAAGATTCGGTAACCTAGAATCTTTTTAAGTAACTTATCGGCACGTGCAGAGTCGTCCTCTTTTTCTACACCCAATAAAACCAGAATGCCTGTATCGATCTCGCCGATGCGTTCGCCACTGACGGTGACGCTGGCCTCACTCACTCGTTGGATCAGTGCTTTCAAAAAATAGTCCTTAAGCTATTAAGCCAATGATTCTGCGAACTGGTCGGTGGCGGCAATCAAGTTATCCACAATCCCTTTCTCAAAGGCGGAGTGTCCAGCCTCGCGGACGATGTGTAACTGAGCATGCGGCATTGCTTTGGCTAGGTCATAGGCTTGATCAATCGGGCAGACCATATCATATCGACCGTGCACCAGTGTGGTCGGTATGCCACTTAGCTTGTCGGCGTTATTGAGAATTTGATTCTCTGATAGAAACGACTGATTGATAAAGTAATGGGCTTCAATGCGTGCCATCGAGAGCGCAATCTGTGGGTCGCCAAAGTGATCTACCACATCTGGATTAGGCAATAATGTAGAGCAGCAACCCTCCCAAATAGACCAGGCTTTTGCGGCCGACATACGTTCTAGCTCATTATCTGAGATGAGTCGTTTGTAATAGGCTTGAATAAAGTGGTCTCGTTCCGTTTCCGGAATTTTCTTGATGAAGGATTCCCAGCCATCTGGGAATACTCGGCTTGCGCCCTCTTGGTAGAGCCAAGCAATGTCTTTTGCGCGGCTAAGAAATATGCCGCGAAGGATTAACCCGTCGACGTGCTGTGGATAAGCTTCGGCGTAAAGCAAGCTGAGTGTTGATCCCCATGAGCCACCGAATAAGACCCAGCTATCAATGTTAAGGGCTTGGCGAATCGTCTCCATATCAGCAACCAGTGCTTGGGAGGTGTTGTGCTCAAGGGAGGCATGAGGCTTAGACTTTCCGCAGCCTCGCTGATCAAACAGAATGATGCGGTATTTTTCCGGATTGAAAAAACTGCGATGGGCGGGTTGGGTGCCGCCGCCTGGGCCGCCGTGTACGAACAGTACGGGTATGCCTTCGGCGTTACCGCTTTGCTCGACATAGAGTTGGTGTCCGTCACCGACATCAATCATCTGGTGGTGATAAGGGTGGATATCGGGGTATAAGGTGCGCATGATCTCATCCTGAAACAGTGCATTGGGTTCAGTATAACCAATGAGTCAGGATTGGAAACGATCGGTTCCCTCATCTGGGCAAAAAAAGAGCGGCCTAAGCCGCTCTTGATCGATCAGTATCGATTACTTACCGCTACGGGAGGCGCGCTTACGCTCGTTCTCGGTTAGCAGCTTTTTACGCAAACGGATGAAGTTTGGAGTCACTTCTACCAGCTCGTCGTCTTCGATAAAGTCCAGCGCTTGTTCAAGCGAGAAACGAATCGGTGGTGTTAGTAGAATGTTTTCATCGGTACCTGACGCACGAACGTTGGTCAGCTGCTTACCCTTGGTTGGGTTAACGGCCAAGTCGTTGCTGCGGCTGTGGATACCGATGATCATGCCTTCGTAAACATCGATGTTCGGGTCGATGAACAGACGGCCACGTTCTTGTAAGCTGAACAGTGAGTAGCCCAGAACCTTACCGGTTACCATCGAAACCAATACACCGTTGTTACGGAAGATAACGTCACCTTCTTTCACTGGGCCGTAATGATCGAAGATCGATGTCATGATGCCTGTACCAGAGGTCAGGGTCAGGAACTGGCTACGGAAACCGATCAATCCACGAGATGGGATCATAAAGGTCAAACGAACACGGCCAGATGGATCGACTTCCATGTTGGTCATGTCGCCTTTACGTTTACCCAGCTCTTCGATGATGCCGCCTTGGTGGTGATCTTCAACGTCGATCATAACCAATTCGTACGGCTCTTGGATTTCACCGTCGATCTCTTTCTGGATAACTTCTGGACGCGATACGCCCAGCTCGTAACCTTCACGACGCATTGTCTCGATCAGAACGGACAAGTGCAGCTCGCCACGGCCAGATACGCGGAATTTGTCTGGTGAGTCGCCTTGTTCAACACGCAGAGCTACGTTGTGGATCAGTTCGCGATCCAAACGGTCTTTGATGTTACGGCTGGTGATGAACTTACCGTCTTGACCCGCGAATGGAGAGTCGTTGACTTGGAACGTCATCGATACGGTAGGCTCGTCAACGCTCAGCGCGGGTAACGCTTCTACTTTTTCTGGGTCACACAGTGTGTCGGAGATGTTCAGCTCATCGATACCTGTGATACAAACGATATCACCTGCACGCGCTTCTTCTACATCAACACGCTCAAGACCAAGGTAACCCATGATCTTCTGGATACGACCTGAGCGGACTTTGCCTTCACGGTCGATGATTTTCACAGGTTGGTTCAGCTTAGCCACGCCACGTTTAACACGGCCGACACCGATAACACCTACGTAGCTGTTGTAATCCAGAGCAGAGATCTGCATTTGGAAAGGACCGTCTTGGTCAACTTCGGGTGGCGCTACGTTAGATACGATCGCTTCGAACAGCGGAGTCATGTCGTCCGCTAGGTTCTCGTGCTCTGTACCGGCGATACCGTTCAGGGCTGAAGCGTAGATGATCGGGAAGTCCAGCTGTTCATCGGTCGCACCTAAAGAGTCAAACAGGTCGAATACTTTATCAACCGCTTGGTCTGGGTTCGCGCCTGGACGGTCAACCTTGTTAACCACCACGATTGGGTTCAGGCCTTGGTCGAACGCTTTTTGAGTTACGAATCGAGTCTGAGGCATTGGGCCATCAACGGCGTCAACCAACAGCAATACGCAATCAACCATCGACAGTACGCGCTCAACCTCACCACCGAAGTCGGCGTGCCCAGGGGTATCAACGATGTTGATGTGGTAGCCGTTCCATTCGATAGCGGTGTTTTTCGCCAGGATGGTGATGCCGCGTTCTTTTTCCTGGTCGTTGGAGTCCATGATGCGTTCGGCGCCTTCGTCACGGCGGCCCAGTGTGCCAGATTGCGACAACAGTTTGTCGACCAGTGTGGTTTTACCATGGTCAACGTGCGCAATGATGGCGATATTTCTCAGCTTCTCAATCACGTGGAGATACCTAGTGGGATTGTTTACAAAGCGCGCATTATACACAGTTTATTTTGTAGACATTCGGTTAATTTGAAGGTAACGAAGATTATTTAGGGGAGCACTTTTTTATTGCATGGAGTAAGATGCGAAAAGCCTCAAATCGGACCATGCCTGACTCTGTTTTTGCATTGTTTTGGTGCGTATTTTGTTGGTGTGTTTCAAGTTGGTGCGTTAATGTTCCCTGAGGGTGCGCGAAATGCCCGTTTTTGGGCGTTGGTGAGGTGGCATAAGATTTGCTATTTAGATTCCAACTAGCAAAAAGCCTAACGGTAGACGAGCGATTGTCATAACGCGTCTGGCAAATTCTAAATGTGGAGAGAGCCAAATGTCAGAGAAGACTCTGAAGTTAATCGAAGAAAATGAAGTGAAGTGGGTTGATCTGCGTTTCACTGATACTAAAGGTAAAGAACAGCACGTAACCATCCCTGTTCATCAGATGGGTGATGACTTCTTTGAAGAAGGCAAAATGTTTGATGGTTCTTCTATCCAAGGTTGGAAGGGCATTAACGAATCTGACATGATCCTGCTGCCAGACGACAGCGCATCTGTAATGGATCCATTTGCTGAAGAATCAACAGTTATCGTTCGTTGTGACATCGTTGAGCCTGCTACTGGCCAAGGTTACGAGCGTGACCCACGTTCTGTTGCTAAGCGTGCAGAAGAGTACCTGAAATCTACAGGTATCGCTGACACGGCTTTCTTCGGTCCAGAACCAGAATTCTTCATCTTCGACGAAGTTCACTTCCACGCTGACATGAGTGGCTGTGGTTACACAGTTTCTTCTGAAGAAGCGGCTTGGTCTTCTAGCAGCAAGTTCGAAGGCGGTAACACAGGTCACCGTCCACGTGTTAAAGGCGGTTACTTCCCAGTACCACCCGTTGATTCCCTGCACGATCTGCGTGGCAACATGTGTAACGCTATGACGGCAATGGGTCTGGACGTTGAAGTACACCACCACGAAGTAGCAACGGCTGGTCAGTGTGAGATCGGTGCGGGTGCTAACACTCTGGTTAAAAAAGCAGACGAAGTACAAGTACTGAAATACTGCGTACACAACGTTGCTCACGCTTACGGCAAAACAGCTACCTTTATGCCTAAGCCAATCGTTGGTGACAACGGTTCTGGTATGCACGTTCACCAATCTTTGACGAAAGATGGCAAAAACATCTTCGCAGGTGATGCGTACGCTGGCCTGAGCGAAACAGCTCTGTTCTACATCGGTGGTATCATCAAGCACGCTAAAGCGCTGAATGCGATCACTAACCCGGGTACTAACTCTTACAAGCGTCTGGTTCCTGGCTTCGAAGCGCCTGTAATGCTGGCTTACTCAGCTCGTAACCGTTCTGCTTCTATCCGTATCCCATACGTAACAAGCGAAAAAGCGCGTCGTATCGAGACTCGTTTCCCTGACCCAATCGCTAACCCATACTTGGCGTTCGCTGCGCTGATGATGGCGGGTCTAGACGGTATCCAGAACAAGATCCACCCAGGCGAGTCTGCGGACAAAGACCTGTACGATCTGCCAGCTGAAGAAGCGGCTCAAATCCCTCAAGTAGCAGCTTCTTTGGAAGAAGCACTGGCTGCACTGGATGCAGACCGTGAATTCTTGACCAAAGGCGGTGTATTCACTGACGACATGATCGACGCTTACATCGATCTGAAAACTGAGGAAGCTCAGAAGATCAGTCAGACAACTCACCCACTGGAATACGACCTGTACTACTCTGTGTAATACGGATTCGTAACAAAAAAGCCTCCCTCTGGGAGGTTTTTTTTTGCCTGCAATTCTGTGCGGTTGATTTCGTTGAAAAGAGGCTTGCGGGTCTGCACTGCTTTGGTGCACTCTTGTGGTGCGCTCTGCTTAAAGATAAGGCGTAAATACTTACGGAGTTCAAGGGATTGCGGGAAATGCGAGTAAAAATAGATAGTTGGCTCCATTTTTGCATTTTCAGATGAAACGAATAGGTGGCATCAAGGATGTTCATAAATAGAACGCACAAGCACATCTTAGAAAACTTATCGACCAGTGTGATCCTGCTTGATGAGTCCCTTCAGATTGAATACATGAACCCGGCAGCCGAGATGTTGCTCGAGGCGACAGCAAAGCGCTTAAGTGCCTGTCAGGTCGAAGATTGGCTCTCCCAGGATCCGGAAGAGATCTCGGTGCTGAAGTCGACGGTTGTATCGGGCCATGCCTACACACGTCGTGAAGCGAAGTTGCGTGCCATGAACGGCCACGAGATTACCGTCGATTACAGTGTTAATCCGATGTTGGTGGGGAAGAACACCGCATTGCTGATCGAGATACAGGCTCGGGATCGCCTGTTGCGGATCGAGCGTGAGGAGGAGCTGCTAAATCGGCATGCAACTACCCGTAATCTGGTGCGCGGCATGGCGCATGAGATCAAAAATCCGCTGGGTGGTATCCGAGGTGCGGCGCAATTATTGGAGCGTGAACTGGCCGATGAAAATCTGCACGAATACACCCAGATCATCATAGAAGAGGCGGATCGTCTACGTAATTTGGTCGATCGCTTATTAGGTCCGCACAAACTGCCTAAGGTGGAAGAGGTGAACGTGCATGCTGTGCTTGAGCGTGTTTGTACCTTGGTGAATGTAGAAAGCGAAGGGCGTCTTCAGTTTGTGAAGGATTATGACCCGAGTATCCCAGAATTTGCTGGGGATACCGAGCAGCTGATCCAAGCGGTCCTAAATATTGTGCGCAATGCCATGCAGGCGCTTCAAGAAAGCGGAACGGCAGACCCGCTGATTACCCTAAAAACACGTGCCAAACGACAGGTGACGCTCGGTTCAGAGCGTCATCGCTTAGTGTGTTGTTTAGACATCATCGACAATGGCCCCGGTATTCCAGCAGAGATGCTGAGTAATGTCTTTTATCCCATGATCAGCGGCCGTGCTGAAGGGTCTGGGCTTGGCTTGTCGATCGCTCAATCGATCATCAACCAGCATCATGGTTTGATTGAATGTTCCAGCGAACCTGGCTGCACACGTTTCTCACTGTATATTCCTTTGGAGCTAAAAGAATGAAAATGTCCGGCAAAGTATGGATAGTGGACGATGATCGGTCGATTCGTTGGGTGTTAGAGAGAGCATTGGATCAACTGGGCTTTGAGATTCGTACCTTTGAAACCGCCGATGATCTCTTGAAGCAACTGAAGCATGAAGTGCCGGACACCATCGTCAGTGACATCCGTATGCCGGGGACTGATGGTCTCGAAATGCTTGATCAGATCCGTGCCGCTTACGCGACCATGCCGGTGATTATCATGACAGCGCATTCGGACCTCGACAGCGCCGTGGCATCGTATCAAGGTGGCGCGTTTGAATATCTGCCAAAACCTTTCGATGTGGATGAGGCGGTAAGTCTAGTGAAGCGCGCCGTTGAACACGCTCACGAGCAAAAATCCGAAGAAGCGATGGAAGAGGAGTTCGACACCGCTGAGATCATCGGTGAAGCGCCTGCCATGCAAGAGGTGTTTCGCGCCATCGGGCGTCTGTCGCACTCGAACATCACGGTGTTGATCAACGGTGAGTCCGGTACTGGTAAAGAGCTGGTGGCCCATGCGCTTCACAAGCACAGCCCGCGCGCGAGTCAGCCGTTTATTCCGCTGAACATGGCGGCCATTCCAAAAGATCTGATCGAATCAGAACTCTTTGGTCACGAAAAAGGCGCATTCACAGGGGCGGCTTCTGGTCGTCGTGGTCGTTTCGAGCAAGCCGATGGCGGCACTCTCTTTTTGGATGAGATCGGTGATATGCCCGCCGAAACTCAGACCCGTTTACTGCGCGTGTTGGCCGATGGTGAGTTCTATCGTGTTGGTGGGCACACGCCCGTAAAGGTCGATGTGCGGATCATTGCCGCAACACACCAAAACTTAGAAGGGCTGGTACAGCAAGGGCGCTTCCGTGAGGATTTATTTCACCGCTTAAATGTTATTCGGATTCATATTCCGAAACTCTCTGAGCGTCGTGAAGATATCCCGCGTTTAGCGCGTCACTTCTTGCAGCGCTCTGCAGAAGAGTTGGCCGTAGAGCCGAAAGTGCTGAAGCCTGAAACCGAAGCCTTTATGTGCGAGTTAGCGTGGCCGGGTAATGTGCGTCAATTGGAGAACACCTGCCGTTGGTTAACCGTTATGGCCTCTGGCCGCGAGGTGCTGACTTCGGACATGCCACCAGAGCTATTGGACCAGCAAGGTAAGGCGGAAGTGACAACTTCCAACTGGGAGCACGCGCTTCGTAACTGGTCGGATCAACAACTGGCCTCAGGTAAAAAAGGCATCCTGGATGCAGCGGTACCGGCGTTTGAAAAGATCATGATCGAAACGGCATTGAAGCATACGGCCGGTCGACGTCGTGATGCGGCTGAGTTGTTGGGGTGGGGTCGTAATACCTTGACGCGTAAAATCAAAGAGCTCCACATGGAGGTGGATGGCTCCGAAGAGGAGTGATCTCTCTAAATGTGATCTGAATTAACGTATAATAGGCCTGTTTATTGAACAGGCCTTTTTTATGTTGCACGTAGTTTTATACGAACCCGAAATCCCGCCCAACACCGGTAACATCATTCGATTGTGTGCGAACACCGGTTTTCAGTTGCATCTGATTAAACCGTTGGGGTTTGATCTTGATGATAAAAAGCTGCGCCGAGCCGGACTTGATTACCACGAATTTGCTAATTTAGGTGTCCATGATTCTCTGGATGAGTGCTTAGAAAGCTTAGGCCATCCAACCGTGTACGCCATGACCACTAAGGGTTCGAAACCGCACAGTGATGTCACTTTTAAAGCGGGAGATGTGATTTTGTTGGGGCCTGAAACACGAGGGCTACCACCGAGTGTTCGGGATGAATTACCCCCTGAACAACGCATCCGATTACCTATGTTGGCGGACAGCCGCAGCCTAAATTTATCCAATGCGTGTGCGATTGTGGTTTATGAAGCGTGGCGACAACTCGGATATCAAGGTTGTTCAGGCTAAATGCAGTTATATCGTGTACCTTAGCAACCAAATCGCTTACTATGTAAGCAGCATAAAACGGATGCAGTACAAGGACTCGATGATGAAGAAGGCTTTTCTGTTGGGAGCGGCGGCTCTCAGTTTACAAGGATGCTTCTACGCGCATACTTCGCAAGCGCCAATCGCGCAATCTTACCCACTGACTGAACAGAAAAAGATGCAGGCGATGCATCATTGGCAAGTCCTTGCGGACTTTGAAGCCAAAGGGATTGTTCAGCAGTTGAAGGACCGACCATTGTACGTTGTACCGGGTAAAACTGGCACAGCGTTTGATAACACATTCCGCGAGCTTCTGATGAGCGAGCTGGTTCAAGATGGCGCCACCGTCATGATGAACCCAGCGCGCACCGAGGTTTCGTACGATGTGAACCTTGTTGAGCACAAAGACCAAGGTCATGTGCGTCAACCCGAAGGCACCTACACAGCCCTAACCGCAGGCATTGGCGTATTGTCGATCGCCTCTACATGGTCAGAGCCTGGTTTGGTTGCACTTCCTGTTGCACTGGTTGCTGATGCGCTGGCCGGTAATTTGGTGGATGAAACCGATACCGAAATCGCGATCACAACTCGTGTCACCGAAGGCGGCCGTCTGTTGCACTCTTCGACCAACATCTACTACATCAACTCAGGTGATAAGTCTCAGTATCAGCCGCCTGTTAAACAGACCCGCACCATCAGCGTGACGGATCGATAAGAGGAGGTGATGTGATGGCGATCTCTGTAAAGCCTAAGTGGATTAAAACGTCTTTGGCTCTGGTCATGGGCGCGGTATTACTGACCGGGTGTTCATCGAGCGATGTGAAACCGCGTGTATCCGATCAATCGGTTGATCTAGTCGATGAAGTCTCCGATATCACCAGCTCGTTGATCAAACAGGCGGTTAAGCCGATCAATAAAGATCAAGCGATTTTGGCAACCAGCTTTGCCAGCATTGATAACCTGCAAGAGTCCTCAACGTTTGGACGCTTAGTGGGTGACTCTATTGCCGGTCGAATGGTCGATAGCGGTTTCAACGTGGTTGAACTGCGTTTACGTAACAGTCTATACATGCAGCCGCGCGCCGGGGAATTCATGTTGTCACGTGAGCTTCGTCACGTCAGTGTGGAGCACGATGCACAGGCCGTATTGGTAGGTACGTATGCTGTGGGTGGTGAATACGTGTATGTGAATGCGCGTCTGGTGAGCGTAATGGACAGTCGTGTATTGGCATCCGAGGATTTCCGCTTGCCACTTAATCGTGACATTCGTCGTATGTTGCGTACCACACGCTAAACTGGGTTTTCCCTAAAAAAACCGGCATTATAGGCCGGTTTTTTTGTGCCTAAATGTTAGGCTCTGCCGATAATATGCTTTTCGATGAATGAGTAATAACCGATGAAGTTGAATAGATCGCTTCTTATGGCGGGTATCTTAAGTGCTGCTTTGAGTACTGTCCCCGCAGTACAGGCCAATGCGGACACCTCGCCGGTCACCAAGGAGGTTTCACCCTCGACCTTGGTGAATGATCTTTGCCATAAAATTGGCGCTAAGCTCTCGAGCGTTTCCGAGAAGGAGTGCCGAAAGGTTGGCTTTAATGCGCCTCGCTTTTACTCGGTTAACGGTTTGCCCATTGTTGAAAAACACTTCCCGGCCGACTCTTCGCAAGCGCCTCGTATTTTGTTCATCGGGGGTATCCATGGGGATGAGTATTCAAGTGTCAGTGTGACCTTTAAGTGGTTGAACACTCTGCTTGAACATCACAGTGGCTCTTATGACTGGCACTTTGTGCCTTTGGCCAACCCCGATGGTCTTCTAAAAAAGCGCTCTACACGCGTGAATGCCAACGATGTGGATTTAAACCGAAATTTCACACCCGCTGAAGGATTTGCCAACCCACTGGCGCATTGGCAAGAGCGTGCTAAACGCCGAGCCCGATATTACCCAGGTAAAGCGCCGTTATCGGAACCCGAGACGCAGGTGATCCATCAACTGATTGATGAGTACAAACCAACCGTGATTGTTTCGGTGCATGCACCGCACGGTATTTTGGATTTTGATGGGAATAGCATTCAGCCGCCGAGTCGTCTTGGGCCTTTGTACTTAAAGCAACTGGGGACGTACCCTGGCTCTTTGGGCAATTACGCTTGGTTTGTGAAAAAGATTCCGGTCATGACCATCGAGCTTAAGCATGCGGGGATTATGCCTAAAGCCAATGAGATCAGTCGTATGTGGGTAGACCTTGTTCGCTGGGTTGATAAGAAAACCAAGCAGCAAGTCGATATCGCGAAAGGGGATGATAAAAAGGAGAAAGCAGCGCCTACTCAGTAAGCGCTGCAAAAAAGTGACTCAGGGATCAGTGAGTCGCTTCTTCTGTTTGGCCTTGAGCTTCAGCGGCTGCGCGCTGTAGCTTTTGTGCAAACAATGCATCAAAGTTAACCGGAGCCAGCATCAATGGAGGGAAGCTTGCTTTGGTTACCATGTTATCCACCGCTTCACGCGCGTATGGGAACAGCACGTTCGGGCAGAAAGCGCCCAGTGCGTGCGCTTGTTCGCGCTCGCCCATACCAGAAACCAAGAAAATACCCGCTTGGTGAACTTCAACTAAGAAGGCGGTTTCGCCCTCGTTTTTCGCCGTTACCGTTAAGGTTAAAACCACTTCAAAGTGGTCTGCGCTTAGGGCGTTCGTCGTGGTGTTCATTTCCAGATTGATTTCTGGTTTCCACTGCTTGGTGAACACTTGTGGGCTGTTTGGAGTTTCCAGAGAAACGTCCTTCAGGAAGAGGCGCTGGACTGCAAACTGTGGGTTTGATTGTTGTTGTGCGGCTTGATCGTTCTCAGACATGTCTATTCCTTATCCATTTTGATTCAGTAGGGAGTCGAGTTTTCCCTGTTGTTCGAGTGCAAACAGATCATCACATCCGCCGATATGCAGATCGCCAATAAAAATCTGAGGCACAGTACGTCGACCGGAGCGATCCATCATCTCTTGTCGACGTGTTGGGTTGCCATCCACGTTGATCTCTTCAAACTGGACACCTTTATGGGACAGCAACATTTTGGCGCGTGTACAGAACGGGCACCAATCAGAGCTGTAGATCAGGACGCTCATGATCAGCCCTTCTTAACCACTGGCAGACTTTGACCTTTCCATTCAGTCATACCGCCTTGCATGCGAACGACGTTTTCAAAGCCAGCGTCTTTAAGTTGCTTGCACGCAGAACCCGCTGTTTGTCCTAGGTTGCAAACAACGATGATTGGGCGTGATTTGAATTTCTCAAGCTCACCTATACGACGAGGCAGGTCAGCCAGAGGAATGTGTTTTGCACCGGTGATGTGACCGGTTTCCCACTCTTTTTTGGCGCGAACATCCAGAACAACGGCGTTTTGTTTGTTCATCATTGATGTTGCTTCGCCCGTGGATACAGACTTGCCACCTTTACGGCTCTCAGTGACCAACAACAGCGCCAGTGTTGCAAACCAGGCAAGCACTAGGAAGATGTTGTTTGTGGCGAACTCGATAAATTGTTCCATGAGGTTTCCTAAACATCCTGCGTTAAGACGCATTAAGGCAAATGAGGTCAGGATTATACAACGCTCAAAGAGTCGTTATAAGGGGTAAATCGTCAGGGTTAGCCATAAGGTGGCAATCGCAGTAAAATGGGGGCAATAGTAACCATTAGAAAGGCACAGTTTCATGAATGCTGTTCGTTCTCCTAAAGCGTTAATCATCTTGGATGGCTACGGTATCGAGTCAACACCATCCTCCGCGGTTGAAGCGGCGAATACCCCAACGTGGGATGCGTTAATTGCCAATAACCCAACGGCCCGTATTGCGACCTCCGGCCTTGCTGTGGGTCTGCCGGATGGGCAGATGGGTAACTCTGAAGTGGGTCACATGAACATCGGCGCGGGCCGCATCGTGTATCAAAACTACACCCGTATTTCGAAAGCGATCGAAGAAAAGACCTTGTTCGAGAACGATGTGCTGGTGGCCGGTATGGATAAAGCGATCCAAGCGGGCAAAGCGGTTCATGTGTTAGGTCTGTTATCCCCAGGCGGTGTTCACAGCCATGAAGACCATATGATGGCTTTATTGCAAATGGCTGCTGACCGTGGGGCCGAGCGTATCTATCTGCACGCCATTTTGGATGGCCGCGATATGCCACCGCGCTCTGCTGAGCCTTCGTTGAAGAAAGCACAAGATCAATTAGCCGCCATCGGTAAGGGCGAGATCGCCACCGTGGTGGGTCGTTACTTTGCGATGGATCGTGACAACCGTTGGGATCGTGTTCAGCAAGCGTATGACGCTATGACCTCGGGTAAAGCTGAGTTTACAGCCACCTCAGGTGTGGAAGCTTTAGCGGCTGCCTACGAGCGTGAAGAAAACGATGAGTTTGTGAAGGCGACGGTGATCACTAAAGATGGAACGCCTGTTGGGCTGATCGGTGACGGTGATGTGGTGGTTTGCGCTAACTTCCGTCCGGATCGCGCTCGTGAAATCACTAAAGCCTTCGTTGAAGATCAATTCGATGGCTTTGAGCGCACGGCGCACCCTGCGTTGGCGGATTACGTGATGATGACCGAATACGCATCGGATATTCCTGCTAACTGCGCTTATCCTCCGTTCAAATTGGTGAACGGCCTCGGTGAGTTTTTATCGCAGCAGGGTAAAACGCAGTTGCGTATCTCTGAAACTGAGAAATACGCGCACGTCACCTTCTTCTTTAATGGTGGTGAAGAGTCCGTGTACGAGGGTGAAGATCGTATTTTGATCCCGTCTCCTTCGGTGGCTACGTACGACCTTCAGCCTGAAATGAGCGCACCGGAAATGACCGATAAGCTGGTTGAGGCAATCGAGTCCGGTAAATACGATCTGATCGTGTGTAATTATCCGAACGGTGATATGGTGGGACACACCGGTGTCTTTGATGCGGCGGTCAAAGCGGTGGAAGCCGTTGATCAAAGCTTGGCGCGTGTGATTGCTGCGATGGAAAAAGTGGGCGGTGAAACCTTGATCACAGCGGACCACGGTAATGTTGAGATGATGCTGGACCCGCGTACCGGCCAAGCTCACACAGCGCACACCACCTTCCCGGTAGCGTTGATTTACGATGGCCCTCGTAAAGCCAGTGTGACGTTGGATGATGGTGCATTGTGCGATTTGGCGCCGACGCTATTAACGATGTTGGATTTGGATCAACCGGAAGAGATGACAGGCAAAAATCTTGTTCACTTCGGTTAAGCCGTTCATTGTCAGGCCGCTTGCGCGGCCTTTTTTTGCGTCGAAAAAGCCGCTGCTCATTGCTCTATCTTTGGTGATGTTAGGGGCGGCTCCTTCACACGCAGAGGATCAAAAGGCAACGGAACGCCAATTAGGTTCGCTGAAAAAAGAGATTCAGCAGATTCAGGCGGCCCTTAAAAAGGATCGTTCCAAGGAAAACCAAGCGCAAAGTGCGTTGGCGGATACGGAGCGGGCGTTAAGCGACCTTCAGGTTAAGCTCGATCAACTTGATGAGCAGTTGGGCACCTTGAATCAAGATTTGGGGCAGTTTCAAGCCGAGAAAGCGGAGCTGGAGCAGTCGATCGCTGCGCAAAAAGAAGCGGTCATGGATCTGATTCGTCAGCAATACCGGCTCGGACATCAGCCAAGGCTCTACATGCTGCTCAATCAGCGAGACCCTGAGCGTATCTCGCGCATGTCCCACTATTATGATCACTTCACCAAGGCTCAAGCAGAGGTGATTGATCGCTACCAAGACACACTGGCGTCACTTCAAAAGGCGCAAGTGGGGATCGATCAAACACAAGCCTCTTTGGTCGCGAACCGCGCGGCGCTTGCGAAAGAGCTGGAATCGCAAAAAAGCCTGAAAAGCCAGCGGGCCAATCAAGTTGCGGCACTCAAAAAGCAGGTCAAAAATCGTCAGAGTGAGCTTGCTAAAAAACAAGCGGATCAGAAGCGGTTAGAGGCGTTGCTGGCGAAGATCATAAAATCGGTTGAAGCGGCACGTCTTGAGCAAAACAACAAAGCGTTCAAAACCTTAAAAGGGCAATTAAATTGGCCTATCAAAGGGCGCGTACTCACCGGTTACGGCAGTGGCTCCGATAACATCACTTCAGATGGACTGGTCATTGAAGGCAGCATAGGCCAGGCCGTGAAAGCGGTGCATCACGGTCGGGTGGTCTTCTCGGATTGGTTGCGTGGGTACGGTTTGTTATTGATTATCGATCACGGTGATGGCTATATGAGCTTATATGGTCATAACGATGCGTTGAAAAAAACCACCGGTGATTGGGTTCAGCAGGGAGAAACCATCTCCTCTGTGGGTCAAAGTGGGGGTTACAGCCGTCCTGCACTGTATTTTGCCGTTCGATACAAAGGCAAATCCGTTGATCCAATCAGTTGGCTGTCAAAACGATAGGCGTTACGGAACCTTCGGGAGAATGCGGCCTCACTAAAGAGGGCGTGCCAGAGCGATGCTCACCGAATGAGCCGCGATACAAGGAACATCAGACAATGCGAACACCTTCTGTGCTTTTATCCAACCGTTTTATTAAAACCCCGCTGTTGATGGCATTGGGTCTGGTGATCAGTGGGGCGGCGATGGCCGATCAAGCGCCTGAGCAGCCCACAAATGATACGCTGCCGCTTGAGGAGTTGCGTCGATTCAGTGAAGTGTTTGATCGCATTAAACAAGCGTACGTTGAGCCTGTGGACGATAAAAAAGTCTTAGAAGATGCGATTCGCGGCATGATCGCAGGCTTAGACCCTCACTCAAGTTACCTCGAGCCCGACGCCTTTGAGGAGCTTCAAGAGCACACCACAGGTGAGTTTGGTGGTGTTGGGGTTGAGATTACCCAAGAGGATGGGTTTATCCGGGTCATCAGTCCTATTGATGATACTCCGGCGGAAAAGGCGGGCATTAAAGCCGGCGATATCATTACCCGCGTGGATGGCGAGTCGGTTCAAAGCATCGGTGTGGATGAAACCATCAACCATATGCGCGGCGAACCTGGGTCTAAAATTAAGCTCACCATCATTCGTGAAGGGGTGCAAAAACCCTTAGAGCTGACCATTACGCGTGACATCATCAAGGTAACCAGCGTGAAATCGCGAAGCCTTGGCAACGGCTTTGGCTACGTGCGTATTACTCAATTCCAAAGTAACACGGGTTCCGATCTGAAAAAGGCACTGAAAAAGCTGCAAGCCGAGACTCCGTTAACCGGCGTCGTGTTGGATTTGCGCAATAACCCAGGCGGCGTTTTGCAAGCTGCTGTTGAAGTGGTCGATGCCTTTGTAGATGGTGGGCTGATTGTCTATACCGAAGGGCGGATTAACAGTGCGGATACGCAGTTTAACGCCACCAAAGCGATGTCGGTTGGTAATGTCCCTGTGGTGGTCTTGATCAACAGTGGTTCGGCCTCGGCCTCTGAGATTGTTGCCGGTGCGCTCCAAGATCAGAAACGAGCGGTCATTATGGGCACCACCAGCTTTGGTAAAGGCTCGGTGCAAACGGTGCTGCCGCTCTCGGATGATCGTGCTTTAAAGTTGACTACGGCACGCTACTTTACGCCAAGCGGTCGCTCGATTCAGGCGCAGGGGATTGAACCTGATGTCGTGGTCGAAGAGGCCGAGATTAAGTCCGTGAAAAATATCGACTTCCCGAAAGAGAGTGACCTGATGGGGCACTTAACCAACGGCGAAGAAGGCGCGGCGATCAGTGATCAAGAGCTGGCCGCTGCGCAGCAATCCTTGGCCGAGCGTGATTACCAACTCTATGAGGCGTTGAACCTACTTAAGGCGCTCTCGATTGTGAAGCCTGCTTCATCCGCACCGTAAGGACAGTTGTAGTCGACTTATGTTGTTATCCACAAGATCAGCGCCCGCTCGGGCGCTGATGTTCGTTTTGAGCCTCCTGTTTGGGCTCTGTTTTCAAAGCGCTCAAGCGGATACCGAATTAGCGCCAGCGATCACCATCATCATTGATGACATCGGGAATAATCTGGCGGAGGGAGAAGCCGCGATCGCGCTACCAGGCCCTGTTACCTATGCCGTCTTACCTTTTTCAGCATTTGGAAAAACGCTGGCGGAAAAAGCCCATGCTGCAGGAAAGCGCATCATGCTGCATGCGCCTATGGCTAATACGCATCACTATAAATTAGGCCCAGGCGCGCTAACGCCAGACCAAAGTGAAGCGCAATTAAAAGCCACTTTGCGTAAAGACTTAGCCGCGGTTCCGCATGTGGCGGGCGTCAATAATCACATGGGCAGTCTGCTGACACAAAACGAAACAGCGATGAGCTGGGTGATGGATGTCGTTAAAGAGCAGAACCTGTTTTTTGTTGATAGCCGCACCACCGCAAAAAGCGTGGCTTATGCAACGGCTAAAGCACATCAGGTTCGCGCGCTGGAGCGTGATGTCTTTCTCGATCATAAAATCGAGCGGGCGTTTATTCAGGATCAGTTTTTAAAAGCGGTGTTGATCGCTCGAAAATACGGTGAAGCGGTGGTGATTGGGCACCCGTATCCAGAAACCATTCACTTCTTGCAAGAAGCGCTTCCGGCATTGGATGAGGCGGGGGTTCAGCTGATATCAGCGCAGGCGATGTTGCTTAGGGTTGAAACAAAAGCCACTTGGGCAAAAGAGCATCACCCAAGTGACGGTGTGGACTCAGTCCCGGAAGATGCCGACCGCTAAACGCGCCCACTGGTCTTGCCAGTGTTCGGTTGGACGACGACGAAACTCACTGCGGACAAACTGGCGTATGTGACCTTCGATCACAGTCATCATTAAGTTGGCCGAGATACCCGAGGTGGTGTGGGTGCGTAAGCCTTCTTTCAGTTCAGCCTCGCGTAAAAGTTGCTTAAGCTGAGTTTCCAAGCGTTCAAAGAACTGATTCACACGGGTGCGTAACCGATCTGTTTCACCGGCCAAGGCATCCGCGGTCAAAATACGCGCCATACCAGGGTTGCGTTCAACAAAGGCAAGCACCAAGGTCAGAATCTGTTCGCATTGACGCGTCGCTGGGCTGTCCGAGCTTGTGATCATGTTCACGCGGCTAAAGATCGTATCTTCGATAAAGCCAATCAGGCCCTCGAACATACGCGCTTTGCTGGGGAAATGACGGTAAAGCGCCGCTTCCGATACGCCGACCTCTTTGGCCAGCGCAGCCGTGGTGATCCGTTGTCCTGGATTAACTTCCAGCATTTGAGCTAACGCCTGAAGGATCTGCTCCCGACGTGATAATTTTTGTGTGTTATCGCTCATTAAGCTTCAATGTACCGTATTACAGAGTGTGGTTTGTGATCAGGGTACCAACGCCCTCATCGGTGAAAATTTCGAGAAGGCATGAGTGCTCAACACGACCATCAATGATGTGCGCACTGTTCACACCGGCTTTTACCGCGTCCAACGCACAGCCGATTTTTGGCAGCATGCCGCCATAGATGGTGCCATCTTCAATCAGAGCGTCCACTTGTTCGGTGGACAATCCGGTCAGGATTTTACCCTCTTTATCCATCAAGCCTGCGATGTTGGTCAGTAAGATCAGCTTTTCAGCTTTCAGTACTTCAGCCACCTTACCGGCGACCAAATCCGCATTGATGTTGTAAGACGCACCGTCTGGGCCTACACCAATAGGCGCGATCACAGGGATAAAGTCCGAATTGACCAACATGTCCAATACGTCGGTATTCACGGTTTCGACTTCGCCTACGTGGCCGATATCGATGATCTCAGGCGCCGACATCTCTGGTGTTTTGTGCTTAACACGCAGTTTACGTGCTTGCAGAAGACGTCCATCCTTCCCCGTAAGGCCGATCGCTTTACCGCCGTTGGCGTTGATCATGCCGACGATCTCTTTGTTCACCATGCCGCCGAGCACCATCTCAACCACATCCATGGTTTTAGAGTCGGTTACGCGCATACCGTTGATGAAGTGAGATTCGATTTTCAGCTTCTCAAGCAGGTCGCCAATTTGAGGGCCGCCACCGTGAACCACAATCGGGTTGAGACCGATCAGTTTCATCATAACGATGTCACGTGCAAAGCTGTCTTTCAGCTTGTCGTCGGTCATCGCATTACCGCCGTACTTGATGACAATGGTCTTTCCGGCAAAGCGCTGAATGTAAGGGACCGCGATGCTCAAAACTTCGGCGGTCGTCATGGCTTGTGAGCGATTAAGTGGCATTTCGAATATCTCCCAAAAAGCGAAAACTGTCCTTGCCCTGCAGGTGAGTGCTAAGTCTCTGCCATACAGGTTTGGGGTTAAGCGGCTAACGATAGCAAACTTTGAGCATCAGCGCCGTGGATTCTTTAGAAAGACTCGGCGCTTAAACTCAAAGGTGAGTGAACGGTTACTTACGGCCTGTTGAGCCAAAGCCGCCCTCGCCACGGTCGGTTTGATCAAATTCATCGACAACTTCCAGCTGCGCTTGAACCACAGGGACCAGTACCAATTGCGCTAAACGCTCAGAAGGCTCCAGCGTGAAGGCAGTATTGCCGCGGTTCCAGCAAGAGACAAAGAGTTGGCCTTGGTAATCCGAGTCGATAAGGCCAACCAAGTTGCCCAGCACGATGCCGTGTTTATGGCCAAGGCTTGAGCGCGGTAAGATCATTGCGCACAGGTTTGGGTCCGCGATGTGGATCGCAAGCCCTGTAGGGATCAGTTCCGTTTGCCCAGGCTCCAGAGTGATCGCCTCGTCGATGCAGGCGCGCAGATCCATACCCGCCGAGCCTTCGGTAGCGTAAGCGGGTAGTGGCATGGTATCGCCGATGCGTTTATCCAGAATTTTGACCTGAAGAGCCGTCATTGGGTGTCCTCTTATATCTTCGTTACTAATCGTTGTTACGTGCCGGTAGGTACTCGGCAATGTGGTGAATCAATTGGGAAGCGAGCTTTCGCTTACTCATTTTGGGTAAAGGCTCGATAGAATCTTCGCTGATCAAGGTCACTGCGTTATCGTCGCTGTTAAAACCGATGCCAGGTTCTGATACATCGTTGGCGATGATCAAATCCAATTGCTTGCGAGCGCGTTTGCTTTTGGCGTACTCGATCACATCTTGAGTTTCAGCAGCAAAGCCAACAGTGAAGGGGCCATTGTCCATGGCCGCAATCGTCGCAACTATATCGGGGTTTTTGACCAAGCGAAGCTCCATGATCTCTTCTTTGCCTTTTTTGATCTTTTGCTCCGCCACGGCGGCAGGGCGGTAATCCGCGACCGCAGCGCAGGCGATGAATACGTCGCAGCTGTCTGCGGCAGTCTGTGCGGCAAACAGCATATCTTCGGCGCTGACCACATCAATGCGCTGTACATGATCCGGTGTGGCTAAATTCACAGGCCCCGCAATTAGGGTTACATGGGCACCGGCGTCTACCGCGGCCTCGGCCAGGCTGAACCCCATCTTGCCAGAGCTGTGATTGGAGATGTATCGAACAGGGTCCAACGCTTCGCGGGTCGGGCCTGCAGTAATCACGACGGATCGGCCGCTTAACGCGCCTGTGTCAAATTGGGATGCAACATTAAGAAGGATCTCGGCCGGTTCGATCATTCGTCCAGGGCCCACATCACCACAGGCTTGTTGGCCATCAGCTGGACCCCACAGAAGAACGCCTTGGTTTTCCAATTGTTGTGCATTGGCTTGAGTTTGCGGGCTTCGCCACATCGCTTGGTTCATCGCAGGCGCCAAACAGATGGGGGCATCGGTCGCTAAGCATAAGGTGGTGAGCAGGTCGTTGCCCATACCGCTGGCCATACGAGCCATAAAATCAGCCGAGGCGGGAGCGATGACTAAAAGGTCAGCCCATTTGGCAAGCTCGATGTGGCCCATGCCGGCTTCGGCTTCGGGGTCGAGCAGCTCGGTGTGTACCGTATGACCGGACAGCGCTTGAAGCGTCAAGGGTGTAATGAACTCCTGAGCGGCTGGGGTCATCACGATGCGTACGTCTACACCGGCGCCTTTAAGCAAGCGTGTTAGCTCAGCGCTTTTGTACGCTGCGATGCCGCCAGTGATCCCCAATACGATCTGTTTGTTCGTCAGTTGATGCATACACCTTAACCTGTTGGCTGTCGTTCATATAAGGGGCTGTAAGATACCACTTCGCCCGAGGGTTGCGTAGCGCCAATCGGGTACAACCTCTGTTTCCACACAGTCTCAAGGAACGAGTTCGTGGCGATTACTGACTGGCCTAAGGCCGAGCGACCGAGGGAAAAACTGCTCTCACAAGGTCCATCTTCTTTATCCGATGCCGAATTGTTGGCCATCTTTTTACGTACTGGTATCAAAGGCGTCAGTGCTGTGGATCTGGCGCGTGATCTTCTATCCCGTTTTGGCGGGCTTCGTGAGCTGCTCGAAAGCACTCAAACCCAATTTTGCCAAGCACCGGGGCTTGGGGATGCTAAATTTGCTCAGTTACAAGCGGTATTGGAGATGGCAAGACGCCACCTCAGCGCCACGCTTGAGCGAACCGATGTGATGAACAGCCCTGAAGCGGTGCGTCAGTACTTACGAGCCAAGTTACGTCACGAAACGCAGGAGGTGTTCGCCTGTTTGTTTCTCGATAATCAACACCGTGTGATTCGGTACGAGCCGATGTTTGCAGGCACGATTAATGCGGCGGCGGTCTACCCGCGGGAGATCGTAAAGCGTGCGCTGGTCCTGAATGCGGCCGCACTGATCTTGTCGCACAATCACCCCTCCGGTGTTGCCGAGCCTTCCCGTGCTGATCGAAACATCACCGAGCGCATTCAGTCCGCGTTGGCGCTGGTGGACATCCGTGTGCTGGACCATCTTGTTGTCGGCGATGCTGATGTGGTGTCGTTTGCGGAGCGGGGGTGGATCTAACCCTAAATAAAAGTTGGCATTGATTGATGGTTTTCTGTACAATGCGCCGCTCTATTCATCCGGTATGGGATTTTGTCCTGGGTTTGGACGCTCCGCCTGAGGCTTAAGTAGCAATCTGAATTGCGGCAAAGCCGATAATCATCTGAATAGAAATATCCTAAGAGGTGTAAAAATGTCTAAAGTTTGTATGGTTACAGGCAAGCGCCCTGTAACAGGGAACAACGTTTCCCACTCACAACGTAAAACTCGTCGTCGTTTCCTGCCTAACCTGCACTGGCACCGTTTCTGGGTAGAGAGCGAGCAGAAGTTCGTACGTCTGCGTGTATCTTCTAAAGGTATGCGTATCATTGATAAAAAGGGTATCGATTCAGTTCTGACTGAAATGCGTGCCCGTGGCGAAAAAGTATAAGGAGCTAGACGATGGCTGCTAAAGGTAATCGTGAAAAGATCCGTCTGGTTTCTTCTGCCGGTACAGGTCACTTCTACACAACTGACAAAAACAAGCGTAACATGCCTGAAAAATTCGAGATCAAAAAGTTTGATCCGGTTGTTCGTAAGCACGTTATGTACAAAGAAGCGAAAATCAAGTAATTGATCCGACGCTTTGAAAAACCCGGCCTTTGCCGGGTTTTTTTATGCCACAAAGGAGATCATCATGCCTGAGTTGCCCGAAGTAGAAACCACGCGCCGTGGCATTGAGCCACACTGTAAAGGTCACACCTTGGCCGAATTGGTGGTACGACAGCCAAAGCTACGCTGGCCGGTGCCGGTGGAGACGCTAAAACGTTTGGAAGGCAAAGTGCTTCACTCGGTGGAGCGCCGGGGGAAGTATCTACTGATGAACTTTGATGATGGCGCGATGGTGGCCCACTTAGGTATGTCGGGCAGTATGCGAGTGCTGACCGAGGGCGCAGGCCCTGCTGCAAGGCACGATCATATCGACTGGATCTTCGATAACGGTGTGGTGGTGCGGTACACCGACCCACGACGCTTTGGTTCATTGCTATGGCAGCCTCACGGTGAGACGATCAAACTGATCGAAACTTTGGGGCCTGAACCGCTGTCCGATGAGTTCGATGCAGCCTATCTACACGCGCAATGTAAAGGTCGCTCAATCGCAATCAAACAACGGATCATGGACAGTCATGTTGTGGTGGGGGTCGGTAATATTTACGCCAATGAATCCTTGTTCTTTGCAGGGATTGATCCCCGAAAACCGGCCGGTAAGGTGTCAAAAGCGAAAATCACCTTATTGGTAGAGCATATCAAGCGTGTCCTAGCTCGAGCCATTGAACAGGGTGGCACCACGTTAAAAGATTTCGTCAACTCCGATGGCAAGCCGGGTTACTTTGCCCAATCCTTATCGGTGTACGGTCGTGGTGGTGAGCCGTGTCATGTGTGTCAGAGTGTGCTAAAAGAGATAAGAATGGGTCAGCGCACAACGGTGTACTGCCCGAAATGCCAGAAATAGCCTATTCAATAGGCAAGGGGGAGTGGTGTTTTTAGATCCGTTTTATCTGTTTTCAGCGCCCACTCCGCCTACGGATGATAAAAGCCTTCGTGATCGGCTGCGGGATAAGATGGCCTTGTCCGACCTTCAGCATCGCGAAGTGTTTCACATCGATGAAGTGCACTGCGAGCGCTACCCAGCAAACAACTCGCCTGCCCCTCAGTCATCCGCCCCTGAGGACCTTCCGCCTTTAATGGTGTTTCTGCCCGGTTTAGGGACCTACTCAGAGCTGTATGCGCGCTTTTTATACGGCGTGTCACAGCAAGGTTTTGAAGTTATCTCGTTGGATTACCCAGGGCATGGTTATTCTGGTGGTCGCAGGGGGGGATACAGTGTCACTTCGGTTCAAGAGGCCGTGCATGCCTTGTTGGATCGCTTTCATGCCGATCAACGTAAGGTTGTACTTTGGGGATATTCCATTGGCTCTTTGCTGGCGCTCGCGTCGGCAGAAGCGGATGAACGTGTCGATCAGGTGATCACACAAACCCTGATACTTGGCGAATACCCACCTGATTGGTTGCATCAAATGGGGTGGAGTTGGCTTGGGGTCAGTGCGCCTTGGTTTCCAAGCGGGCGGGTGTCGATGCGATCCATGCTCGATTTTGATCAGTTGATCCGTCTGCATCCGGCTAAAGACGAGATTTTGAAAGACCCCTTAATGATCTACGAGTACCCGCTCTCGACGTTAAACTCGTTGTTCAGTTACCGACTGCAACGCAACCGGGACCCTAACGCGTTTTCGATTCACGTGTTTCACGGTGATCAAGATGAGGTGTTACCCGTCTCCTATACACAGCGCCTTAGTCGTGAGCTCCCTTATGATGTGTCCGTCACCCAGATGTCCGGTGGACACATGCTGTTGTGGGATGATCCGCAAACCTTGATTGATCTTACCGTCAGTGTCCTTCGATAGTCGATGAGTTTGTCATTAGAGCGTCAATAAGCTGTCATCGTATTGTCACTCAGGGCGTTCAGGCTAGCCTCGATCACCAAATGCGAGGACACCGGTATGCGCGCCTTCAACAATCCATTTCGCATGGACCGCCTGACCGCTTGGGACCGTATAGGCTACGAGTGGGTTCAGGGCGTTCGAAGTAGCCATCTACACTTAGCCAGCGTAAGTCGCTGGGTTTCACGGCTAGGCGATGGCCTTCTATACGCATTAATCGGTGTGCTGGTGGCGCTGAATGATGCGGAACTAGGGCGGTTGTTCCTAACCGTGGGCGTGATCGCGTATTTGATGGAGTTGCCGGTGTACTGGGGCCTGAAAAATGCGATTCGACGTCCAAGACCGTTCCATACCTCCAAAGTCCCTTCGGTGATTTTACCTTCTGATCAGTTCAGTCTTCCTTCTGGCCACGCGGCGGCGGCTTTTGTGTTTGCAACCGTGGTCGCTCAATTTTACCCAGAATACGGTGTGCCCGCTTATCTGTTGGCCAGTTGTATCGGAGCCTCCCGTGTGGTGTTGGGCGTGCATTATCCAACGGACATTGTGGCGGGGGCGGCGTTAGGTGTTTTGTCGGCGGAAATCGCATGGCGATTGATGATGGTGGGAGCACTGTGAAGATACTCTACGGCGTACAAGCAACCGGAAATGGACACATTACCCGCGCTCGTGTGATGGCGCCGGCCCTGAAAGCGGCAGGCATCGAAGTGGATTATCTGTTCAGTGGACGACCTAAAGAAGCGCTCTTTGATATGGAGTGCTTTGGCGACTACCAAGTCTTTCGTGGTATGACCTTCCATATGGGCGACGGCGCCAAGGTTCGTCCATGGACGACACTGATGAACAATAGCCTGACTCAGCTGATTAAAGACGCTCGCGCTCTGGATCTGGATGGCTATGATCTAGTTTTAACCGATTTTGAGCCTGTTACCGCTTGGGCGGCCAAATTTAAAAAGGTCAAAGCTGTTGGATTAGCGCATCAATATGCGTTTAAGCATAAACTGCCAGACAAAGGACTTTCTTTGCTACTGCGCCCTGGTGTGTCGATCTTCGCGCCTGTGAATGTTCCCATTGGTGTGCATTGGGATCACTTTAACCGAGATATCATCCCGCCTTTGATTTCGCCGCCGCGCTTTGAACGCTCCATCGAGGATAAACAGATCTTAGTGTATCTGCCATTTGAACGAGCTGAGACGCTCACGCGGTGGTTTTCTGGGTTTCCGGATTACACATTTCACGTATTTGCAAAGTGCGATGCCCCTTATCAGGTAGAAAATGTGCAGTTTAATCCGCTCTCGCGTGATCAATTTGAACAATGCTTAGCACGTTGTGATGGCGTGATATCCAACTGCGGGTTTGGCTTGGCCAGCGAGGCGATGCAGTACGGGAAGCGGTTCTTGACCAAACCGATGAAAGGCCAGTCCGAGCAGCGCTCGAATGCGATTTTGCTAGAGTCACTTGAGCGAGCTACCGTCATCGATGAGTGGAATCGGGCGCACGTTTCGGATTGGTTAGCAACACCCCATCCCGAACCCATGTCATTTGCTGGTGTTGCTGATCACATAGCCGCTTGGATCGCCTCTGGTGCGACCTTGCCGGTCAGCTCTGTCATTCAGCGTTGCTGGATGCGTTAGTCGGTCTTTCGCTATTTACCCTTCTAAATCCATGTATTACTGAACTTAAGAGTGCTGTTCTGAAAGCATCAGAGCTGTGCTTTGATATGAGTTCGTAAGCGCGGGCAGTGTTGAGATCAATTAAGAGTAAAGATGTGAAAGGTGATTAAGCCGAACGGCGTTTTGAACCCCAGAAAGACAGAAGGCTCCGCAAATCCTTTGCAGAGCCTTCATTTTGGCTTCCATTTTCCATGCGGTACAGGTTAAACCTGGTGCTTCCTTGCGTACATCCTTGTGTCCTTTCCGCTTGTCGAGGCCATCCTTACATTCGTTCCATGAACAGGAGATCCACGGTTGTTATTATGGCGATCGGTGATTTTTAAGATATAGGAAAAAGTCCTATTTTTAGTAGGAATACTTGAATGTGTATTCAAAAGGTATCTTTTTCGTTAATGAGGGCGGCAAAACACGAAAAACAGGTGTCTAGACACTATCAAGGAATCACCGTACACTGATCTTATCTTGACGGGGTGCCAGATGGTCTGGCTGAGATGATACCCGTGAACCTGATCCAGCTCGTACTGGCGTAGGAATCGAGATGACATATCAATCAGAACACTCGTGTATCCAAAATGCACTGACCATTGCAGGTTCCGACAGCGGTGGTGGTGCGGGCATTCAAGCCGACCTCAAAACCTTTTCCGCCTGTGGCGTGTTTGGCACTTCTGTCATTACAGCCATCACGGCTCAGAACACTCACTCTGTTACTGCTATTCACCCTGTACCTTCGGATGTGATCACAGCTCAAATCGAAGCGGTATTATCGGACATCCGCATTAGCGCGATCAAAGTCGGCATGCTTGGCGATGCGTCCACCATCGAAACCGTGGCATCTGCGCTTAAAGCGAATGTTTATGATGGCCCGCTCGTTGTCGATCCGGTCATGGTGTCGAAAAGCGGCGATCGATTGCTCAAAGCAGAAGCCATTCATGCTTTGCAGTCGGTTTTGATACCGCAAGCAACCTTGATTACACCGAACCTGCCGGAAGCAGTGGAGCTGTTAGGTGTGCCTGAGCCCAATAGCGAGCAAGCGATGCAAGCCATGCTGCCCATGTTATTGGAGCTTGGCTCGCAATGGGTGTTGCTCAAAGGCGGTCATCTAAACGGCGACTCATCGGTCGATTTGCTCAGCGATGGCCGCACGACGCTGCGGTTTCCAACTCAACGTATACCCACCAAGAATACTCATGGTACCGGGTGTACGCTCTCTTCTGCCATCGCCTCGGGGCTTGCTAAAGGGCTGGATATGCCCGATGCCGTTTCACAAGCAAAAGCGTTTGTGACCGAAGCGATCAAAGCGGCAGACCAATTACAGGTGGGGCAAGGACATGGTCCTTTGCACCACTTCCACGCGTTCTGGAACGCTCAGAATAAACAATAACCAACGCAAGAATCCGTCATGAAAGATAAACGCCATCTCAGCCAGTCTGCCGAAGTGGATCACGCTTCTGTGCAACCGTTTCCTCGTTCTCGCAAAGTGTACATTGAGGGTTCGCGCCCCGATATTCGTGTTCCGATGCGTGAGATCAGCCTAGACGATACACCCACCGCTTTTGGTGGGGAAAAGAACGATCCTCTCTATGTTTACGATACCTCCGGCCCCTACACCGACCCAGAGGCTTCAATCGATATTCGCAAAGGTCTGTCACCTTTGCGACAAAACTGGATTTTAGAGCGAGAGGATACCGAGCAGCTTAATCAACTCAGCTCCGAGTATGGGCGGGTGAGGGAAGCGGATCTTCGCTTAGATCAGCTCCGCTTTGAGCTCACACGTAAACCGCGTCGAGCAAAGCACGGCCACAATGTGACCCAGTTGCACTATGCACGACAAGGTATAGTGACTCCAGAGATGGAATACATCGCCATCCGAGAAAACATGAAGCTTGCGAAAGCCCGCGCCGAAGGGCAAAGCGTGGCTCAACAGCATCCAGGCTTTAGCTTTGGAGCAAACCTGCCGGAGGAGATCACCCCAGAGTTTGTTCGCCAAGAAGTGGCCGAAGGCCGAGCGATCATCCCGGCCAATATCAATCACCCCGAACTTGAGCCTATGATCATTGGTCGCAATTTTTTGGTGAAGATCAATGGCAACATTGGTAACAGCGCATTGACCTCCTCCATTGAAGAGGAAGTTGAAAAAATGACCTGGGGAACGCGCTGGGGTGCTGACACCATCATGGACTTATCTACAGGGCGCAACATACACGAAACACGCGAGTGGATTCTGCGTAACTCACCTGTCCCAATTGGTACGGTGCCTATCTATCAAGCGCTTGAGAAAGTGAAGGGTGTAGCAGAAGACCTCAACTGGGAAGTGTTCCGCGATACACTGATCGAGCAAGCAGAGCAGGGCGTTGATTACTTCACGATTCACGCCGGTGTATTGCTTCGATATGTACCGATGACCGCGAAGCGTATGACGGGTATCGTTTCGCGCGGCGGCTCTATCATGGCGAAGTGGTGTTTAGCTCACCATAAAGAGAACTTCCTATACACGCATTTCGAAGAGATCTGCGAGATTTGTAAAGCCTACGATGTGTCGTTCTCGCTGGGAGATGGTCTTCGTCCGGGGTCGGTTTACGATGCGAATGATGAAGCGCAGTTTGCAGAGCTCGAAACCCTTGGTGAATTAACCAAAATTGCTTGGAAGCATGATGTGCAGGTGATGATCGAAGGTCCAGGTCACGTTCCTATGCACATGATCAAAGAGAACATGGATAAGCAGTTAAAAGAGTGCCATGAGGCGCCTTTCTACACGCTTGGTCCATTAACGACAGATATTGCCCCAGGGTATGATCACATCACCTCCGGTATTGGTGCAGCGATGATTGGTTGGTACGGTTGTGCCATGCTGTGTTATGTCACGCCGAAAGAGCACCTTGGTCTTCCGAATAAAGAGGATGTAAAAACCGGCATCATCACCTACAAAATCGCAGCGCACGCGGCTGATCTTGCAAAAGGGCACCCGGGCGCACAAATACGTGATAATGCGATGTCCAAAGCGCGGTTCGAATTCCGGTGGGAAGATCAATTTAATATTGGTTTAGATCCCGATACCGCGAAAGCGTTTCACGACGAGACGTTGCCAAAAGAGTCCGCCAAAGTTGCGCACTTTTGCTCTATGTGCGGCCCTAAGTTCTGCTCAATGAAGATCTCGCAAGAGGTCCGCGAGCTAGATGAGGCTCAGGTCGCGGCGATCAATGCCCAGGCCGAAGAGGGGATGCAACAAAAATCGGCCGAGTTTAAAGAAACCGGCGCAGAGATCTATCACAAGATCTAATCAATCAGAGGCGTTGCTGATGGGCAGCGCCTCCGATTTTTAGTTCTCTAATCCTGCTCGGGCTGATCGCGTTTTCGGCATGTCTCGTGCAGAAATCCCATCTGTCGATTGCAGCGGGAGCACTTGCTGCACATCATCAAGTGCATTCGCAACGAGAGTCGATCCATCAACGCAAGATCGGTATCGAGTTTTTTAGACATCAGGTAAGAGGCTTTCTTACAGGACTTCATTGATCCCCCTCCTTCATAAACCAGCCTTGCTCGACGCAACCACGAAGTTTCAATCGTGCTCTGTGTAAAATCGTCCAGCAGTTTTGTTCAGTGATCGACAAACACTCGCAGATATCGCCGGTATCCATCTCCATCAGTTCACGAAGTGCGAACACTTTGGCCGTGTTTTCAGGAAGGTGCAGCAAACAGAAATCAAACACCTGCCAAAATTGTGATTTGAAATGGAGGTCTTCAGGCGTTGACCAGCTTTCAGGGGTTGCTTCGGGCTGCCAATGTTCGCCGCCATCGAAATAATTATCTAAGTCGATCTCTTCCGAGTCATTATGGAAGAGGGTTCGCTCTTTGGCCCGTTTGCGGACAAAATCGATGAGTTTGAATTTTAAGATACCGAAGATCCAAGTATCCAAGCGTGAGCGGCCTTCGAAACAGTCTAAGCGCTCGACAGCCGCAATCAGTGCGTCTTGAACGAGGTCCTCTGCTAAGTCTCGAGAATCGGTTTGCAATTGGCAAAAGGCGATTAATCGAGGACGCAACTCCTGTAAATGATCATTGAGCTCGTTGAGCGTGGTCATATGCAATCTCGCTAATATCGATGCCGACATTATAGAAAAGTTTATAAAGATCGGTAACTCCCGGCCGACAAATAGCGTAAGAAAGTGACTTTGTTCATATTCAATTCATTTAAGAAAAACAAGGCAAAGGAGTGGCTATGTCGTCGGCAGCCATTACAGGCAAAGAAGCAAGCTTTGCGCAGCGTGAGCAGTTGATCTCTACCACGGATCTTCAAGGGCGGATCACTTACGCGAATGACCACTTCATTCATATTAGTGGTTATACCAAGGATGAGCTCATCGGAGCTCATCACCGAATTGTTCGCCATCCTTTTATGCCCAAAGCGGCTTTTGAAAATATGTGGGCGACGCTCAAGAAAGACCAGCCCTGGCGAGGCATTGTGGTCAACCGTTGTAAGGACGGTGGTTTTTATTGGGTAGATGCGTATGTGACACCTATCTATGTGAATGGCGAGAAGGTCGGATATCAGTCGGTCCGAGTAAAGCCAAGTGAAGAGCTGAAAAAGAAAGCGACGGCGCTGTACACAACATTGAACAGCGGAAAGAACCCGCTACCCTCTCAATGGCTCTCGCCTAAAATGCTGCTTGCGTGGGTCACGATATTTGCGGCCTTGATCACAATGTTAGTTGCAGGGGTGACTGGGCAGTGGCTCCTTGGGGCGGTCGCTGTGATATCTGAATTGGCCATCGGTGGTGTGGCATATGCTTTGGTGGTGAAACCACTTTTATCGCTGGTGGCCAAGTCCAAGTCCATCAGTAACAACCCTGTCATGCAGTATTTGTATACAGGGCGATCCAATGGGATTGGCTCCATAGATTACGGTCTGCAAATGCTAGCGGCTTCAAATCGGACGGTTCTCGGTCGTTTGGATGATTTCTCCGGTGAAATTGAACAGGTTGTACTTCGAACCGAACAGATCGTAAATCACTCAAGATCCGGTATGGAAAGCCAAACCAAAGAAACGGAAATGGTGTCGGCCGCTGTGACAGAATTGGCTGCATCCGCGCAAGAGATCTCGCAGAATATGATGTCGACGTCGGAGGCGGTTGTTAAAGCCTCGGATGAGGCTCAAGGTGGTCGAGTGCATCTGGATCAAATCGTCGCGGCGATTTCCCGTATTGATGAGCAGATGGGCAGTGCCGAACAGGAGGCCGGTAACCTCAAACAGCACACGGTAGAAATTGAACATGTCATCGGTGTAATTACCGAAATAGCGGAACAGACTAACTTGTTGGCATTAAACGCTGCGATAGAAGCGGCACGAGCTGGTGAGTATGGTCGTGGATTTGCTGTTGTTGCCGATGAGGTCCGTACTCTAGCCACAAGAACAAAAGAGTCGACGCAGTCGGTTAGAATGACCGTCGAGAATATCGTGGGCTCAGTGGGACAGGTCGTAAATGTCTTGGATGATACAAAGAATGCGGTGACAGACAGCCGTAAGGTGTCCGATAAGGTCGAGCAAGTATTCGATGCGGTAACAGAATCGATGCAAGGTATCTCTGAGCGTACGGTCAGTGTGGCCAGTGCGGCTGAGGAGCAAACCGCTGTTGTGGATGAAATTCAACGTAACGTGGACTCGCTTCGCAAATTATCTCAAGAGAACGAACGCCTAGCGCAAGACAGTGAGCAGTCCACTTCGGAACTCAAAGGCTTGCAGCGCCAGTTAAACTCCATGGTTAAAGCCTTCGAAAATCGAAGCTAGTCAACCTCCATCTCATCATAGGCTTTCGTGCAAGGGCTCAGTATACTGGGCCTAAGCAGGAGGCCTTATGCAATATCGAATCATTCCCGTTACCCCTTTCCAGCAGAATTGCACACTCTGGTGGTGTGAAGAAACTCGATCAGGTGTCGTTGTAGACCCCGGTGGAGATCTCAATCTGATTCAGGCTGCCATCGAAGAAGCCAACATCACTATCGAAAAGATCTTGTTAACTCACGGTCATCTGGATCACGTTGGTGCAACGGGTGATTTAGCCGCGGCATATAATGTTCCAATTATTGGGCCTCACAAAGGGGATGATTATTGGATTGATGGCTTGGATAAACAGAGCCAAATGTTCGGTTTTCCGAAAGTGACGGCCTTTACGCCTACCCAATGGCTTGAGGAAGGTGATCAGGTGGCGGTAGGTAATCAGGTACTTGAGGTGTTTCACTGCCCAGGTCATACGCCGGGCCATGTTGTGTTTTACCACTGTGCAAGCCAGGTAGCTCAAGTGGGGGATGTGTTGTTCAAAGGCTCTATAGGACGAACAGACTTTCCGGGCGGTGATCATTCGGATTTGATCGCTTCTATTAAAGGTAAGCTTTTCCCGTTAGGTGATGATGTGGAATTTATTCCAGGCCATGGGCCCACCTCGACACTGGGTCATGAACGAAAGACAAATCCGTTCGTGTCGGATCATCGTGGATAGCGATAACGTCTATTTGCTATTAGCACCAGACTAAGTAAAAAGGTGCCCCGAAACGCCCTCTGTGTGAGGGCGTTTTTCGTTTTCGTAAATAATTTACAAAAATATGAAAGAAAGGTGTTGACGCCAGATCTTAAATCAGTAGAATTTGCGCTCCCAACCAACGAGGGGTTCAAACCAAAGCGGTTTCAC
>NZ_JBSWXK010000025.1:0-38273 GCF_056160565.1 Neptunomonas sp. ABH4_499 | reverse complement strand
ATATCGTTTTGCGGTTCTGAAAGCTTCTTCTTCGGTTTCATAAATCAACGATTCTGCAACTATTTGGGCCCTGAAGGGCAAAAAAGGCGGGTTTTCTATAATCGAACCGCATTATAAACCACTATAAATCATACGGTTACGTATTTTTCAGGGGCGACTAATTAAAACCCCCGCTAATTGCGCCACTTAAGCCCTCACCTATCTTCAATATTTTTATATAATCACCAAGAACAAGGCTATCTTCGAGAAGCTCATAAAACTCTTGCGGTGTACCATCCGCTCTTTTTGGTACAGTTTTATTTAAGAGTGCATCGAGATATTGATTACCAACATTACTGTTGGCTACGCCTTCAAACACACGAGAAAACAGCCTAGTTTGATAATCGGCCAGTTGAGCGACATAGTCGCTTTCATATTTAGAATTGTTAAAATTCACATAGGCATATTGATTACAAATGCTGACTAAAGACTTGTATCCAGACTCGCTCTCCAGTTGTTTTTTACTGTTGTAGAGAACAAAGCCAACTGCGGATTCTTCTTCCGCTATTCTTGACGTGAGTGATTGATACAACGGCTCAAAGTCCGGAGTCAGCTCATCATCTAATGACAATGATTCTTTCATAAAGATAGAAAAACCACCCCAAAATCCAGATTCAATCTCCTTTCCATTTTCATCTAGATTGTTAGCAACCCGAATTTTCTCTTCTTTGATACCTTTTATAAACTGCCCTGTCACGAGCGGGTAATGACGAATACCTATAAAAACCTCAAGCCATTTAGCAAGAAACACCGAATACACATTTAAATCTAATTGGTCGGCTACGGGGTCTGTTAGTACAACCAGCCTTGCTCTTTCATCGTTAAAGGCCGCTCCCCAAAAAGCTTTAGGAACATATTCAGGTAATATTTGTGTGTAACGGATATCGTTTATGTTAATAAGCTTATTCGGACCTAAGCCTTTAAAGGCATATTCGTTTGCGTCCAATTGCTCGTGATTCGCTTTCCACCCTTCTACATCAAAAGGTGAATCGTACAAATATTCGGATAGGTCATATAATTCAGAGAACGATCGCTGTTGCCCGTCATCCGGAGCATCGTGCACGACGGGTGTCATATGGTCTAAACAAAGACCTTCGTCCTGTTCAAGCTCATTGAAGTAGATATACGGCCAACGAAACTCAGAGTACGCGATATAAAGTCTTTTTTGATTTGCCCTTACAGGGATGGTTGCTGTACCTACACTCGTCGTACCGAATAACCATTTATCATCCTTAACAGAATTAATATCGTACTTAGAGAAAGAATATGCAGGGGCTATTGGGCGTTCGTCAGTATCATCTCGGTTCTCACGCCCATTGGCATCATCCCGACCGGTCTCGTAGCGGAAAACCTCCCATTTTTTACCGGATTCCGTTTCGTCAGGATAATAAATGTAGACATATCCACGACGAATACGCGTTATGACATACCCTTCATGATCCCCGACTTCGGGTGGACTAGGGTATTGATTATCTTTGTTACGGGTACCCAGTATGGCTTCGTCGCTTAGAGCAAATCGAAGCGGCAATAGTGGTATGTAACCTTCCGGTAACGGCTCGTAATCTCGCTTTTCCGGGTTACCTTTTGATGTAAAACCAGGCCCAGGTGTGGGCTTACCAGCGGGTGTAGGCTTTGGCACCTCGATAGGTTTAAAGGCATCATTCATTATCCGATTCGTGATATCTTCCAATGACGGCGACTGATTTGAGGCGTTTTGTTTCTCTTTCGACATAATCACTTCCTTGTAAAGCCCCTATCCCAACGGAGGCTTGTTCCATAGTCGAAATTATGACGTTTGATGACTTTTTAATCAAAAAAATCGCTCACAGTTTATGTCGATTACCATCTAAGTAGGCATTATTAAAAAACCGGCACTTGGCCGGTTTTATCAATCGTTTCAGCCACTTATGGGCAAGGATAGGTAAATCGATTGTGGATCGATTCGATACGGTCGCGCACCTCAAGGGATAACTCAAGATCATCCGAGGCGATGTTCGCTTTGAGTTGGTCCATCTTGGTGGCACCGATGATGTTCGAGCCCATGAACGGGCGGCTGTTCACAAAGGCCAGCGCCATTTGTGCAGGGTCCAAACCGTGCTCTTTGGCCAAGTTCACGTACGCTTCGGTTGCCTTGATGCCTTGTTCGCTGGTGTAGCGGGCAAAACGCGGATACAAGGCCAGACGAGAGTCATCTGGCATGTTGCCGTTCAGGTATTTACCCGACAACACACCAAAACCCAGAGGTGAGTAGGCCAACAGATCGACCTCTTCACGTTGCAGCACCTCAGCCAAGCCCACTTCGGGTGAGCGGTTCAGCAAGCTGTAGGGGTTTTGTACGCTGATCACACGTGGCAGGTCATGCAGCTCAGCGTATTTCAGGAAGGTCATCGTGCCCCAAGCCGTTTCGTTAGATAAACCGATGTAGCGGATTTTACCTTCGTCCACCAGCTCTTTAAGCGCTTGCAGGGTGTCTAAGATCGGCGTGCCGTCTTTGGACGGGTCGTGCTTGTACGCCAGCTGACCAAAGAAGTTGGTTTGGCGGTCAGGCCAATGCAGTTGGTACAGGTCGATGTAATCGGTCTTTAGGCGCTGAAGGCTGTTCTCTACCGCCTCACGCAAATTGGCTCGATCAAAATGGATATCAGGACGAATAAACGAGGTCATTTCAGCAGGCCCCGCCGCTTTGGTCGCAATCACCACATCATCGCGGTTACCGCGCTTCTCAAGCCAAGAGCCAATGTAGGTTTCGGTCAAACCTTGAGTTTCGGGTTGCGTTGGCACCGGGTACATCTCGGCCGCATCAATAAAGTTTACGCCCTGTGAAACGGCATAATCGAGCTGCTCATGGGCTTCGGCTTCGCTGTTTTGATGACCGAAGGTCATGGTTCCTAAGCAAATACGGCTTACGTTCAGATCGGATCGGCCTAAGCGTCGATAATGCATGTCACACTCCTTGGTTTCTGAAATCACAAAGAGCCACACTGTGGCTCTTTATTGAGTAGATTCATTAGACCATGAAACGTTCCGGCAAGAATCGAAACCGCCCGCAACAATGCGTTTCGCTTAACTGCCTTGCAGGATACGCACGCTGAACGATTTTAAGTAATCGGTCTCAGGGATGGCTGGATGCACAGGGTGATCCGCTCCTTGGTGACCTTGGTGGAACACCTGAGCCGTGCGATCCAACTCACGCGCATTGGAGCGAATGATATCAATCAGGCTGGCGCGCTCAAGGTGCATCGAACATGACGCGCTGATCAAGATGCCGTCTTTTTTCAGCAAACGCATCGCCAGGTTATTGATGCGCGAGTAGGCACGTTCGCCGTTTTTGATGTCTTTACGACGGGCAATAAACGCCGGTGGATCGACCACAACCACATCGAATTTTTCTTGCTCTTGGATTAGGGCTTTACAGGTATCAAAGGCATCCCCTTTCAGCCCAATGAAACGATCTTCTGCGTTATTGAGCTTCGCGTTCTCAAGCGCAACTTCCAGTGCCGTTTCGGAGGCATCCACGCACGTCACTTGATCCGCACCGGCCGCCAGAGCTTGTACGCCCCAGCCGCCGACGTAGCTGAACAGATCCAACACGCGTTTGCCATCGACATGGCGCTGCATTTCGGCGCGGCTGTCACGGTGATCGTAGAACCAACCGGTTTTTTGACCGGTTAACACCGGTGCGTACAGCGGTACGCCGTTCTCTTCAAGACGCACTAATTCGGAGACTTCGCCTTGCGCCACTTCGATGTAGCTCTCAAGCCCTTCCATGCTGCGCATCTTGCCATCGCAACGCAGCACAATCGCCTCTGGCGTGAAGACTTTGTTTACGGCATCGATGATCTGATCCACCACCACTTCCATACCTGCGGTCGAAATCTGAATCACAAAGACATCAAAGAAGCGGTCAATGACAAGGCCCGGCAAACCATCGGAATCGCCGTACACCAATCGGTAGCAAGGCGCATCGAAACACGCTTCGCGCAAGGATAAAGCCACGTTTAGACGGTGAACCAGTAAAGAGCGATCCAGATGGAATTTGGTATCGCGCGAGATCATGCGCCCACAGATCAAGGTATTCGGGTTGACGGTAGCCACACCCATGGTTTTACCCTGCGCCGAAACCACGACAACTTGTTCACCGGCATCGAACTGTTTGAGGGGGGTGGTTTTGTTATCCACCTCGTTTGAGTAGATCCAAACATGACCACCGCGAAGGCGACGATCCGCACCGTTGTTAAGCTGTAAGGTTCTTAGAGACATGGCACTCTCGGCTGACGCACTGACTAAGGGTAAACCTCAAGATCTACCCCATAAAATGGAACCTTAAAGCTTACACGTTTGCGTCTTTAAGAGCGATAGGTTTCATGAAGGAGTCAATGCGCTTTGCTTAGGTACAAAAAAACCGGCAATCGCCGGTTTTTTGTGAGCGTTATACATCACTCTTCTTCGCAGAAAGCATTATATTCTTCAGCGTTCATCAGCTCGTCCAACTCAGATACATCAGACAATTTGATGCGAAAGAACCAGCCATCGCCGTAAGGGTCGCTGTTGACCAGCTCTGGGGCGTCTTCAAGTTGCTCGTTGATGGCAACGATGTCGCCAGACAGCGGAGAGTACACATCCGATGCAGCTTTAACCGATTCAACCACACCAGCGTCATCGCCAGCACCTACGGTTGAGCCTTCTTCAGGCAATTCAACAAACACGACGTCGCCCAACAGATCTTGAGCATGATCGGTGATACCGATGGTCACAGTGCCATCGCCCTCGTCACGAATCCACTCGTGACTGGATACGTATTTCAGCTCGTTACGAATATCACTCATTTTTGAGATTCCTGTTCACTGGTTAACGCTAAAGTGTGAGTCTACTTTAGCGCTTTTATAGAATTATGAATATACGGCTTTACCGTGACGAACAAACGGTGGACGCACCACTTTAACGGGGACTTGCTTACCGCGCATCTCAACCATAGCGCTGTCACCCGTGCCCGCAGGTACACGCGCCAAAGCCACCGATAGACCCAAGGTAGGGGAGAAACTACCGCTGGTAATTTCCCCTTCACCGATGCCGTCTACGATCACTTTTTGATGGCCACGCAATACACCGCGTTGCTCCATCACAAGGCCAACCAGCTTGTCCGGCACACCGGCCGCCTTTTGTGCTTCCAGCGCTTCACGACCAATAAATTGACGTGTTTCCGGCTCCCACGCGATGGTCCAAGCCATGCCGGACTGCAGAGGGGTGACCGTTTCATCCATATCCGAACCGTACAAGTTCATGCCGGCTTCAAGACGCAGCGTATCGCGTGCACCCAGACCGCATGGCGTCACACCCGCCTCGGTCAGTGACTGCCAAAACGCAGCAACGTCTTCTTCTGGAACCATGATTTCGAGGCCGTCTTCACCGGTGTAACCGGTACGGGCAAAGAACCAACCTTCAGACTCAGCGCCTTGGAACACGCTTAAGCCATCAATCAAACGTTGGCGAGATTCACTCACAACGGTTTTGGCTTTTGCGATCGCTTCTGGGCCTTGAACCGCAATCATCGCAAGCTCTGGACGCTCGGTTAATGCCACATCAAAGCGGGCCGTTTGTTCAGCCATCCAACGAAGGTCTTTTTCGCGTGTTGCGCAGTTGACCACAACACGGAACCATTCGCCCGGTACATGAGGCTCAGTCATGCGGTAAACGATTAAGTCATCAATAACGCGACCTTCTTCGTTCAGCATACCGCTGTACAAAGCTTTGCCTTTTACCGTTAAACGCTCGACGTCATTCGCCAGTAAGCGGCGCAGGTAATCCGCCGCATCCGCACCGGTAACATCCACCGTGGTCATGTGGGATACATCAAACATGCCGGCGTCTTTGCGAACGATGTTGTGCTCTTCGATCTGGGAACCGTAGTTAATCGGCATATCCCAGCCACCAAAATCGACCATTTTCGCGCCTTGGGCAACGTGCAGGTCGTACAACGCGGTCTTCTTAGCCATTCGTCAAAAACTCGCAGAATTTGTCTGTTACTTTTTGGCCCATCTTGCTAAAAACTACACCACAATGCGCCAAAAAACGAAAAAGGGAGGACAATTTATAGGGAATAGCGCCCAAGTTCAACGGTTAGGCCTGCCCCTTTGGACTAACAAAATCGTTTTTTGAACGCGCATTCGGCATTGCATCCAAAGGAACCTTGCGCTGAGCCAAAGCCGGTAAATCCCCTTTTAATCCCATCGCCCGTACCACGATGTGCTGTTTTACCGGATCTAATCGGTTCAGCAGATTCATACCCAAGCCCCGTAATGTCTTTAACAAAGGCGCTTGATGGCCAAACAGCTGCTTAAAGCCTTCCATCGCCGCCGACATCTGAATGTTGGCCTGCTGACGCTCTCGTTGATAGTGGCGTAATAAGGCTTCATCCCCAAGAGGCTGATCAGCTTTATGCGCTTGGATCAGTTGCTCAGTTAATGCCGCAGCATCCATAAAGCCTAAGTTCACGCCTTGCCCTGCCAGCGGGTGGATGGTGTGCGCCGCATCCCCGATCAACGCAAGCCCTGCTTGCACATACTGCTTTGCATGTCGCTGCTTAAGCGGCACCTTATGTCGAGCTTCGGTGGCAACCACTTGGCCTAAGCGGTGCTCAAACGCCCGCCCAAGCGATTGGCAGAAGGCTTCATCGTCCAGCGCCATCAGCGAAGCGGCATGATCGGGCGAAGTCGACCACACAATCGAGCATGTAAACGGATCATCCAGTGGCAAAAACGCCAGAGGGCCATCGTCGGTGAAACGCTGCCATGCTGTCGCTTGATGCGCTTTTTCTGTCGTAACGGTAGTTACGATGGCATGGTGGCCGTAATCCCACATCCACATCGGTACGGCCGCAAGCTTACGCACCTGAGATTCAGCACCATCGGCCGCAATCACCAATTGCGCGCGCAGTACCTCGCCATCAGAAAGTGTGATCTCTCGGTAGGTGTGCTTATCTTTACTACTAGGAGCGCTTAGACCTTTGACCGTGACACCTTGGTGCCAAGTAAGGTCACTCGCCTCACGCGCCTCAATGAAAAGGCTTGCTAACGTGACGCGGTTCTCGACAATGTGGCCAAGCTGCGCTTCATGAAGCTCACGAGAGGAGAAGTGAATATGGCCTGAGCCTTCACCATCCCACACATCCATATCGGTGTAGGGTGATAGGCGCTGCTGCGTGATGTGAGGCCATGCGCCTACATAGGTAAGCCATTGCTGAGACGCTAACGTTAAGGCACTGACACGTGGGTCATACCCTTGAGTGCGCGCGTCACTTAACCACGTTTCAACACCCGATAGGTCGACGTCGCGCTGCTCAATTACATGCACCTTAAGCCCAGCCTTAGAGAGCGCAATGGCCGAGGACAACCCCACCATACCAGCGCCAACCACCACAACATCGGCGTTAACCGGGGTATTGTCTTGAGTTTGAGTCTTCGCTTTCACTTAAATCTCTTCTCTAAAAGCCGCTGAATGACTAATGCCTGAGTCTTAGGCACCCGTATGTGTCGATTTGACTGGCGTTAAGGTTAAGTCGGGTGCAGGAATATCCAACCCCATCGCACCGCGAGCAAACACGGTTTTAACCGATGGGCAGACATCCATCATCTGTAAACCGATGGAGCGACCAACGCTTAAAAGCGGGTGATTATTGGAAAACAAACGCATGATCTTATCACTGAGACCGATGGTCCGTTGTTGATCCGATACCCGCTTTTGGTAATAGCGCTGAAGCCCTGTTAAATCCCCCAACGACGCCCCCGCTTCGCGTGCGCTGATCAGATGCTCCGCCAAGTCCATCACACCCCGTAACGCCAAGTTGTAGCCTTGGCCAGCAATGGGGTGCAGTGCATGAGCAGCGTTGCCTAGGACGACTAATCCTGAGCGCACTTGCTCATCGGCCAAAACACGTTTTAATGGGTAGTGATACCGTGGGCCAACTTTAATGAAACGCCCGCCGCGGTATCCAAAGCGCTTTTGAACGGCCGCCATAAAAGCCTCATCACTCATGGCAAGCGTGGCTTCTAATTCATCATCTGGGACGGTCCACACAAGACCGGAGCGGTGATAACCCTCTTGATCCAGTAGCGGCAGCAGTGCCACCGGCCCTTGATCGGTAAAACGCTCGTAGGCGATTTGCTGATGCGGCTGATCGGCACTGATCACCGCCACCACCGCATGTTGATCGTATTCGGTTTTTTGGTAACCAATGCCCAGTTGCTCTCGCAACGACGAACGTCCGCCATCCGCCATCACCACAAGCTCGGTGGTCAGATTTAGCGGCGCATCACCGGCCCGCTCGACCGTAACTTGGCTTTTGCCTTGGTCAGAATGACTCACCTGCGTCACATTGGCCGGACAGATCACGGTCAGATGCGACTGGTTTTCGTGTTGTTGAAGATGATTGAGCAACGTCCGGCCCAGCCAGTGGTTCTCGACCACATAGCCTAAGGCGTTCACGCCCTCTTCTTCGGCATGCAAACGGGTGGCACCAAAGTGCCCTTTGTCCGAGACATGGATGTGATGGATTGGCGCGACATGGGTCGAAAGTGCTTGCCATACGCCGATCTGCTCATACAAGCAGCGTGAGCCATACGAGAGCGCTGTCGCTCGGCTATCGTAGCTGGGTTGATAAGCGATTAAATCGCCATCGGGCAACGGATTGGCTTCAATCATCGCGATGGAAAGATTCAGCGCTTTGGCCACCGGCAGCAAAGCCGCCGCTAAGCTGGCGCCGACCATGCCGCCGCCAATAATGATCAGATCGTACTCGTGTTTCATACCGATTCAGCCATTAAGGCTTCTATCTCTTCAACCGCTTTAGGGACACCTGCAGTTAAAATCTCGCAGCCGGTTTCCGTAATGACCACATCATCTTCGATGCGGATACCAATACCGCGCCAGCGCTCATCCACGTGGGTGTTGTGCGGCGATACATAGATGCCAGGCTCAACGGTCATCACCATGCCCGGCTCCAACACACGCCACTCGCCATCCACTTTGTAATCGCCCACATCGTGTACATCCATCCCCAGCCAGTGACCTAGCTTGTGCATGTAGAAGTCACGATGAGCACCCGCTTTGATCAAGGCATCCAATGGCCCGCTTAACAGGCCGAGCTCTAACAAGCCTTCGGTGATCACCTCGACCGACCGGTCGTGGATCGCATCCCAGCGAACACCCGGGCGGATCATGTCTAAGCAGGCGTACTGGGCTTTTAAGCAGAGGTTGTACAAGGCCTTTTGTGGCTCTGAAAATCGACCACCCACTGGGAAGGTTCGTGTAATGTCGCCTGCGTAGTAGTTCCACTCGCAGCCGGCATCGATCAACACTAAATCACCCTCTTTGAGCGTATCTTGGTTGCTGACATAGTGAAGCACACAAGCGTTATCGCCCCCGCCCACAATGCTGGAGTACGCGGGTAAGCGGCAGCCATTCATCATAAAGTGATGAGTGATGGTCGCTTCCAATTGATACTCTTTAAGGCCTGGCTTACACGCTTTCATGGCCTCCACATGCGCGGCCGCTGAAATCTCGCCAGCCGCGCGCATCACGGCGATCTCTTCGGCGGATTTGATCAAACGCATCTCATGGAGGGTCGGTGCAAGATCGCTCATGCGGGTGGGTACGCTGACGCCTTGACGGCGATGCGCGCGCATCTGAGTTAACCAACCTTCAATTTGAGGCTCTAGCCCTACATGCGCCCCCATCACCCAATAGAGCTGTTGAATGCCATCCAGCAGCTCCGGTACGATCTCGTCGATCTCATCACAGGAGTGGCCTTCATCGGCCCCCAGCGTCTCGACGGCCCCTTCTGGGCCGAGTCGATAGCCGTTCCAGATCTCCATTGTTGGGTCTTTGGGTAAACAGAACAGGTGATAGCTCACCACCCCAGCCACCTTGGTCAATACCAGTAAGGCATCGGGCTCATCAAAACCGGTTAAGTAGAAAAAATCGCTTTCCTGACGAAACGGGTATTCCACATCATTGTTGCGGTGCTGCATCGGCGCACCGGCGACAATCACCGCGCTGTCATCGTCAAGCTGGGCAGCCAAGCGCGTGCGACGCTCTGCAAATGTGTCGGCGCTGACGGTGGGGTAACTCATAACGCTATCCTTTTGGTTACGATCGAGGGGTGCTGATAATGATTCATCCACACCTAAGATTAATGCAACTGGGTAGGCTCAGCTTCAATGACATCGCCGCCTTGGTTACACTCAGAAAAGAGCATAATCGCCGCCATGCGCACGTACTCTTCAAGCTCCATCAGATCGGATTCGGCCCCAGCGCGATCCTCTTCATCGCCCACAATCTGGGCAATCTGGGATAAGTCCTGCAGCGTTTCGCGTGATTCGGCCGACAGGCTCTGATCCGTCTGCTTACCTTGATAACCGAAACCGGTCATAAAGCCTTGGCACCACTGACCTAAAGCTTCAATGCGTTGCGATAACGTTGCATCATCATCCGGCAGCAGCATCACAAGGTTTAGGCCTTCGCTTTCAAACTGCCCCAGTGTTTGCTGGTACAAACCAACCAGCCCCACTTTACTGGATTCGTGGCTCAGATCACTGATCTCCAGCAATTCTGATACGGTTTTAAGCCAAACCGATGGCTGCATGCGCGCACCCGACGCCAGCTGCCCTGCTAATAAACCGTGCAGTTCGGCAGGAGACACAACAAAAACATCTTCAGACACCAGCACATTGGCAATCAAATCAAAGGTGAGTAACTCGTCGGGGCTTGGGGTTGTCATGGGGTTTAGCATACCTTTTTTAAATGGATCTCAATGGGTTAGTCACCGAAATTGGGCCTCTATTCTACGTTGAATGCCCTCAAAATGGATTGACCCTGCGCTAGTGTAACGTATCCTTACGCCAAGACCGAATTGACCCCGATTTAGCAGGTCTTTATAGTCAAACGAACGAATGATTCGTACCGATCGACCGGATGGATAATGACTGAACGTTACCTGATTGCTCTTGAGCACAAAATAGATCAGCTTTTGGCCCGCTGTGAAGCGCTGGAACTGGAAAATGCCCGCCTGCACGAGTCTGAGCGAAGCGCACGCCAAGAACGTGCTCGCCTTATGCAAGTGAATGATCAAACCCGCACGCAAGTCGAGAAGATGATACAGCGTCTTAAAACACTGGAGCAAAACATATGACGCAGGGTAAGGATAATAAAGTCACCATCCGCATCATGGATAAAGAGTACGTGGTGGGCTGCCCCGATGGCGCGCAAGCTGACCTGTTTGCATCGGCCGAGTACCTCGATCAAAAAATGCGTGAGATTCGCGATACGGGCAAACTATTAGGCCTTGAGCGCATCGCCGTGATGGCCGCCTTAAACATGTCGCATGAATTACTCCAGTACAAAGCCGAACAAAAAGAAGAACTTGAATCCAGAATTCAACGTCTGGGTCAGAAAATTGATCAATCCCTGTCCAAAATGGACAAGAAAGACCCGACATAAACGCGTCGTTTTCAAACAAGCTTCGGTTTTTTTATTCTTTAAAATCAGACAAATAGCGTTTTCTCATAGCATTGTCAGGAAAAATTTCAAGCCCTGACAACGCATCAAAAAACGCTATAATGCAATGGCTCCCTGAGGTGTTCGACCATTGGTTAAGTCCCTCGAGCCGATAATCACCAGATTGGATTTTCTTAGTGGGTATTGTGAGCATGTCCGTCCTCGGAAAGCCTAATATGCCTCGAGAATTTCCTCCTTGAACCTTCGGGTTCAGGGCCACAACCGATAACGGCACTTTGGGGAGTCTTCTTTTGAACCCGACCGATCTGTCCAAGCTGAGTCGTTCGGACCTCAGAAAAACCCTACGCAAACACCGTCGCGCTCTCACCACTAAGCAACAGCAACGCGCCGCCGGGCAGTTATTATCCCGTGCGAAAACATTGGCATTACACCGCGCTAAACGCATCGGCATCTACCTTGAGAGCGATGGCGAGATCGGGACACACCCTTTAATCCAATGGTGCTGGAAGCACGGCAAAGCCGTCTACCTGCCAGTGTTACACCCACTTAGCCATAATCGCTTGTGGTTTGTGCGTTACACACCGCGCACTCCTCTGATCCGCAACAAATACAAGATTTGGGAGCCTAAGCCGCCCTATAACGGCTGGTGCGATGCGAAAGCGTTGGACTTGGTGTTCTTACCCTTGGTTGGATTTGATACACAGGGCGGGCGTTTGGGTATGGGCGGTGGCTATTATGACCGTACGTTTGCCTATCAACAACGCGTTGGATTACAGCACCCGAAACTGATCGGCTTAGCGCACGAGCTGCAAAAAGTGCCTCAGTTATCGACCGCGTCTTGGGATGTCCCGCTTCGCGGTATTTTGACCGATAAGGCCTTTTACAAGGCTAAATCCTGAATTTTCAGGCAAGAAGGCCTATGACAGAGGTGTCTGACGGGAAGAACAGCCGGGTTAAATCCGATTAACCTTGTCGGCTGAAAACTTGGTTTACCAAAGACGCAATCTCGAAGTCCGTTTGAGAAAACACGCCGGTAATAATAGAGCCTACGATAAATGCGGTAACGACAACCATTACCAAATCGGGACCTTTTCGCATTGCAAACGCTCTGATTTTTTTTAATGGATCAACTTGATAAAACGGAAAAGTTGGACTTCATCCTAACGGAGTAAGAGTTTTCCACATCCTGTAAAAAAATCAACCTTCGCGACTCAACATTTCGGTCACTTACAATAAAAAGCTAGTTTATTTTTTAAAAATGTCCAAAAAATGCCTGAAAAAGCGCCATTTTTAGCGCTTATCCACTATCCATCCCCATTTTCATTCACAGAACGAACGAAAGAACGATCGGCATCGACAGAAACGACAATAAGGTTTGTCCGGTAATAATAGCGGCCATTTGCTCCGTATCACCGCCCAATTGACGGGCTAAAATGTAACCCGAAGGGGCCGTTGGGACCGCCGCAAAGATGGTAAAGAGAGCCACCATCTCCGGCGAGAACCCCATCGCTTTGGATAACCCAAAAACAATCAATGGAAACAACAGCAACTTGACCAACGAAGAGGCCCAGATGGTCATTTGACCGGTTCTAAGTGTGGATAAGTTAAGCCCTGCCCCCACCGTCAACAATCCCAGTGGCAACGCCATACTGCCAAGCAAAGCCGCAACCGAGTGAGCCATCTCCGGCACACCTAAGCCGGTTACATTCAGGGTGATGCCGCCCAAGCAAGCCAGAATCAACGGGTTCTTCAGTAAATTCTTAAAGACACCGAGCACACTTGGCGAGGCTGAGGTGTGCATCGAGAAGACCAAAATGCACAAGAGGTTAATCAAGGGGATCATCAAGCCAATGATCACCGCCGATACGGCAATCGCTTGCTCATTCAGAAGTGCTGCGGCCGCCGCGATGGCTACATAGGTGTTGAAGCGGATAGCGCCTTGGTAAAACGAGGTAAAGGTAGGTGCGCTGACCTTAAGCCAAGGTTTGATCAGATAACAGATCAGCGTGCCAACCACGAGCAGCCCTACCACCACAATGGCGACTTCCAAAAGCGGTACGCCGCTCATATCGGCCCGACCTAGCTTATCGACCAACATGGCCGGAAACAGCACAAAGTAGGTGAGTTTTTCAGCAGGCAGCCAAAAACCATCCCCCGGAAACTGATACCTGCGGCCTAGCTGACCTAAAACAAGCAACGCAAAAATCGGCCACAAAGCACTTAGCACGGTATCCATACTTGTGTAGTATCCTGTCAGATCAAATGTACATAGAGGGAGCCTAAGAGCATGACATCGCTGGTGTTAACGGTTATTGGCCCGGACAAACCGGGTTTGGTTGAGCGTCTTTCCAACACCGTTCTGGAACACGAAGGGAATTGGTTAGAGTCAGGGCTTTCACGTTTAGGCGGTAAATTTGCCGGCATTGTTTTAATTGATGTACCGGAGGCTCAGGTTACCCCGCTGACCACAGCGCTTCAAGCCTTGTCAGGGGCCGGTCTTAAGGTTGCGGTGGAACACAGTGATGAGCCTTCAGCAACGGTGGATTTCCAGCCATTAACGCTGGAGTTGATCGGTCACGATAAGCCCGGCATCGTTCGAGATATCTCGACGGCGCTGGCGAATCGTAAAATCAATGTGGAACACTTGGATACCGAACTTGTCTCAGGTTCTATGTCAGCTGAGCTGTTGTTCAAAGCGGAAGCCGCGTTACTGGCCCCACCGGATGTGGATACAGACGAGCTTCAAAGCGCTTTAGAAGCGATTGCCAGCGACTTGATGGTTGATATCACGCTGAACTGATCCGATTTCATACACGGTTCAGCCTTCTCGCGGTTAGATATCCAGCATCGACTCATATCTAACGGCATTAAGGAGATAGATCTATGGGTATCATTTCGTGGATCATTATGGGTTTACTGGCCGGTGCATTAGCAAAGTGGCTGATGCCAGGTAAAGACCCCGGTGGCTGCTTTATCACGATGTTGCTGGGTATTGGTGGCGCTATGGTCGGTGGTTTTATTGGCACCTTCCTAGGCTTGGGCAAGGTCGATGGATTTAACCTCGGTTCTTTCGCCATCGCCACCGGCGGCGCTGTCTTGATTCTGCTGATCTACCGTAAGATGAAAGGCTGATCCAACAAGAGAAGGCTCTGGAGACAGAGCCTTTTTTTATTGCTCGATGCAGGTGCGGTTTCGCCCTTCGTGCTTGGCACGATACAGCGCGTTATCGGCCCTTCGAATCCAATCCCGACCGACTTCACCTTCGTGCAAAGCGGCGATGCCGATCGATACTGTCACCGACAGCTCAGGAATCAAACGGGTTTTCTCAAGCGAGCCTCGAATACGCTCTCCCAAAATGCGTGCCTCATCCAACGAGGTGTGATGAACCAGCACAAACTCCTCGCCCCCTAAGCGGTACAAACGCGCGTTTGGCGGAATCTGCATCATTAGGAATTGCACAAAGCGTTTCAGGAAGTTATCGCCCACATCGTGACCAAAGCTGTCGTTGATGGTTTTGAAGAAATCGATATCAAACAGCAAAATGGCAACCTCGGTCGGTACCTTTCGCTGCTGCTGCACCACGGCTTCTATCTCATCATCTAAGGCTCGGCGATTCCCCGCCCCAGTCAGTGGGTCCTGCGTGGCTTCTTCGGATAGCCGCACCCTATCTCGGTTAACGCGTCTGGCAAAGATAAATGCAAACAAAGCCACCAATAGGTAAGTCACGGCAAAACGCACCGAGACCTCAAGCGGCTGTTGATCTTTGATGATCCAAAGCACAAGGACAAGACAAAACAGAGAGATCGCACCCGCTTCTAATATACGCACGGTAAAGAAGCAGGCTAAGGTAACCGGGTACGCCCAAAACAGCAGTTCTGTACCTTTAACATGCACAGAAAGCACCATCCCAAGCGCGTAGGTCAGGGTGAAGATAAAACCCGAGAGGCGGTAACGCCCCGTCGAGAGCACATAAAAGCCCACAATCACCATCGAGGATACGATGAACAGATCCACGAAGCCTTGATCGTGATCCCCCGTGAAGATGCGCCACAGCGCGAACGGCAGAATCGCAACCACCCCTAAAAACCCTTGAAGGAGAATAAATTCCTCCTCGGGTTCTAGGTTTTTATGTTCACGTCCAATGTAATCAAGTAAACGATGTATCAACTCAAATCCCTTTACTGCACGAGTGCCCTGTCATTAACAGGGCCGATCACATCTATTGTTGTTTAATTTAGCGCGCCGCTAAGCGCTCACGCGCGCGTACAACCGCCGCTCGCACTTGGTTTGGTGCCGTACCACCAATATGATCACGCGCAGCAACTGAGCCTTCTAGCGTCAGGACTTCAAACACATCATCACCGATGGTATCCGAGAACTGCTGCAACTCAGACAGTGACATTTCGCCCAGATCTTTACCGGTTTCGATGCCATACGCCACCGATTTACCCACCACTTCGTGAGCATCGCGGAACGGCATTCCTTTACGTACCAAGTAGTCTGCCAAATCGGTTGCGGTCGAGAAACCACGCAGCGCGGCGTCACGCATGCTGTCTTTGCGTGATTCGATGGCCGGAACCATGTCAGCAAATGCGCGCAGACAGCCTTTTACGGTATCGATCGCATCAAACAGTGGCTCTTTGTCTTCTTGGTTGTCCTTGTTGTACGCCAAAGGCTGGGACTTCATCAAGGTCAGCAAGCTAAACAGATGACCGTACACACGGCCGCTTTTACCGCGCACCAGCTCTGGCACATCCGGGTTTTTCTTCTGCGGCATGATGGATGAGCCTGTGCAGAAGCGGTCTGGCAGATTAATGAAGTTAAACTGCGCCGATGTCCACAGAACCAACTCTTCGGACATACGCGTTAAGTGCATCATCAACACGCTGCTGGCAGCACAAAATTCGATGGCGAAATCGCGATCCGATACGGCATCTAAGGAGTTTTCTGCAGGCGCATCAAAGCCCAACAGCTCGCACGTGATCTGACGCTGGATTGGGTAAGTGGTACCCGCCAATGCAGCCGCCCCCAAAGGCATGATGTTGACGCGCTTACGAAGGTCCACAAAACGGTCGTAATCGCGCATCAGCATCTCGTTCCACGCCATCAAGTGATGGCCGAAGGTGACAGGCTGTGCGGTTTGTAAGTGAGTGAAGCCCGGCATGATGGTATCGGCTTCTTGCTCGGCCAGGCCAACCATACCCTCTTGAAGGCGTGTGATCTCGGCCAAGACATGATCCACTTCATCACGGACGTACAAACGAATATCGGTCGCCACTTGGTCGTTTCGCGAACGGCCAGTGTGTAGTTTTTTACCGGTAATGCCGATTTTTTGAGTCAGTGCCGCTTCAATGTTCATGTGCACATCTTCAAGCTCAATCGACCACTCAAAGCGACCGGCTTCGATGTCGGCTTGGATCTCGCCAAGGCCTTGGATGATCGCATCGCGCTCCTCCACGGTCAGAACACCGGCTTTTTCCAGCATGGTTGCATGGGCCACCGAGCCTTGGATGTCTTGCTTGTACATCCGTTGATCGAACTCTACTGATGCGGTGAAACGTGCAACAAACGCATCGGTTGGCTCATTAAAACGACCACCCCATTGCTGGTTGGTTTTCTGACTCATGGTGACCTCTCATTGCAGCTGAATTAAGGTAAACGGATCTTTTTTTAAAACGGAAGACCCTAAGTCCCCGTACGAAAGTGCGATTCCGTCTTTTAAACGATGGGCGATTATATCAGCTTTATCGGATAAAGTAGGCTTTATTGACCTGAAAACGGGCGAGACAGTGGCTATCTGTTACAATCGCCGACTCGATAAATTTAACTCACAAACCGGATACGCAGCGCCCACGCACGGGAGCTGTGGCAAAGAGAGATCAACGCTATGCAGAACCCTGTCGTCCGAATTGCCACCCGCAAAAGTCTGCTTGCCCTGTGGCAAGCCGAATACGTCAAAGCGGAGCTCGAAAAGCATCACCCTGGCATCCAGGTTGAGCTGCTGGGCATGACGACCCGGGGCGATAAAATTTTGGATACGCCGTTGGCCAAAGTGGGCGGCAAAGGCCTGTTTGTGAAAGAGCTGGAAGTCGCGATGCTTGAAAAGCGCGCCGACATTGCGGTGCACTCGATGAAAGATGTGCCGATGGAGTTTCCTGAGGGTTTGGGACTGTCGGTGATCTGCCCACGCGAGCGCCCAACCGATGCGTTCGTGTCGAACAAATTCCAGACCGTTTCTGAGCTACCACATGGCGCGATTGTTGGCACCTCCTCGCTTCGCCGCCAAGCGCTGCTGCGAGAGCAACGCCCAGACCTTGAAATCCATGACCTTCGCGGTAACGTGCAAACCCGTTTAGGCAAACTCGACGATGGCCAATACGATGCGATCATCTTAGCCACAGCAGGTCTTTTGCGATTAGACCTCAAAGAGCGCATCCGCTCTGAATTATCAGACGATATTTTTCTGCCCGCCGGTGGCCAAGGCGCCGTAGGCATCGAATGCCGAACCGATGATGAAGCTTTGCACGCGTTACTCAAACCACTGCACGACCCTGACACCGCCGCTTGCGTATTGGCCGAACGCGCCATGAACCGACGTTTAGAAGGTGGATGCCAAGTCCCGATCGCTTGCTTTGCAACGTTAAACGAAGCCAAAGATGAGCTGTTCCTGCGTGGTTTAGTGGCCAAGCCAGATGGCACAACCGTGCTCCGTGATGAGGAACGCGGCCACCCATCCGAGGCAGAGGCAATGGGCATCCGTGTGGCGGAGCGTCTTTTGGCACGCGGTGCCGATGAGATTCTTTCCGTCGTCTATGGCCAAGACTGACATGACGGATCGGCCACTGGCTGGGCGGCATGTGTTAGTTACCCGTCCAGCGCATCAATCTGACGCCATTCAAGCACGGTTAACGCACCTTGGGGCACACTGTATCCCTCTGCCACTTTTGGACATTAAGCCGGTATGTGAGGGTGATGAGCGCTTTGTGCTGATCAAGCATCAGATCATGAATTTGGATCTGTACCGCATGGTGATCTGCATCAGTCCAAACGCAGCCCGCATCGCCCTTGATTGGATCGATCAATACTGGCCACAACTGCCTGTCGGCATCGACTGGTTTGCGATTGGCAAAACCACACAGGCCATCTTGGCCGAAGTCGGGATTGAGGCATCCTGCTCAGCCAAAGGGTTTGATTCACAAGCGATGCTGGATATGCCCCACCTAGAAGGCGTTGAGGGCAGCAAAATATTGATTTTACGAGGTCAAGGGGGTCGCCCGACGCTTGAAGAGGGGCTCAGTGGACGAGGGGCGAGTGTTGAGTATGCAAACCTCTACGACAGAGTGTGTCCAGATTACGACGATTCCATTATCGAAAGTCGAATTTATCAATCTGCACCAGACTCTATCCTGATTACCAGTGGCGAGGCCCTAAGCAACTTTGTTACAGTTGCGAAAGGTTCGAAAAACCAGTTCAGTATCAATCCCCTGCTGAATTGCACGCTTGTCGTGCCAAGCAAACGAATTGCCGAACTGGCCAAACAACAAGGTTTTACACAGATAATGGTTGCAGAAGGCCCTGACGACATCGCCATGACTGACGCGCTGCAACACAATGACTCGGAAGCCAACGCATGAAACAGACCGGGAAAAAGACGGACGACGTAAAGGACAACACACCGACAGAGAAGCCAGCCAACACCTCGGCAAAGGATTCATCTAGCGGTGACACTCAGGCATCAAAGGCGAGCGATTCTGCGCCCAACAAAACATCTAAGCCTGACACCAACAGCAACACAGTACCCCCAGTGTTAGAAAACACCGTGGTTGCCGCCCCTTCAGAGAAAAAACCTTCACAAGCACCGGCAGTGATTGCCATCGTGATCGCATTAGCGTCACTCGGTGCCAGCGGTTACCTTTTCTGGCAAAGCACGGTCAAGCAGCAACAAGATGCCTCCTCATTGGCAATGCTCAAACAAGAGCTAACCAGTGCGGCCGAAAAAACTGCCCTTACGGTTAAGCAATCGGGCACAGAGCTGGACAAAAAAGCCTCTGACATCCGTGCTGAATTAACGACGCAACAAAGCCAAGTACAAACCTTGGTGAATAACGCGAAAAGCCAGCTGGACGGAGCGCAATCGCTGCAAACCAAACTGGTTGATCAAGTACAGCGTCTTGAAGCGAGCCAATCCCGCTCCCGTAAAGACTGGTTGTTGGCCGAAGCCGAGTACTTAGTCCGCTTGGCTAACCAAAACGTTTTGATGGAACAGTCCGTCAGCGGCGCATTGCCTCTGCTTAAATCAGCGGATGCCATCTTGGCCGAAATTGACGATGCGACCATCTTTAATGTGCGTAAAGCGCTGGCCAGCGACATCGCCAAGCTCGACTCTGTACCTAAAGTGGATGTGACCGGTGTTTACACCCGTTTGGATGCGTTGATCCATCAAGCGGAAACCCTTCGCTCACTAAATCTAATGGATAAGCACGAGCTGCCATCCCTGCTCGAAGAGATGGCCGAAGACGAGGTTGAGCCGTCTGTAATGGCGAAAATCAAAGCCTCTTGGGCGCGCGCCATGGATAAGCTCGACCAACTGGTGGTGATTCAACATCACGACGAAGAGATCGAGCCGCTGATGGCACCCGAGCAGAACTTCTACCTGCAACAGAACGTGCGCATGATGCTGGAACAAGCCGAGCTTGCCCTACTGCGTAAAGAGCAGGTGATCTACGAAACCAGCTTAGCGAAAGCCGAAGAGTGGTTATCCACCTACTACCGTAATGATGACCCAGTGGCGAGCTCCATGCTGCGCACCATCGCTGAGCTTAAAGGCATTAAAGTGAACCCGCCATTGCCAGAGGTGATCACGGCAGTAAATGCACTGAGCGATTACATGACCAAAGTGAACCGTCTTAAGCAAGAAGGAGCCGCTGGATGAAACGTCTTCTCCTCCTGCTGCTGATCGTGCTGGCTGTCGGCACATGGATTGGTGAAAAGATGGTGCAGGACCCAGGTTATGTCCTGATTGAGTACAGCGGCACAACGATCGAATCCACGTTGTGGGTATTAATCTTGGCTTTGCTGCTGGGTTTCATTGTGCTGTACGCAACGGTCACAATGATTTTGCGCGCGAAACTACCGCACACCAAACTCTTGGAGTGGCGTGATCGTCATCGCCAGAAGTCCGCTCAGCGCAAAACCATGAAAGGTTTGTTGGCGTTCTACGAGGGCCGTTGGTGGCAAGCACAGCGCTTGCTGAAGCTTTCTGCAGAGCACTCAGCCCTGCCTTTGGTGAACTACCTGACGGCAGCGCGTGCTGCGCACGAGGAAGGTAAAGAGACCGAAGCGGATGAGATCCTTCAAGAAGCACGTAACGAGTTACCGTCTGCGGATATCGCGATCAACTTAACTCAAGCTCAGATCCAACTGGAGCGCGGTGATCGAGAAAGCGCGTTGGCCAACCTCGTGCGCCTTCGTCGTTTAGCCCCGAACAACGCGACTGTTATGCGTCTTCTTAAAGATGTGTACATCCAGTTGGAAGATTGGCAAAAACTGACCGACCTTTTGCCAAAGCTGCGTAAACAAAAAGTGTATCGTGAAAGCACGCTTAATGAGCTTGAGCAAACCTGCTATGCACAACTGCTGGGCAGCGCCTTGTCAGGCATTCCGGCCGAAGCCGATGTGGATGCGCGCTTAAAAGCGCTAACGCATGAGTGGAATAACCTGCCAAACCATCTTTCCAAAGATGAGTTGATGGTTCGCCAGTACGTTGAGCTGTTGATCGAAGCGCGCTCCGACGAGAAAGCCGAAGCCTTCGTTCACAACAAACTGAAAAAAGAGTGGGATGAAGGCTTGGCTCGACTGTACGGTCGTATCCAAGCCAAAGATGCCGCTAAGCAATATAAAGTTGCTCAAGCATGGGAAGCCAAGCACCCCGAAAGTGCCTCTTTGAAACTGACGTTAGGTCGCCTTGCGATGCGTAACGAGAAATGGGAAGGCGCGGCTAAGTACTTCGAAGAGAGCCTAGCCCTTGAGAAATCACCTGAGACCTACAGCGAGCTGTCCCGCTTACTGCAGTTTATGGGTGAAACGGACCGCACGTTGGCCGTCATGCAAGATGGTATTGCGATGATGACAACGGACCTCCCTCGCTTGTTGCCATCCGACGCTGAGCAAAGCGAAGCCACACCGGACTCCGCTACTGCTACGGCGGAAACGGACAAGAAGGCCTAAAAAAAACGCATACGAGTGTACCTGTACCTCGTATGCGATTATCTTCCCCAATAGCACGCTTTTGCGTGCTATTTTAATTCCACTCTGGGAATGGGTTATCCAACCTAGACCATGCATCAGGCCCTTGAGCCAACTCCTCATCCGTTAAAAGACACGCATCAAAGCGGGCACACAGCGCGGCCTCATCCATCTCCACACCGATCAAAACAAGCTCTTGCCGCGCATCGCCGACTCGCGAGTCCCATTTGGCGTTAATATGAGCAACCGTTTCAGGGTCTTCTGGCCAGCGCTCTTTGGGTACGGCGGCCCACCAATATCCGGCAGGTCCATGGCGAGCAACGGCTCCGGCCTGTGACCAAGACCCAGCTAACGCCGGATGGCTCGCCAACCAGAAATAGCCTTTAGAGCGCACAACACCTGGCCATTCACTCTCGACAAAGTCAAAGAAACGCTGCGGGTGAAATGGCCGTCTCGCCCGGTAAACAAAGCTGCCAATGCCATACTCTTCCGTTTCTGGGGTATGTGTACCCCGCATCTCTTGCAACCAACCCGGCGCTAATGACGCCTCATTAAAATCAAAAAGACCGGTATTGAGCACTCGATCTAACGCCACCTTGCCAAATTCAGAGGTTTCTATTCGTGCGCGGGGATTAAGGCCGTGCAAAATGGCCATGAGCTGCTCACGCTCCTCTTCGGACACTAGGTCGACCTTATTGATCACGATCACATCGCAAAACTCTACTTGCTCGATCAGCAGATCAACAACGGTTCTTTGATCTTCCTCACCCAGCGATTCGCCTCGCGCTTGAAGTCGGTCCCTAGAGCTGTAGTCACGAAGAAAATTAAAAGCATCGATTACCGTAACCATGGTATCAAGCTGCGCCACCTCGTTAAGACACCGACCATCTTCACCTTCAAACGTGAACGTTTCAGCAACAGGAAGAGGTTCTGATATACCTGTTGATTCAATGACCAGCTGATCAAACTTACCTTGTTCAGCTAAGCGACCCACTTCAATCAAAAGATCCTCTCGCAACGTACAGCAGATACAGCCGTTGCTCATCTCTACCATCTTTTCATCCGTTCTCGATAACTCAGCGCCTCCTTCGCGCACAAGATCGGCATCAATGTTTACCTCTGACATATCATTCACAATCACTGCGACCCGACGGCCATCTCGGTTATTCAGGATATGATTCAACAAGGTCGTTTTCCCTGCGCCTAAAAAACCCGACAACACAGTGACAGGGAGTTTTCTTAAGTTCGAAGATGATAAAGGGGGTGTATTCGATGACATCAGAAGCGCTTCCTCTAGAATCCATGATGACAAACCATGAGCACCAACCCGACGAGCGATGGTTAAGCTGCTCTTTTGCTCGGTGGTAATGCTCACCAACTGTATAAATGTTATATTATAACATTGCCATTTAATACACTTAGTTTTATTGCGTTTATTAAGCCCGATTAAGGAGATGACATATGATGGAACTGACCGCTATACCCGCAAGCTATCAGCAATGGAAACACTGCATCGAGGTTGAATGCGGTATCCAACTTACAGCTGAGTTTATTGATCAAAGGATATCGGTTTTAGAAGACACGAACGCCGAGGAAACAGCACGTTTCAAAAGACTGTATGGCGATGATCATTGGAGGAGAGTTTTAGGCTGGTTTCACACCGCTAAAGGCGAACAATGATACAAGGGAAACCCATTGCATCATTGTTCATGCTCTAACGCCAGCTGCTGTTAGGCTTTAGGCGGTCTTGGCGCGTAGGCAAAAACGTCCGATTTCATAGACGTTTCTGGTAAGCCTTTTTCTTCGCAGGCATCCAGCAAGGCGTAAACCATGGCAGGTGAGCCACTTGCGTACACCACAGCATCGCTTAACGATTCAAAGTCGGCTTTGATCGCATCGGGTAACAGGTCGGTACGACCGGCCCAACCACAGGCTTCGCCCGGCTCGCTCACCACTGGGTGATACACGACATTAGAGTGCTTAACGACCCACTCCAGCGGCAGCTCTGCATGATAAATATCCGCCGCGATTCGTGCGCCCCAGTAGAAGTGAATCGGGTTATCCACACCCGATGCCAACAGGTGCTCCATAATGCTCTTCATCTGCGAGAAACCTGTGCTGGCCGCCGCAAGAATTACAGGCTGACCGGGTTTTAAGCTTGCCGCTTCTAGGAAACAATCGCCTTTTGGTATCTCAATCTCGACCTGCGAGTGGCCATTCAGATGATCCATCACCGATTTAGCAAAATCACTGCCGGATGCCTGGCGAATGTGCAGCTCTAAATCACGGCCCGCCTCTGGGGCTGAACCAATCGAAAACGGGGCTTTACGATCACCGACCACTAACTCTAAATACTGACCCGCTTTAAAGCTGACCGCCATCGACGCGGTTGCTGGCAGTCGCAAATGCACCTTAAACACATCGTAATTGAGAGGTGCTATCTCAACCACATCACACGTTAATCGCTTCACTGTTTGTTCTCCAGGGCATTTCAGCCCTTTTATCATCATCCGCACAGAACTGAGAGGGCGTGACGTGCACGCAAACCCTACGATGCGGTGTTGTTCGTTCCCGGTCAACAACGCCTGTGGATAACGTTGTTCCACCCGACCGGCTAAAAGTTGGTACTCGCAAATTTCACACACCCCGTTGCGGCAACTTTTGCGCATTCGGTACCCAAAACGTTCTAGAGTTTCGAGTACCGACTCTTGGCCTTCAACGGTGAGCGGCTCGTCCAGATCATTGATCCAAAGCGAGTGTGCGTCAGTCATCAGGGTTCACGATACCCAACTGATCCCACAAAGCGTCTACGCGCTCTTTCACGGCTTTATCCATGACGATCGGCTCGCCCCATTCACGATGGGTTTCGCCTTCCCACTTGTTGGTCGCGTCCATCCCCATTTTCGAGCCAAGACCCGAGACTGGCGAAGCGAAATCCAAGTAGTCGATCGGCGTGTTCTCGATCATCACGGTGTCACGCGCAGGGTCCATACGGGTTGTGATGGCCCAGATTACATCTTTCCAGTCACGTGCGTTCACATCATCATCACAGACGATCACAAACTTGGTGTACATAAACTGTCGAAGGAATGACCAAACCCCCATCATGACGCGCTTAGCGTGGCCGGGGTACTGCTTTTTCATCGTCACGACCGCCATCCGGTAGGAGCAGCCTTCCGGTGGTAAGTAGAAGTCGACAATCTCCGGGAACTGCTTTTGCAGAATCGGCACGAACACTTCGTTCAACGCGACACCGAGAATCGCAGGCTCATCGGGCGGACGTCCTGTATAGGTCGAATGATAGATCGGATTAGGACGATGGGTGATACGCTCCACAGTAAACACCGGGAACTGATCCACCTCGTTGTAGTAACCGGTGTGATCGCCAAACGGCCCTTCATCGGCCATCTCGTCCGGGTAGATATACCCCTCTAAGATGAACTCGGCACTCGCGGGTACTTGAAGGTCATTACCGATGCACTGCGTGACCTCGGTCTTACCACCGCGCAAGAGCCCTGCAAACGCATATTCCGAGAGCGTATCAGGCACAGGGGTGACCGCCCCTAAAATCGTTGCAGGGTCGGCTCCCAAAGCAACGGCTACTGGGAAAGGTTCACCAGGGTGCTGCTCTTTCCATTCACGGAAATCCAACGCCCCACCACGATGGGCTAACCAGCGCATGATCAGTTTATTTTTACCGATCACCTGCTGGCGATAAATGCCTAAGTTTTGGCGCGTTTTATTCGGCCCGCGGGTGATGACCAAAGGCCAGGTCACCAAAGGGCCTGCATCGCCAGGCCAGCACGTTTGAACTGGGATGGTGGACAGATCCACCGCATCGCCTTCGATGACATGCGCCTGACACGGTGCAATACGCACCGATTTTGGCCCCATGTTCATCACTTGCTTAAAGATCGGGAGTTTCTCCCACGCATCGCGCATCCCTTTGGGCGGCTCTGGCTCTTTAAGCATCGCTAACAGTTTACCGACTTCGCGCAGCGCTTGGACGCTGTCTTCGCCCATCCCCAATGCAACGCGCTCCGGCGTACCAAACAGGTTAGCCAGTACGGGATACTGATAGCCTTTGGGGTTTTCAAACAGAATGGCCGGCCCGCCCGCACGCAGAGTACGGTCGCAGATTTCGGTCATTTCCAAATGGGGATCGATCTCGGTGGAGATTCGTTTGAGTTCACCGCGCTCTTCAAGCACGGCGATAAAATCGCGCAGGTCTTTGTATTTGAGTGCCGTCATCGGGTCCTCAGTTGGCCATAAACACAAAAAAGGGCAAGCCGAAGCTTACCCTTGAAAGTGTACACAAGTGTTACTTGCGTTTCATCGACAGGAAGAACTCATCGTTCGTTTTAAAGTCCTTCAGTTTGTCGATCACAAATTCCGTTGCCGCGGCATCTTCCATTGGATCCAGCAGCTTGCGAAGAATCCACATACGTTGCAGCTCTTCTTCGCTGGTCAGCAGATCTTCACGACGTGTGCCCGAACGGCGGATGTTGATTGCAGGGAAGACACGCTTCTCAGCAATGCGACGGTCCAGATGCACTTCGGAGTTACCGGTACCTTTGAATTCCTCAAAGATAACTTCGTCCATCTTAGAGCCTGTATCTACCAACGCCGTTGCGATGATGGTCAAGCTGCCGCCTTCTTCGATGTTACGTGCCGCACCGAAGAAACGCTTAGGACGTTCCAAAGCGTGAGCATCCACACCACCGGTCAATACTTTACCGGACGATGGGATCACGGTGTTGTACGCACGCGCCAGACGCGTGATGGAATCCAACAGGATAACGACATCTTTTTTGTGCTCGGTCAGGCGTTTAGCCTTCTCGATCACCATTTCAGCTACTTGGACGTGACGCGCTGGCGGCTCATCGAAGGTCGACGCTACCACTTCACCACGCACCGTACGCTGCATGTCGGTCACTTCCTCTGGACGCTCGTCGATCAGAAGGACAATCAAATGACATTCAGGGTTGTTACGCGTAATGCTGTTCGCAATGTTTTGCAGCATTAAGGTCTTACCGGCTTTTGGCGGGGATACCACCAAGGCACGCTGACCTTTACCCATTGGCGATACCAGATCCAACACACGTGCGGTGATGTCTTCAGTGCTGCCGTTACCAATCTCCATACGCAGACGGTCTTGGGCGAATAATGGCGTTAAGTTTTCGAACAGGATTTTGTTCTTCGCATTCTCAGGACGATCGTAGTTGATCTCGTTAACTTTCAGTAACGCAAAGTAACGCTCGCTGTCCTTTGGAGGGCGAATTTTACCCGCGATGGTATCGCCGGTACGTAAATTAAAGCGACGGATCTGGCTTGGCGATACATAGATGTCGTCAGGGCCGGCCAGATACGAGGAATCAGCAGATCGCAGGAAACCGAAACCGTCCTGCAGAATTTCGAGTACACCGTCTCCGTAGATGTCTTCGCCACTTTTTGAGTGTTTTTTCAGGATTGCGAAGATAACATCTTGCTTACGGGAGCGAGCCAGATTATCAAGGCCCATTTCCTGAGCAATTTCCAGCAGCTCAGGTACGCTTTTCGTTTTTAATTGGGTAAGGTTCATATGCTTGGTCTAGGTGCCAAGATTGGCTGTGATATTGAAGAAATGTGAGGGTAATTACAAAGAATCAAGAGTGGTGTTGAGCGCAAACAAAAGAGGTACACAACGCTCGACAGGTCAAATATAGAAGGTTGATCACTGGGTGTCCAGTGAAATCAGGAAGAAAAGCGCCGAAACTGCGATTTTCTTCCTTGGGTAGGTCTCTTACAGGTTAGCGTCGATGAACGCACCCAGTTGAGACTTAGACAGCGCACCCACTTTGGTCGCTTCGACGTTACCGCTTTTGAACAGCATCAGAGTTGGGATACCACGAATACCAAACCTAGGAGGGGTATCGCTGTTCTCATCGATGTTCAGTTTGCAGACCTTCAAGCGGCCTTCGTACTCTTTTGCGATCTCTTCGAGAACCGGCGCGATCATTTTACATGGACCACACCACTCAGCCCAGTAGTCTACCAACACTGCACCGTCGGCTTTTAGTACATCGTCTTCAAAGGATGCATCAGTTACATTGATGATGTTTTCGCTCATCGAATCTCTCTCCAAACGCACCATTATTGTGTGCTTTTCGCTTCTTTAAGCTCCGATAATACCACCCCTGAAAAAAAAATGTGAACCTCTTACACGATTGTTGTATTCGACTGATTCTGACCCAAGACTCTGATACTCTAAGAACAAACCGTCTTTCAAGGCATAAACGACCCCATGGAAAACAGTGTTTCACCGACCCCTTTAAATGAAGAAGGCGCACTTTTAGCCGCCATCGACCTTGGCTCTAACAGCTTTCACATGGTGATCGCCAAGCTCTTTCAGGGCGAACTCACAACCGTTGATGTTATGTCCGACAAGGTCCAACTGGCCGCGGGCATGGACCATCATGGGACGCTCAGTGACGAAGCACTCGAGCGTGGCCTTAACTGTTTACGTAAATTTGCCCAACGTACCAGCGCCTTACCAAGAAGCGCGGTTAAAGTCGTGGGCACCAACGCACTGCGTGAAGCCCGAAACGCTCACCTCTTTGCCGAACAGGCCGAAAAGATCCTAAATGTCCCCATCGAGATCATCGCAGGGCGCGAAGAAGCGCGTTTAATCTATTTGGGCGTATCCCATACACTGGCGAACGTGCCGGGGAATCGCCTAGTGGTCGATATCGGCGGCGGCAGTACCGAATTCATCATTGGCGAGCGTTTCGAGCCGCTTGAAACCGAAAGCTTAGAAATGGGCTGCGTCAGTTTTACCAAACGGTATTTTTCCGATGGGCATTTAAACAGCTCTGCGTTTCGTCGAGCTGAAAATGCGGCCAAACAGGAGTTACTGTCCATCCAAGAGCGCTACCTGAACGTAGGATGGAGCAGCAGTGTTGGCTCATCCGGGACGATTAAAGCGATCCGCAATACCTGCATTGCATTAGCGTTCTGCGAAGACGAACTTACGCTCGATGCACTACATGAACTGAAAGCCTTGATGCTCAAATCCGATCAGATCGAGGATCTGGATCTGCCCGGTGTAAAACCCGAGCGCCTTTTGGTGTTACCCGCAGGCCTTACCATCTTGATCGCGCTGTTTGAAGCCCTAGATGTGGATAACATGAGCTTCTCGGTTGGCGCTCTACGCGAGGGCTTACTGTATGACATGGCAGGGCGCCTGCGTCATGAAGATGTGCGTGAGCGCTCGATCAACGCGCTTTGCCAGCGTTATCACGTGGATACAGACCATGCGATGCGGGTCGAGCATACGGCCATGATGATCTGGGCACAGGTGAAACACGCGTGGGATATCGCCACACCTGAATATCATGATTTACTGACATGGGCCTGCCGTACACATGAAACGGGGCTTACGATCGCCCACAGCCAATTCCACAAACACAGTGCTTACTTAGTGCAGCATTCGGATCTGGGCGGTTTTACCCAACCAGAGCAGCAGCTTCTGGGGTTTCTGGTGCGCTCGCACCGACGTAAATTCCCGAAAGATGACTTTAAATTACTGCCCGATAACCGCCAAGCCGCGATGAAATACCTGAGCTGCATCTTGCGCTTATCGGTGATCCTAAACCGCAGCCGCTCCAGCGCACGCTTGCCTGCGTTTGATATAAAAGCGTCTGATAAGGGGATCAAGCTGTGCTTCCCAGAAGGCTGGTTAGCAAACCACCCACTGACCGAAGCCGACCTGAATCAGGAGCAAGATTACCTAAGCAATGCGGACTTGAACCTGTCGATCTCTTAATTCGCGGTACGTCGCGCATAAAAAAACCTCTGCCAAGGCAGAGGTTTTTTTGTCGCTAAAGCTGAGTGATTACAGCTTAGGACCGGCTGTGATGATGTCGTCCGCAACGCCTTCAAACTTGGTGAAGTTGTTAACGAATTGACCGATCAAATCACGAGCCGCTGCATCGTATGCCGCTTTGTCAGCCCATGTTTCACGTGGGTTCAGCAGTTCAGAATCCACACCTGGTACCGCTTTAGGTACAGACAGGTTGATGCCTTCTAGGAACTCAGTTTCCGCACCCAGCAATGCTCCAGACTGGATCGCAGCAATGATGCCACGTGTCGTTGGAATGCTGAAACGAGAACCCGTACCGTAAGAACCGCCGGTCCAGCCTGTGTTTACCAAGTACACTTGAGAACCGAACTCTTCAACACGCTTCATCAGCAGCTCAGCGTAAACGCGAGCAGGGCGAGGGAAGAAAGGTGCGCCGAAGCAAGTAGAGAAGGTCGACTTGATGCCGCCGCCTGAACCCATTTCAGTAGAACCTACCAGCGCCGTGTAGCCAGACAGGAAGTGGTACGCTGCCGCTTCTTTGGTCAGGATAGACACAGGAGGCAGAACACCGGTTAAGTCGCAGGTCAGGAAGACGATCGCTTTTGGCTCGCCGCCCATGTTGGTTTCAGAGCGTTTTTCAACGTGCTCCAGTGGGTATGCACAACGGCCGTTCTCGGTCAGAGAGGTGTCGTCGTAATCGGCAGTACGCGCTTCGTTCAGTTTTACGTTCTCAACGATTGAACCGAAACGGATCGCGTCCCAAATGATAGGCTCGTTCTTTTTGCTCAGGTTGATGGTTTTCGCGTAGCAACCACCTTCCAAGTTGAAGACAACACCTTTGCCCCAACCGTGCTCGTCGTCACCGATCAGGTAACGCTCTGGGTCAGCGGACAGAGTGGTTTTACCCGTGCCAGACAGACCGAAGAACAGAGTGGTGTCGCCATCTTCACCGATGTTTGCAGAACAGTGCATTGGCAGAACGTCTTTTTCAGCCAGCAGGAAGTTCTGAACAGAGAACATCGCTTTTTTCATTTCGCCCGCGTAGCGCATGCCTGCGATCAGGACTTTACGCTTAGCAAAGTTAAGGATGACACAGCCATCGCTCTTAGTGCCGTCACGCTCAGGGTCACATTCGAAACCTGCAGCGTTCAGGATTTGCCACTCTTCTTTGCCTTTTGGGTTGTACTCTTCAGGACGGATAAAGAGGTTGATACCGAACAGATTTTGCCAAGCCGTTTCGGTTGCCATACGTACCGCCAAGTAGTGGCTCATGTCGGAACCAACGTGTACGTTAGAAACGAAGTGCTCTTTTTCGGCCAGATAGGACTCAACGCGCGTCCATAAAGCGTCGAATTTATCTGCATCAAACGGACGATTGATGTTACCCCAGTCGATGGCATCAGACGTGCTAGGCTCGTCTACGATGAAACGATCCATCGGAGAGCGGCCAGTACGCTTGCCGGTCGTGACAACCAGAGCGCCTGTATCTGCCAGCGTGCCTTCGCCTCGTCTGATTGCGTGTTCAATCAGTTCAGCACGGGTCAGATTCGTGTGAACGGTATTCTCAGTTTGTTTGGTCATTACTGGATTCCCTTGGCTCACGCCAAATACGTTACCTGAAAAGCATAATCCCCTGAATCTGCTTGCTGTGCAGTTATAGTAATAATCATAGGGGGAGCGAATATTATCACAAAAAGTCCGGCTAATCGCTACGATCAAATAGCACTATCTACGGATCGACGACGATCGCGACACAATCAGTGAATCTGGTCCGACTTTTGTACATGAGCTGAGTCCGTATGCATCGCGCGAACGTCCGCCTCATCAAAGGCATAATGCGCATTACAGAACTGGCAACTCACTTCAATCACGCCCTGTTCTTCGATCATGCCAAGCAGCTCCTCCTCGGTCATAAACTGCAGCGCATTGGCGCTTCGCTCACGCGAGCAGTCACAACGGAAGGCGATCGATTCAGGGTCGTAGAGTCGGCATTGTTCCTCGTGGAAAAGTCGGAACAGTAGGGTTTCGTTGTCCAGCGTTAACAGCTCTTCGCTGGACAGCGTGGCACCAATATGGGAGATGTGCTCCCAATCTTGATCTTTGGTGCCGGCGGCAGGCATCACCTGCAACAAGAAGCCTGCGGCACGCTCACCATCCGATGCCAGATGGATCTGGGTGTTGAGCTGCTCAGACTGTTCAAAATAATCGGTTAAGCATCCAGCCAGATTCGATTTTTCCATGGGGACGATCCCTTGGTAACGCTGACCCTCTTCAGGCTCAACGGTGATCACCAAGTAACCTTGCTCACCCAATAAATCAATCACAGACGCATCGTCCGGAATCTCGCCTTCGTAACGTGCAATCGCACGGCACTCGTGTTGATGGTTAACTTCGGCCATGATCGCTTTGATCGGGCCAGAACCTTGCGCTTGCAACAACAAACGCCCATCAAATTTTAATGTACTGCTCAGCAGAGAGACAGCCGCTAACATCTCGCCAAGCGCACTTTTGATCGCAGGCGGATACTCATGAAGGGATAAGATCTCTTGGTAGGCGCTGTCTAAACCAACCACCACGCCACGGATGTCGAGTTGATCAAAAAGGATACGCTGAATCTGATCAGGATTACTCATTCAAATACTCTCTGCTGCGGCCATTGCCGCGTGTTACGCGAAAAGGGCGGTAACTCCCGCCATTTAGCCGCCTAGGATATCACAACTGACCTGCGGTCACACCGATGAGCGACTACTGGCGAAGCCACTCTTTGGTTTCTAAAAGCTGGCGTCGGCTGCGCTTATCGGGTCGTCTTTCTGGCGCGCCCGAGCCTTTCATAATTTTCCGTTGCTCCGCTTCGTGTGCACGACGCGCTAGGCTCTCTGGGGTTTCTTCGTACAGCAATTGGGCTTCGGGGGCACCGCGGCGCTGATCAGACAGCGCTTTTACAACAATAATGCGTTCATCAAACCCTTGGCGCAGGCGAATCTCCGCGCCGATCTCGACCACCTTACTGCACTTACTGCGCTGACCTTCGTAGTGCACTTTACCGCCTTCGATCATATCTTTGGCGATGCCGCGGGTTTTATAAAACCGTGCGGCCCACAGCCACTTGTCCAAACGCACTTTTGGCTCGGTACCCGAGGTATCCTGTTTGCTCATGGTTTCTCCTTGGGGAGAACATCATTAAACGAATGAAGCGACATAAACTCTGTTATCTCTCGTTCTGGCTCTTGGCTGTCTGGCTGCACAATGGAAATCAAATGCGCAATGCCGTAGGTTTTGGCGGAGTTAAGCACCGCCAGCGAGTCGTCAAACAACACCGTACGTGATGGGTCAAACGGCTCGATGGTTTGCAGCGTGTGCCAAAACGCCTGCTCCTCTTTTGGTACGCCAAAGTCGTGGGAACAGATGATCCGATCCACCCGTTGCCCCAAATCCGTGGTTTCAAGCTTGAGGTTTAAACTGCCATGATGCGCGTTGGTGACGATCACCGCTCGTTTCCCAGCCTTACGTACCGCACTCAGAAAGGTTTTTACATGGGGACGATAGCCGATGCGTTCAACCACCTCGCGTTTCATCTCGACGATGTCGATGCCCAGTTCCTGCGACCAGTAATCGAGGCAATACCAATTGAGCGTGCCGACCTCCTGCATGATGCGCTCGTGCAGCCACAGACGCGTCTCATCAGAATCGGTTTGATGCAGCTCGGCGTACCGTTTGGGCAGGTGTTCCAGCCAGAAGTGACTGTCAAAGTGCAGATCTAAGAGGGTGCCGTCCATATCCAATAAGACGGTATCGATGCTAGACCAATCCAGTTGAGCAGGTACAATCAACGCATTACCTTTTTATGTCGATGAGGATGTCACATCAGTATGCCCGTGAAACCGGATGTTTTGAAGATCACCCCGACCGCCAAAAGTCGACTCTTTCAAGTCGAAGAGCTGGAGCTTACCTTCAGCAACGGGGTAGAGCGCACCTACGAGCGTCTTGCCAGCCGTGGTAATGGCGCGGTGATGATTGCAGCCATCGACGATCAAGATCGCATTGTGCTGATCCGCGAATACGCAGGCGGCATCGATGATTACACCCTCACACTGCCCAAAGGCTTAATTGACCCCGGCGAAAACGCCGAGCAAGCCGCCGATCGCGAACTCAAAGAGGAAGCAGGCTTTGGCGCGCGCGAGATCTCCCTATTAAAGGTGATGACCACAGCGCCCAATTACATGGGACATAAGATCAGCGTGATGCTGGCCAAAGACCTGTACCCGTGCAAGCTTGAAGGGGATGAACCAGAACCGTTAGAGGTGATCCATTGGCCGCTGAGCCAAGTGGATGAGCTGATCGAGCGCCCCGACTTTACCGAAGGACGGGCCATCGCAACCGTCCTTATGCTGGCGCGCTCACGCTAAACTGAGCAATGAGTGGGTTGTGATCCGACACCCGTGCGGTGTTCACAACCCAGGCATCCTCCAGTGTGAGGCCGCGATAAAATAGATGATCCAACCGGTGTCGCCCAAACCGCTTAATGTAGTGCGGCTCGCGGCACTCCACCTGATTAAGCCCCGCTTGCTGCATCCGCGTCTCTATGAAGCGCACCCGCGCTTGATTCCACGTATTAAAATCCCCTGCGATGACAATCGGTCCTGAGTGATGATCCACCAACGCTAAAATACGGTCCATCTCGGCATAAAAAACAGGGTTGGGGACAAAGTTGATCGCATGGACGTTGACGCAAATGAGGGATCGACCATCACTAAGGGCATGGGTCGTGATCAAGGCGCTTTTATGCGTTGCCAACCACAGCTCTTGGCGCTGGCTGATTAACGACGCAGAGCGCTCACACCGCCAATCGAACAAGGTTTGCACACCAAAGTGATGCTGCCGAGTTTCGATGTTGGGCGAGAGAATCCAAGACAGATCGCAATAGCGCTTGGGTGGAGCGGGCACAAAACGAGCCTCTTGAAACAGCACCAAATTGGAGGCCTTCGGCTCAAGCCAACGTTCAAGAAACAACGCACACTCTGGCGTGTGGGAGATCTTCGCCACATTCCAGCACACCACATTCAGCGTTTGCGCGGCGGCTTCGCTCTGGTGCTCTAAACACTGGTGCGCCTCTCGCACACGGGGTTTAAACATCCGACCTCCTATTAACCGACCAGCCTAAGCCATTACAACTGCGGCGCAAAGATTCGCATCAGGTTTTCCGCCACCCGACGCAGCGGCCCACGCGAGGGGATCTTTTTCACAGAGCGGGACATCAACTCGGACATCCATTGATCGATCTCGCACACCAAACGCTCGGAGGCCACAAAGGTGGCGACCTCGTAATTCAGAAACAAGCTGCGGTTGTCTAAATTCACGCTGCCCAGCATCGCGCCGCGATCATCAAACAGCACCGCTTTGGCGTGTACCATCGCCCCTTCGACATAGTGTAGATCAATCTTGTGCTCGTGCAGTTCACGCATAAAGGAGGCACGGGTTAAATCCGCGACCCAATGGTTGGAGGTTTTCGGCGTAATCAAACGCACATCCACCCCTCGGTTTTTCGCAATGATCAGCGCACGCGACAGGGCTTCGTCAGGGATAAAGTAGGGCGTCACGATCCAGATCCGCTCGCGGGCGGCGTAAATGGCGTTAAGCAGCGCCTCGTACAAGACATCGCCTTTCAGATCCGGCCCCGAAGGCACAACTTGCACCTTGGTGTCACCGCAGCACTCAAATTGATCGGACTCTGGGATGTCCAACGTCTCGCGGGTGGCGTACAACCAATCGGATGCAAAGATCTTGGCAAAGCCGCGCGCGGCCAATCCATCAATCTCGAACAAGGTATCGTCCCACCGCTTGGGATCAGGCTCAGGCCCTAAGTACTCGGAGGATAAATTCATCCCGCCACTCAGCACTTTATGGCCGTCAATCAGGTAGATCTTTCGATGATTGCGCAGGTTAATGTAGTTACGAAACGGCATTTTCAGAAGCGGCATAAAGAACACCACCTCGCCCCCGGCATTACGCAGCGCCTTAAAGGGCCGCTGCCAAAAATACACGCCGGGCGAGCCTAACGAGTCGATCAGCAGTCGCACTTTTACGCCTTGCTCGGCCTTCTCGGTTAACAGAGCCAACAACCGGGTGGTCATGGCGTCTTTTTTGAACACATAGGTCGATAAATTGATGTCGGACTTCGCCCCACGAATGGCGGCTTCTAACGCTTGATAAGCGCGCTCACCGTCCGTGTAGAGCTGCACAACTTGGTCTGGCAGGGTTTGCTGATGCCCCACTAACAGCCCACGGATGATCGATTGTTGATGCTCGGTATCGGATAAGGTCGCTAAGCTGACATTGTTCTTTTTGTAGCGCGGTTTGCGCTTGCGCGAGCCAAACACAAAATACAGCAGCACCGCCACATAAGGCACCAGCACCATAAACAGCAGCCAAGAGATCATATTGGCGGGGTTTCGACGTTGATACAGCATGTGCAGGAAGGTGACGAAAATCAGCAACTCACCACTGATCAACAACGCGTGGTACAAGTAATAGGGGCCGCTTTCCAACAGCATAAACGCACACTCCTTAGCCTATCGTGTCCAGTGGGCACTGATCAGATCAGACAATCCCATAATGATGTAAAACGCTCTCGCTTACAGAGCTAGACAGTCTTTTGCACAAATCGATCCGACCGACTGGCATTTTGCATTGTCACAGGCAGGTATATAGAAGGGCGAAAGCCCGGCCGAACCAAACGATGTAGGGTACTTCATGAAACTGATCAAAGTCGGTGCCGTTCTTGTACTGATCGCCGCCATTGCCGCCGGTTTTTATTTTTATGATCAATACCGAACCGCACACCCCACCACACAAGATGCCTATTTGAATGCGCACACGCTGTACATCAGCCCCGAGATCAACGACACGCTTGCGATCCGCGTTGTAAATCCGACTCAAACTTGGTTTTGAAAGCCGCCGATGGGTATTGCTCGGCCATGATCTGTTTCATCTCGTTATCGCTGTAGAGTTTATGCAGATAGGATGATAAACACGTGCACTGCTCTTCACTGGCGTTACCCGACGCCAAACAACCCTCGATGAAAGGCTCATAGGTAGAGGAGGCGAGAAATTGACTTTTCACGACGTAAACCGCCAGTAGAACCCCACTGATCCAAAGTAAAATCTTGCCCATACTGATTTGCCCACCGTGTTAGGACTGCAACAAACAATTGATCGAACTATTGATCGAATAAGGGCTTGCCGCAGGAAACTCTTATTGTGTTTTATTGCCTGATTGTAGAGCACCTCGGGCGATACGGCAGACCACTTTAGTCGCACAAACGTGATCGTCCGCACCCGAATTCACGTACAAAATGTGTCATGAAAACTGGTGTTAGGGGTGATATGATCGACCCATAACTTATAAACGTTGGAACGAGCATCCAACACAATTCCAATGACTATCCGTGTAAACAAGAAGGTGAACACACATGAGCTTTGAATTACCACAACTGCCATACGCGAAGGACGCTCTGGAGCCACACATCTCGGCTGAGACTCTGGAATACCACTACGGCAAACATCACAAAACTTACGTAGACAAGCTGAACGGCTTGGTACCAGGTACTGAATTTGAAGGTAAGTCTTTAGAAGACATCATCAAATCAGCACCAGCAGGTGGTATCTTCAACAACGCCGCTCAGGTGTTCAACCACACGTTCTACTGGAACTGCCTGTCTCCAAACGGTGGCGGTGAGCCAACTGGCGCGATCGCTGACGCGATCAAATCAAAATGGGGTTCTTTCGAAGAGTTCCAAAAAGAGTTCAACGACAAAGCCGTTAACAACTTCGGCTCTAGCTGGACGTGGTTGGTTAAGAACGACGACTTCTCTTTGGAAATCGTAAACACCAGCAACGCTGGCAACCCAATGACCAACGGTCAACGCCCAGTACTGACGTGCGACCTGTGGGAACACGCGTACTACATCGACTACCGCAACGTACGTCCTGATTACCTGAAAGCGTTCTGGACGCTGGTAAACTGGGACTTCGTAAACGAGAGCTTCAACGTTTGATCTAAACGTTAAGTGATTGATAAGAAAGCACGCTTCGGCGTGCTTTTTTGTGGGTGGTCGATAACTTCTGCTATGCTCTGATGCTCTATTTGGTCATCTTAAGCAAGGAATGCTATCTATGACACGCCCATCGTCTATTACGGCGCTCAATCAAGACTGCACAGTGATTACCTGTCGCGACTCACACCATAAGTATTTGAAGAACTCATTTGTCTTTCTATTATTTCTACACCTTTGCCTATTGTGTTTTTTCATTTTAGAAGACGGTGATTGGTTACAAAGTTATTACATTGCTTTTGATGAAGAAATGGCATTCGAGAAAGCTTGGGGCAGCGCTGAGGAGTTAGGCGAACAAAAACTAAACTGGATCAAAGAAAGACACCCTATTGATATTTCTTTAGGGAAAGAGATGTTCTTCATAGAAAATTCAATCTTCATAATCCTCATATCTATAAGTTGCTACTTCATTTTCATCTTGAGAACTAAACTGAAGATCTTCATTGATAGGGAACACGGGATTGCCTATTCCTACCTCTTCAATAACCTATACATCAGTCGCTTTGAGGACATTTTGGCAAAAAATA
>NZ_JBSWXK010000024.1:0-42728 GCF_056160565.1 Neptunomonas sp. ABH4_499 | reverse complement strand
TGTGAAACCGCTTTGGTTTGAACCCCTCGTTGGTTGGGAGCGCAAATTCTACTGATTTAAGATCTGGCGTCAACACCTTTCTTTCATATTTTGTAAATTATTTACGAAAACGAAAAACGCCCTCTTTAGGAGGGCGTTAACTTAGCTATATAAGTATGGATTGGACGTTAGGATTGGACCGCTTCTTCCTCATCCGCTTCATCGAGGTCTTCTTTACGGACAAAGATCTTCGAGAGAAGAATGCCTAACTCAAACAATAGCCACATTGGGATGGCCAGAAGGCTTTGAGAGATCACATCCGGCGGGGTCAGCAGCATTCCGATCACAAAGCACCCGACCAGAACGTAAGCACGTTTAGCCGCAAGGTCTTTTGCCGTGGTGGCGCCACTCCAGATTAACAGCAGTGTGGCGATTGGAATCTCAAACACAATCCCAAACGCGAAAAACAGCTTCAGCACAAAGTTCAGGTAACTGCTGATGTCCGTCATTACCGCTACGTTCTCAGGCCCTACGCTTGTAAAGAAGCTAAAGATAAGTGGAAAGACCACAAAGTAGGCAAAGGCGATACCACAATAGAAGAGGAAGATACTCGACACTAACAGAGGGATCGCTAAGCGCTTCTCATGCTTATATAAGCCTGGCGCAATAAATGACCAAGCCTGATGCAAGATAAACGGCATCGCCAAGAAGATAGAAGCGACCAAGGTAAGCTTAAAAGGCGCAAAGAATGGCGAGGTTACATCCGTTGCGATCATGCTGGTCCCCTCTGGTAACAGAGAGGTCAGCGGCTCCGATAACGCCTGGTAAAGGTCATTTGCAAAGTAGAACAAGCCGAGAAAGACCGCAAAAACGATCACTAGCGCCCAAATTAGGCGCTGACGCAGTTCTACTAGATGGGAAACGAGCGTTTGTTCTTCCGGCTCGTCTTGATGTATGTGTTGGCTCATGCCGCAGGATTATCCTTACTCTCTGGCGTTGGCCGAATCGCCTCGTTGGAGGGGGATGCCGAATCACTCTCTTGGGATTCAGTCTTAAGCGAAGATTCGCTGGAAGAGTACGGCTGGCGCATCTCGTTGAGCTCTTTTTCTAAGCGCTCTTTTTCAATGGCCGAGGTACGACGTAACTCTTCCATTCGCAATTCTTCGGAGATTTCACGCTGGATGCCGCCAATGGTTCGCTTAGCTCGTCCGACCCAAAGACCGACGGTTCTCACCGCGGTGGGCAGTTTATCAGGACCAAGCACCACCAAAGCGACAACCGCGATTAACAGAAGCTCTGTAAAGCCGATATCAAACATAATGACACCGGTCGTTATTTAGTTTCAGTCGTTTTTTCTGTCTTTGCTTGTGCTGTATCGAAGTCAGCGTCTTTGTTTTCGATCTTTTTATCCACTTCTGGCTCTTCGTTCATCGCTTTCTTAAAGCCTTTGATCGCACCGCCCACGTCACCGCCTAAGTTGCGCAGTTTCTTTGTTCCGAACAGCAGAACGATGATGCCCAGTACGATAACCAGTTGCCAAATGCTGATACCACCAATACCCATGCTTTACTCCTGATAGGTGTCGTCCCTGAAATGCGATCACCTGTATTTGAAATGTTTAATCTTTGCTGCGGGATGCCTTTTCTTCAATCCCGGACAAACCAAAGCGGCGTGCTAACTCATCCAGAACCGCTTGCGGCGATTCATCAAGATGAGACAACATTACCAATGAATGGAACCATAAGTCAGCTGTTTCGTAAATGACATCCTTATGATCGCCACTGTGCTCCGCGTCTTTTGCGGCAATGATGGTCTCGGTGCACTCTTCACCCAGCTTTTCGAGGATCTTGTTTAAGCCTTTTGCGTGCAGACTCGCAACATAGGAGCTATCGGCTTCCGCGCTTTTACGCGTTTCCAGCACCTCACCGAGTTTTTGCAAAATATCGGACATGTTGAACCTTACTTCTTATAAATGTCGGAGGGGTCTTTCAGTACCGGATCGACCGGAACCCACTCGCCTTCTTTATACACTCTGTAAAAACAGCTTTCACGACCAGTATGGCAAGCAATACCGCCAAGCTGTTCCACTTTCATTAGGATAACATCAGCATCACAGTCCAAACGCAACTCGTGAAGCATTTGTACGTGACCTGACTCTTCGCCCTTACGCCACAGTTTACCGCGCGAACGTGACCAATAGATTGCACGATTCTCTATTGCGGTCAATTTAAGCGCTTCTCGGTTCATCCAGGCCACCATTAAGATCTTGCCTGTTTTAACGTCCTGAGCAATCGCGGGGATCAAACCTTGATCGTCCCACTTAACCTGCTCTAGCCACGCATAGGTTTGTTCAGTCATTGTGTTCTCTTTCATCTGTTTAATGCCACCAAAGCCACGCGGAGAAGGCGATCACGCCCCAGCCTATCAGAGAGATCTCTTCCAGCCACTCTTTCAGCTCCGGATGCCCAAAGCCCACCGCAACCATCACAAGCAGCACGGCAGCCGCTGTTTTACGTCGACGGATTCGGGCATGTTTAGCCAACTGTTCTTGGTGCGCTTGCCACTCGGTATCGCGAAGCGCTTGCTGGTTTTTAACGTGCGTTAAGGTGTCAAAGACCAGCTGAGGCACCTGCGGCATTTTATCCAACCAATCTGGGATCTGCTGTTTAACCGAGTGATACGCCGCTTTTGGCCCGACCCGATCTTTCATCCAGCGCTCAAGGAAAGGCTTACCGGTTTTCCATAGATCCAACTCTGGGTACAGCTGTCGTCCCAAACCTTCAATGTTGAGCAGGGTTTTCTGGAGCAGTACCAGCTGCGGCTGAACCTCCATATTAAAGCGACGAGCCGTTTGGAATAGACCGAGCAGCACCTGACCAAAGGAGATGTCTTTTAACGGCTTGTTAAAGATCGGCTCACAGACACTCCGGATGGCAGTTTCAAACGCCGTGACGTTGGTATCCGGCGGCACCCAACCCGAATCAATGTGCAACTGCGCCACTTGGCGATAATCGCGGGTAAAGAAAGCTAAGAAATTACGCGCCAAGTAGTTTTGATCTTCGGATGTGAGTGACCCGATGATGCCAAAATCCACCGCGATGTATTTGGGGTTATTCGGGGTTTCTCGTGAGACGAAGATGTTGCCGGGATGCATATCTGCATGGAAGAAGCTGTCTCTAAAGACTTGCGAGAAGAAGATCTCTACACCTCGCTCGGCCAAGCATTTCAGGTCGGTGCCTTGCTCGATCAGCTCATCAATGTTCGCAACCGGGATGCCATGGATGCGCTCCATCACCAGAATGTTCTGACGGGTGTAATCCCAAAAGATCTCTGGTACATAGAGGAGTTCTGACTGTTCGAAGTTACGACGCAGTTGCGAGCCGTTTGCGGCCTCTTTACGAAGATCCAGCTCATCCAATAAGGTTTGTTTGTACTCTTTAACCACCTCGACCGGGCGTAAACGACGCCCTTCGTGCCACACTTTTTGGATCAAATGCGCCAGCGTAAACAAAAGCGCCACGTCTTTTTCGATCGTTTTATTGATGCCCGGGCGGATCACCTTCACGACCACTTGCTGACCATCTTTAAGGACAGCGCCGTGCACCTGCGCAACGGATGCAGAGGCTAACGGGGTAATTTCAAACGAGGAGAATACGGACTCAACCGAGCTGCCCAGCGCCTTTTCGATCAGGGCTTTGGCTTTTGGCCCTTCAAAAGGCGGGACGTTGTCTTGCAGCTTTTTTAGCTCGTTGGCGATGTCATCTGGAAGAAGATCTCGCCGGGTTGATAGCATCTGACCAAACTTAATGAACACAGGGCCAAGCGACTCTAATGCCAGACGCAAGCGCTCTCCGCGCGGCTGCTCTACTTTAATAAAGTAGCGCCAGACCATCAGATAGGTCAGCAGTCGTAGGTACCACGGCAGTGGCAAATCATCAAAAAACGTATCCAGTCGATAGCGGATAAAGGTATAAGCAATTTTCAGACTTCGGGAGAGACGACGCACCGCGGTTTGTCCTTGTGGAGTAAACTAAAGCGGAGACAAGTGTGCACCGATCATGCGTTAAGGTAAAGCATCAAGCCCGACAAACCTGATCTCGACCATTGTTTTTCGCCTGATACAAAGCTTTATCGGCCCGTTCAAAGAGTTGCTCTACGTTATCGTTTTCTTGCGTCTCAGCCACACCAAAGGACATGGTGATCTTGACCGGTTTGCCATGGAAGTTGAAAGGACTCTCGCTGATGCGGCTTCGAAGTTTATCAATCACGGTTACCGCCGTTTCAGCCTCCGTCGAAGGCAACAGAATCACAAACTCCTCGCCCCCAAAACGCGCAATGAAATCGCTGGTACGTAAGTTTTTAGACAATACGCGCGCCACCAGACGCAGTACTTTGTCGCCTGCCAAGTGGCCGTAGTTGTCATTGATGGACTTAAATAAATCCAAATCACCCACCGCCACCGAGAAGCTTTGCTGATAACGAACCCAGCGTTGAAACTCTTTATTAAGGTGATCATCATAAGCGGCACGGTTAGGGAGGCCTGTTAACGCATCGGTACGGGCTTTTAAGCGCTCCGCTTCCATGTGCGCTTTCACCCGTCGGGATTCCTCCTCCATGGCGCGCATCTGTTGCATCAACTCATCGTGACGTTGTTGAGAGCGTTGCTCCCGAGCTTCTTCATTTTTACGAAACTCGTCCATTGCCGAAACGATGGTGTTGAGCTGGGTGGAGACGGTGGATTTAAGGTCCGTTAGGTCATTCGATGTACTGACTGCGCTGTGGATGCTCTGTACTTCAGTACGGACCTGTTCATCCAACGCTTTGTGCGCTTCGATGAGCAATACATCGTCTTTTTGATTATCAGTCAGATAGGATTGCACGGCACTCAACTGGGTGTTGAGATTAACCAGATATTGTTCAAAGTCTTTGTGAGCCGCGATCGACGCTGCCTGTACTTGCGCAATAAGATCAACCAGCACACTGATCAGTTGATCCATAGAGTCGATCTGCTTGATCGAATTTTGCAACGACGCCAGTTTTGTCGCCTCACCGTTATTCAGCTCCAGCGCCTCAACCAGCTGTTGTAATTCACTGATGACACCTTCCCAGCTGACTGGCGGCTCAGAGGCCGCAGCCGGTTTGGTTGCCTCGGCTGGGCTCTCATCCCCTCCATCAAACAGATTCGCAGGTAACGGGCTTAGGTTCAGCCCTTTTTGGAAGGCCACCATGCGCGATACCCAATCCGGCAGCGCGTATAAGCTTTCGGTGGCCGCTTCGGCTTCACGTTCCAACAAGATCAGCGCCGCTTGTTGATCCCCTTTGCACACGCGCTTTAACGTCAGCGCCCACTCCTGAACCGTTTTGAGCAGCGCATCACTGGCTTCGTGGTTGGCTTGGTCAATCGAACGAATCTCTTTCTCAAGAAGGCCTACCGACGCTTTGCTTAAGCCAGTGGACGATTGCATCTCTTTGCGGGTTTGTTGAAGCGCATCATCGAGCGCCTCCGACTGACCTTGTAAGCCCAACGTCATTTGCGAGAGCGCTAAACGCAGGTACTCGTCAGAGCGGTCGCCCTCTAAGCGTTCTAACTCTCTGGCGGCTTCTTTGTATTTTTGTTTCCAGTCGGTTTGATCTTTTGCCACGCCTTGGCTCTCCGATGATGCGTTAGGTCATCATTAGTATAGCGGCCATTTTGAGGTTTCATTGAATCGGATCTAAAAACAAAAAAAGCCGCACATAGGCAGCTTTCTTAAAAGGAGGAATCAGGGGTTACTGATCACCTTCTTCTTTGTTGATCAAGTAATCAACCACTTTGAGCATGTCAGCTTGGCTACCGGCCATACCCGCCGTAACGCGATATTTACCGTTAACGATCAAGGTTGGTACGCCATCCACCTGATAGCTACGAAGCTTGGAATCACCTTGATTCAGCTTCATGTTAACCGCAAACGAGTTGTAGGTTTTTAGGAACTGATCGCGATCGACCCCTAAAGACTCATAAAAATCGGCAAAGTCTTCAGCACCACGAAAACGCTTACGCTCTACATGAATGGCATCGAACATCGCTTGGTGTGTTTCGTCGACCTTACCCATCAGTTCAGCTGTGTAGTAAGAGCGCGCTGGGCCTTCCCAGCTACGGCCGAAGACCACCGGAATACGTTCGAAATCGATCTCTTCACCTTTTTGCTTTTCCCATGCTTTTAGCATCGGTTCAAAGCTATTACAGTGCGGGCAAGGGTAACCAAACATCTCGACGACTTCGACCTTGTTCGGATCAGCGGTTTTTACCGGCTGAGTCAGCTCGACGTAATCTTTACCTGCCTGGTAAGGCTCTGCCGCCTGTACTGTTGAAAACATCAGCCCAACGGCCATAGTTGCGGTCGCAAGGGACTTCAACATGATGGTGATCTCCATTCTCAGAAAAGTGTCAACGTGAGACCTTAGCAACTCCGTTTCGTTCCGTCATTACGAATCATTCCTATCGGCGTAAAAAAAGCAGCCGAAGCTGCTTTTTAAAGGGCTGTCAGGATCAATACAGGCCTTGGATAAAGTTTGCGACCGCTTTCATTTCGGTATCGCTTAGCTTGGCCGCGATATCGCGCATCATCCCTTGCGGATCGTTACTGCGCTCTCCGGCGCGGAACTTGGTCAACTGTGATTGAGTGTAGGTTTCGTGCTGACCGCTGAGCGCCGGATACCCCGCCGCAGACATCCCTTGGCCACTTGGCATATGGCACGCAGTACAGGCCGGAACACCTTTATCCGCAAGGCCCGCTCGGTAGATCTGCTGACCGAGCTCCAACTGATCTTGACTGGCTTGACCACCTTGCACCTTTTGACCTGCAAAGTAGGCCGCGATGTCGGCCATATCTTGATCGGTCAGGTTATCTAATAGGCCCGTCATCTCGACGATTGGGCGCGCGCCCGCTTTGATCTCTTTCATCTGTTTAAACAGATACGTCTCGTTTTGGCCGGCCAGCTTAGGAAAGGTGCCAACCGCACTGTTACCATCGGCGTTGTGGCAGGCCGCACACACAGCGGTTTTCCCCTGACCTGCCGTAGCATCACCAGCCGCATGAGCCAGCCCGCTGACACCCAAGGTTAACATTACGCTGATCAATAGTTTGTTCATATGTAACCCAGACTCTTATCATGTGTTGATCACCTACCTCGCCACATAAACTTTTATGATGCGCTTGGCAGATACGACGGTGTTATTACACGCTTTATTATTGGTCCCAAGGCATCACCACTGGTGGTTCAGGGCGTTCAAGGGTAATATTTGACCAAATTTTACCGTAATAACCACACACTCTGGAATGACATAAGTCCCCACAAATAGGGGGTTTAATTAGGTAAGTATGTCCGAGATCAATAAAATTCACTATAACTCTGCACGGTTCCTCATCAGCGCTAGCAAACTGAGCCAATGCCCTGAAGACACGGGTGCGGAAGTCGCATTTGCCGGTCGTTCCAACGCAGGTAAATCCAGTGCTATTAATGCGCTGACCAATAACACCAAACTGGCCCGTACCTCCAAAACCCCCGGTCGTACGCAGCTGATCAACTTCTTTTCACTCAGCACAGAGGATTGCCGTTTGGTGGATCTACCCGGCTACGGCTACGCCAAAGTCCCTGTGTCGATGAAAGAGCACTGGCAAAAGCACTTGGATCAGTACCTGCAAAAACGTCAGTGTTTGCGCGGTGTCGTGCTGGTGATGGATATCCGCCATCCGATGAAAGAGTTTGACGAGATGATGGTTCAGTGGTGTGAAGCTACAGGCGTACCGCTGCACGTGATCCTAACCAAGTCGGATAAGCTCAAAAAAGGCCCAGCGCAGTCAACGGTGCTTCAGATTAAAAAGGCACTCAAAGAGCGTTTAGGGGATCTGGTGAGTGTACAGCCGTTCTCGTCTTTAAAGCGCAGTGGCGTCGAGATTCTCAGTCAACGTTTAGATATGTGGATGCTGGCCGAGCCGGAAGATGAGTTCGAAGAAGAGATAACCGTCGCCCCATAAAATAGACCCCAGGCACATCCAGAAGGGGAAGGATGCCGCCTGGGGTCAATGCGTCCTCTGCAGCAAGGGCTCGACATCAAACGATGGGGAACTCAGAGCCTTGCTTCTTAAACAGACCTACCATTTTCGGTTTGGTTTCCAAAAATGTTGAATTTTTAACCAGCATAGATAATTAAAGTCTCTTAAAAGAGACATTAATGCGCTTGATCCCAGCTTTCTCCCACGCCGGCTTCGACAATTAACGGCACATCTAACTGTGCGGCCGTTTGCATCTGCTCTAACAGTGCCGGAATGAACGCATCAACTTGATCCTCTTTCACTTCAAAGACCAATTCATCGTGAACCTGCATAAACATGCGGGCATCAAACTCGCCTTGCGCTAACCAAAGATCCACTTTGACCATGGCCTGTTTGATGATGTCGGCGGCCGTCCCCTGCATAGGCGAGTTGATCGCTGTGCGCTCCGCGGCTTGACGGGCAATCGCATTGCTGGCGTTGATGGCCGGCAGATACAAACGACGCCCAAAGACCGTCTCAACGTACCCATCCCCTTTTGCCTTTTCACGGATGGCGTCCATGTAGTCCTGCACACCCGGGTAGGTCGCAAAATAGTGATCGATGTACTCTTGCGCTTCTTTTCGGCCAATGCCCAACTGCTTAGCCAAACCAAACGCCGACATACCGTAGATCAAACCAAAGTTGATCGCTTTTGCGCTGCGGCGCTGATCTGCGTTGACCTCGTCCAACGGTGTTTTGAACACCTCTGATGCGGTCGCCTTGTGGATATCCTCGCCGTGTGAAAACGCATTCAATAAGCCTTCATCACCCGACAGGTGCGCCATGATGCGAAGCTCAATCTGCGAGTAATCGGCCGCGACAATTTTATAACCCTTTGGCGCAACAAAGGCCTGACGAATGCGTCGCCCTTCTTGGGTACGGATCGGGATGTTTTGTAAGTTAGGATCCGTCGATGATAAACGCCCTGTGGCTGTCACCGCCTGATGGTAAGAGGTGTGAATACGCCCGGTGCGCGGATTGATCATCAAAGGCAGCTTATCGGTGTAGGTCGACTTCAATTTACTGAGGCTTCGGTGCTCTAACAAAATGCTCGGTAAAGGGTAATCCAAGGCCAACTCTTGAAGCACCTCTTCAGCGGTCGAAGGAACGCCTTTTGGCGTCTTCTTTTTCACCGGCAATCCCAGCTTTTCGAATAAGATCTGCTGCAATTGTTTGGTGGACGCTAAGTTGAACTCCTCGCCTGCTTCTTCATAGGCGGCTTTTTCAAGCTCACCTAAGCGCTGCTCGATCTCTTTGCTTTGTTTCCCAAGCACGGTGGCATCCACTAAAGCACCGATTCGCTCCATACGCGACAACACGGGGATCAACGGACGCTCGATATCATCAAAAACCTGGCTTAATGCCCCAGCGCTCTCTAATTTCGGGCGCAGGGTTTGGTGCAAGCGCAGCGTAATGTCCGCATCTTCAGCCGCATAGGGGCCGGCTTGCTCAAGGTCGATCTGGTTAAAGGTCAGCTGCTTTTTGCCTTTACCGGCGATCTCTTCAAAGGAGACGGTTTTAACCCCAAGGTACTTATCCGCCAAGCTGTCCATATCATGACGCGTGGCGGTGGAGTTCAGGACGTAGGATTCGAGCATCGTATCGAATGCAACGCCCTGCAACGTGATGTCGTAACGAGCCAGCACGTTCATATCGTACTTAATGTGTTGGCCGACTTTTTTGATCGACTCATCTTCCAGCAAAGGCTTTAACTTGGCTAACACCTCGTTACGATCCAGTTGATCCGGCGCACCGACATAATCGTGTGCAACCGGCACGTACGCCGCCTCACCAGCCTCAATGGCAAAGGAGACACCGATCAAATTCGCCTCCATGTAATCGAGGGAATCGGTTTCGGTATCAAAGGCAAACAGCTCAGCCTTGGCCAGTCGTTCCAGCCACTCATCAAAGCGCGCGGCCTCCGTTACGACTTCGTAGTTGAGCTCTGATGGCGCTTGTGGCGCGGTATCATCATCACTGGCCAAAGCCTGTGACTCAGCACCGCCCTCTTCAAGCTCACGCACCCAGGTTTTAAACTCATACTCTTTAAAGAGGGTCAGGAGTGCGTCTTTATCAGGGTTCGGCTGTTTGATGTCATCCAGTGTGACATCCAAAGGCACATCGGTTTTGATGGTGGCCAGTAGATAGGAAAGCTCGGCGGCGTCTTTGTTCTCTTCGAGCTTTTTCGCCATCGACTTGGAACCGCGGAAGGAGAGATCCGCAATCTTATCCAAATTTTGATACAGAGTTTCGATGCTGCCAATCCCTTGAAGAAGCGCTAAGGCGGTTTTCTCACCGACCCCCGGAACGCCTGGGATGTTATCCACCTTATCCCCCATCAACGCCAGAAAGTCGATGATCAGCTCTGGTGGGATTCCGTATTTTTCTTTAACGCCATCCACATCCATCACGGTATTCGTCATGGTGTTGATCAAGGTGATGTGTTGATTCACCAACTGCGCCATGTCTTTGTCGCCTGTGGAAATCAGAGTGTCGCACCCTAGCTCGGTCGCTAAACGCGCCAATGTTCCAATAACGTCATCGGCTTCAACCCCATCTTCCACCAATAAAGGCAGGCCCATCGCTTTGATAATGGCGTGGATCGGCTCAACTTGGGCGCGAAGATCGTCAGGCATCGGCGGGCGATGCGACTTGTAGTCGGCGAAGATTTCGTCACGAAACGTTTTACCTTTGGCATCAAACACCACGGCAATACGGCTTTGTGGATATTGATTGATCAGGCTTCTTAACATCGAGGTCACAACCCGCACAGCACCACTTGGCTGACCACTGCTGGTTCGCAAGTTAGCTTGCTGGGAAGCGAAAAACGCTCGGTATAAATAAGAAGAGCCATCGACAAGAATCAAAGGTGAGGTTTGCTGTGACATTCGAAATCCATCGGTTATGTTGCCTAGGGCGCTTTACACGCCTTCGTTACAGGCTCACAATCATAGTCAATTCGTGCCCGTTAAACGAGTCCGATCCCAACGGGGACGCCGAATGAAACTCGATTGATCAAAAAAGAGACTGGATAATGATCAAAACTTTGATGCTGTTGATGGCGCTGTGCGTTTCGTCACTGACCTTTGCCAACGATTTACCTGGTGCACCGGACAACGGCGAGCCTGATATTCGCATCACCTACAAGGATGACTCCACTTATTACGAATACCGAGTCAACGGCCAACTCAAAGAGATCAAGGTTGTGCCGGCCGTCGGCAAAACTTACTACTTAGTGCCTCAGAAAGATGGCTCAATGAAGCAATTGGATACCTCATCTTTGGTGCTGCCAAAATGGGTTATTTTCCGCTGGTAAGCTGAGGGTTTATTTGTGGCTGTATATACGCAACTCTCCCCAAACGATATCGACCGCTTGCTGGAGCAATTCGACCTGGGTAAGTACATCAACTTTAAAGGGATTGATGGCGGTGTCGAGAACACCAACTACTTTGTCACGTTGGACAACGCGGGAACAACGTCCGAATACGTTTTGACCTTATTTGAAGAGTTTACGATGGAAGATATGCCTTTCTTCGTAGAACTCACCACCTGGTTGGCCGAGCGCGGTATCCCTGTGCCAGCGCCGTTTAAAGATAGAAACGGCATCGCGCTTAAAAAAGTGCACAACCGTCCTACATTTTTACAGCCGAAATTTGCTGGCCATCACGTTGAAAAAAGTGAGCTGACCGCGGCGCATTGCGCATCCATTGGTGCGCACTTAGCCAAGTTTCACATGGTCGGTGAAAACTTTTACCTACGCCGCCAATCTCATCGCGGCGTGTTTTGGTGGCGACGCGAGAGTCAGAACATCGCCCGTCACCTCTCCAAAGAGGACAGCGAGCTGCTTCAAGAGGAGGTTCGCCTGTTCGATGAGCTGCGTGAGCAACCGTGGGGCTTGCCAATGGGCGTAGTGCATGGCGATCTGTTCCATGACAATGCTCTGTTTAACGGCACCGAAGTCAGTGCCATTTTGGATGTGTACAACGCTGCAACCGCGTTCCACCTGTTTGACTTGGCAATTGTGGCCAACGATTGGTGTACCGAGCCCGATGGCCGCATAGATCCGGTCCGCGAAGCAGCCTTAATGAACGCTTACGCTGGCCATCGCCCGTTCACCGAGGATGAGTACAAAGCGTGGCCACAACTGGCACGTACGGCGGCCATGCGTTTTTGGCTATCGCGTCTGATTCCGGCGTGTGGTCTTGAGCAAGCGCATCGCCAAGGTGGCAGCGAGCAAGTCATTAAAGACCCGGATGAGCTAAAGCAGGTGCTTTTAGCACGCATCGCCTCGCCCACAGCACTGCCAAATTAACCCACACACCTGGTGTTTTATACAGGTTTTCTTAGCCGTATATCGCCAGTTCGTGTATCCTAAAAAGCCAGCACTGACCCTGCTGGCTTTTTGCGATCAACCCACAGACAAAAGACACTCCCGATGGACGTAACTGCAATCATTGATGGCTTGAACGATGCACAACGCAACGCGGTGACCGCGCCTGTGCAAAACCTCTTGGTACTGGCGGGCGCAGGCTCCGGTAAAACCCGAGTTTTGGTGCATCGCATCGCTTGGCTGGTACAAACCGAGGGGATCTCCCCCTACTCCATCATGGCGGTGACCTTTACCAATAAAGCCGCTCGGGAGATGCGCGCCCGTATCGAAGAGCTGTTGGGCGTAAACCCCGGCGGTATGTGGGTGGGTACCTTTCACGGGCTGGCACACCGCATCTTACGCGCCCACTGGCGTGAAGCGGGCTTGGCCGAAAACTTCCAAATCATGGACAGCGATGATCAACTGCGCTTGATCAAACGTCTCTGCAAAGAGATGAATCTGGATGAGAACCGCTGGCCACCTCGTCAATTTCAGTGGTACATCAACGGTCAAAAAGACGAAGGCTTGCGTAGCCGTCACCTTGAACGCACCCACGATGTGTTTGATCAAACCATGATCGGCATGTACGAAGCCTACGAAGAGGCCTGTGACCGTGGCGGGATGATCGACTTTGGCGAGTTACTGCTGCGCTGTCTGGAACTGCTGCGCGATCACAACCCGCAGCTCTTGGCGCATTACCAAGAGCGTTTTCGCTACATTCTGGTCGATGAGTTTCAGGACACCAACTCGATCCAATACGCATGGCTGCGCTTACTCACCGGCCACGAGCGTAAACTGATGGCCGTGGGTGATGATGATCAGTCGATCTATGGCTGGCGTGGTGCGCGCATCGAGAACATTCAAAACCTGCCAGAGCATTTCCCGGGGGCCGATACAATCCGTTTAGAGCAAAACTACCGCTCTACCCACACGATTTTGCAGGCCGCCAACGCGGTGATCGCCAACAACCAAGGCCGTTTAGGCAAGCAGCTTTGGACCGAAGGCATGGATGGCGAGAAGATCTCGCTGTATTCCGCCTTTAACGAACAAGATGAAGCGCGCTTTATTGTTGGGCAGATCCAAAAATGGATCGATGATGGCAATCTACGCTCTGAATCCGCCATTTTGTATCGATCCAACGCCCAATCGCGGGTGCTGGAGGAAGCCCTGATCCGCTCTGGCGTGCCTTACCGAATCTATGGCGGTCATCGGTTCTATGATCGACTCGAGATCAAAAACGCACTGGCTTACTTACGTCTGGTCTCGAACCGAGAAGACGACACCGCGATGGAGCGGGTCATCAACGTCCCGACCCGCGGCATCGGTACACGTACGATTGATGTGGTGCGTGAACACGCCAAAAACGAAAACGTCTCGATGTGGCGCGCGGCCAACGAAGTGGTTGAGTATAAAAAACTCCCAGCGCGTGCGCTCAATGCACTGCAGACCTTCTTGGATCTGATCAATCAACTTGATACCGCTACCGAAGACACCGACCTGCACGAAACCACGGATCACGTTATTAAGGTCAGTGGTCTGATTGAGCATCACGAAAAAGAGAAAGGCGAAAAAGGCCAATCCCGCATCGAGAACTTGGAAGAGCTGGTCAACGCGGCTAAACAGTTCAGCATGCAGTGGGAAGCCACCCCCGAAGATGAAGCGGCGGATACCACCCTGCTGTCGGCCTTTTTGGATCAAGCTGCACTGGATGCTGGCGACGCTCAGGCGGATGACTTCCAGGATAGCGTACAGCTAATGACCCTTCACTCCGCCAAAGGCTTGGAGTTCCCGTTGGTCTTTATGGCCGGTATGGAAGAAGGCCTCTTCCCGCACAGCATGTCAGCCGAAGAACCCGGCCGCATGGAGGAGGAACGCCGCCTTTGCTACGTGGGCATCACCCGCGCGATGAAAAAACTGTATCTGACCTATGCGGAATCCCGCCGCATGCACGGCCAAGACAACTACAACCGCCCTTCGCGCTTTATCCAAGAGATCCCAACAGATCTGGTGGAAGAGGTCCGATTAAACGCGACCGTTAGCCGCCCACTGACCAGTGGTCGTCCACCATCAAACAACAGCATGTTTAACAGAGTGCAGATAGATGACTCCACACCGAAGATTTTCCTTGGCCAACGGGTGAAACACCCAATCTTTGGTGAAGGGATCGTGTTGAATTGTGAGGGAGATGGGCCTAAGGCACGAGTTCAAGTGAACTTCGATGATGAAGGGACAAAGTGGTTGGTGCTTGGGTTTGCTAAGTTAGAGCCCATGTAATTTGTTTCTAAGGGAGAGGGATTACCCTCTCCCTTAACCCTCTGCAAACCTCTGCTCAATCTTACTGCGTAAGATCCCTTGCGCGTTTCAGTGCTTGGGGCGGCGTTTACAACTCGGCCTTCGGCCTCAAACAAAAGCACCGCTGATCCCAATCACCTGCAATGCTCAGTTGAGCAGAAAGGTAAAGTAACTCCCATTTTGCGAAGCCGAGTATCGCAGATTTTGAAAGATCAGACGTTTGATTGTCTGAGGCCAAAGGCCGAGTTCTCAAACGTCCTTTCAAAAGCGAGAAACGCAAGGGCGTCGGCAACGCCGACCGAGCAACGGGTCGCCTTTGGATTGTTAAGGCCTTTGGCGAAGCAAAGGTCTTAACCTAATACAGTTAGGATAAAAACCACTCCACCGAAATCAACATCCCAATCGCTGAAATAATCCGCCGCATCCAGACTTGCCAACTCACCGAAGGCTCAACCCCCGCCTCCAAAAACGGCTTAAGCGCAAGCCCAATAAACACCACTACCAAACCGCGCGTCGCCAGCATCAGATTCCCCAATACAACCCCACCCAGAACAAAGGCTGTGAACAAAAACACCATCGCAATCAAACACAAAAACGCAGGTGTAATGCACGCTTTAACAGCGGCACGCGCCAATCGCCATGGTCGGAAGGGCAGTGTAAACAAGCTGTTCAACCCGTAGCAGTAGCTCAGGACAAAGATGATTCGATCCAGATCGCTCTCGATACCCACATGACCGATGAAAGCGCCTAGACTGATGTCCGAGACGGAGAAAAACAACACCGTCGTCAGCGCCAGTAAAGTGGCTCGCAACGGCGGTCGGTCCGCGCCGATGGATAGGAAGATCGCCGAGGCCGTCGCCAACGCAACGGCTTGCCACTGTGTAACAGATAGGTCGGTACTTAGGAAAATCGCACTGCCCACGCCAACCACCATCAACTTGAGCGCCAACAAAGGCGCAACTTGTGAGGAGGAAGCGCGATTGAGCGCCGAGAAGAAACTCACCTGCGCGACCCAGTAAAACACCGAGACCCCCAACGCAAACAAATGAGTTTGCAAGGTCATGGTGTCCGGCCAGTAGATGATCGCCACCGGCCATGCAATCCAGCCAAGCTGCCAATGCATCTGAACATTAACCGTCAGTCCTGGGATCAGAAGATGCACTTGTGCACGCCGAACAAACAGATAGAAGATGGATTGGCTAACAACGGCCAAAAAGCCAGCAATAATGGCGATCACAAGTGGGGCTCCAGTGGGTGTTGCGCTGATACCATCTGATAAATCCGATGAAAAAGTCGGTGCGACAGTGCGTTGCGTTAAACACTCTTTTTAATGGATTACATGGGCTCTATAACAAAAAAGGGCTAACGCCCTTTTTTTTGTTTCTTCATCGCCTTTCTAGCTTTTAGGTCCGCAAGTTCCTCGTAAGGGTCTCGACCGTGCAATAGCTTATAGCGGATCGCGTTGCTTTTAAGTAACTGATCCACACGGCTGGAGTAAAAGAGCCATCCACTGAGTGCCGCGACCAAAGCCCAGATGAGATACCATACCTCACCCGAAGCACCTGACAACAACGCCTTAACCCCAAGGCCAGCGTGCAGCAGCGCATAAAACCCCGCTGCATACGCAGATAGGTATCGAAACCGCTTCGAAAAACGCAGCATTTTCACAAAGAAAAAGCTTAAGAGCGCGATCTGTAACACAGCGCCGATCATCAACACCTTGACCTGATCGACCGTGATGCCGTTCGGCTGCAAGAAGAACACACCCGCCAACCAAGACACACCCGCACCGATCAACAAGATATGCGCAAACACCACCGTAACGGTGTTCGGGGGAAAAACCAGCCGCAATAAACTGACCTTACCCTGCAATGGAGCGTCGTGATCTTGGCGGGGCTGAGCTTGGTTGGACGGTTTCACTTAAAACTCTTCGTATACGTTAACGGCCAACTGACGTACCACACCGCTGCCCGCACTGCCGGTAAAGGCCAATAAGGCGGCAAAGGAGTCGGTAATTTGGCTGATGGTGGTGCGTTGTAGTCGATCCGCGGCGTAGCGGGTCGGGTAAACGCCTTGGCGTTGCAGCATTTTTCGCATTCGGTTCGAGATGCCCGGACGGTTTTGACGAATGATCTCTTCGGTCAAACGACGACGCTCGTGGCGGTTCAGCCCTTGCAGTACTGTACGCACCGACTGCCCCTCAGAGTTCAGTACCTTAACGTACTTGATCATCTGATACCCAGACACCGCTACACCCGCCAGCGAGATAACATCCAACGCGGTCATGGTGTTGGTGTACCACTCTTCCGAGTCCAACGCATCCAAGGTTGCAGGCGATTGCGCTTCCAAAGTGACACGCACCGCACCGTTCAAACACTGTGCACCGGTGGCCACGGCGGCGCCGTACGCCACATACGTCATTGCAGAGCTACCGCCACCGGTGACGGGTACAGCCGCAGCCGAGGTAATGATCGCCACAATACTGAACACCATGCCCGCGCAAGCCAAGCCGGTGGATACGCTTTCCATCAGCATTTTGGACTCACGTGGGGTTTGTGCAGCGGCGATAAACTGCTGGTCGCTGACCGGCTCAAACGGCTCGCGGATCACGACTTTAATCGGTTTGATTCGGCACACAGGCTGAAATTCGCGCAGCGTTACGATGTTCAAATGCGCATCCACATACACAACACCTGCACCCACCAGCGCAGGGTCTGCATCAATGGCGGCAAACAACTTTTGAGTATCGACAGAGGCGTTTAAACGAGCCTGTAGGGTTTGTTGACCTAACGTTGGCCGATTAAGAAGGGTATTCAAATCCATGATTACATCCTTATATAAGTGCAGGGAGTCATTCCACGTGCGGCCACCATACGCGAGAAGCGAAGGCCCGGCAAACAGATCCGAAAAGATAAGATTGTTGCCAAGCGATAAAATTCCAAAAATTCTTCTAGCCCTTTTTCGATATACTGGTGCTATTCGTTTAAAAACTGATTCTTTGGAGTAAATATGACTATCGAACGTCAAGAGATCGGTCAGCGCATGAGCCGCATCGTTAAACATAACGGCACCATTTACCTGTGTGGCCAAGTGGCAGCTGATGCAAATGCAGGCATCGCTGAACAAACGCAAACCATGCTGGATAAAGTGGAAGCGCTGCTAGAACAAGCCGGCTCCGATAAAGAGCACATCTTATCCGCCACCGTTTACATCCGCGACATGAAAGATTTTGCGGCGATGAATGCGGTATGGGATGCATGGGTGCCAGAAGGTCACGCCCCTGCACGTGCGTGCGTAGAAGCACGTATGGCTCGCCCAGAGCTTCTGGTCGAAGTCTCTGTGATTGCGGCCGAGAAGTAAGCCTTTGGGTCGATCATGATAACCGCGTGATCGACCTCCCCTCCTCATTTTGAGGCATCTTTTTTAATCGCTGCCCTAAAACGCGTCAACGCTCCTCACCCATAAAGACGTCCTACTTTGGATGTGTTTTGACCAAAAGGTTAGTTTTTATTCCACCTTGTCATAATGACTTTTTTTGATAGATCTGTTTGATGTAAACAGCTGTTGTATACCAACACAGTGTTGGTGGCACACATCCTGCGAGGCCGTAAGTCGGATTAACGTAGGAGAGTTAATGCATGACAACACTGAAACGGATGACCCAATGTGCAGTCGGTGCTGCCTTTTTAGGTCTTACTCAATGGTCACTCACCGCCGTCGCTGACGAGTCGTTTAAACCCGAAGTCTTTACCGTTGAAGAAGCGATCCCCAAAGGCCCTAATGTCTTTGTAAATGAGGCCGGATGGGACGCCGCCAGTAAAATCCATGTCTACGGTCAAGATGGATTAACCTACAAAGGCCTGTTGTCGCTGGGCCTCACCTCTCAGATTTTGCTCTCGAAGGACGCCTCCAAGGTGTATGCGTTCTCTGACTACATGAAACGCTACAGCTACGGCCCCGTTGAGAGTGTGTTGCAGATCTTTGATGTGAATACGCTAACGCCTGAAACCGAGATTGTGATTCCCAACCAAGCGGCCAAAGCGATCGGCATGTCTCAGTTGTTAGAAAAGAGCGCGGATGAATCCTTAATTTATATTCAAAACGCCACACCTGCGACCTCTGTCACCATTGCCAATCAGAAAATCGGCGTGGTTCAAGGGATCATCCCAACCCCTGGTTGCTACGGCATTATCCCGTCCACCCGCGGTTATCGCTTTTCCACCTGGTGCGGTACCGGGCAATTTAAGACCTTTACCGTCAATGGCGACCAATACTCGGTCGAAACATCCGACCCGCTGTTCGACAGCGAAAACTCGCCTTTGTACGTCCATAGCCAGCGATTAAAAGATGGCAAATTGCTATTGGTAGGTTTCAACGGGGATTTGGTGATCGCCGATGACAGCGGCCCAACCATGCGCTTTCTAGAGACGATTCCGGTCGCATCCAAAGAGGAAGGCAACTGGGTGCCAGGTGGCTACATGGTCACCGCGTACAACGCCCCGAATGATCTGGTTTATATGATCATGCACAGCGATGCCTACGAAGGTAGCCACAAAGATGGCTCCGAGGAGATCTGGGCCTACAGTCTTAAGAAACGCAAGTTACTGAGCCGCTCGCCAGCAGAGCACTTAGTCGCCATCACCGTGACTCAGGACAAAACACCTAAGGTGTACGGATCCAATGAGGATGAGGAATCCGTCGATGAGTACACCGTTTCGTCCACCAAAGACTTTAGCCTCACCAAAGCGGCTTCCGACGGTAAAGCGGGCTGGACGACCTCTTTATTGGTGGCCAAATGAGCATGATCGCCGATGTGATCGGCTACTTTGCACTGACCGCCTTGGTGTTTACCGTGCTGCTGTTCCTCAAAGCGGCGCTGTTTAAAGGCTTCGACTTTTTGGAGTTCCAAGGTTACGTTGCCGACTACCAGCTACTGCCAGACAGATGGGTGCGCCCAGCGGCCATGGCGATTGTGGTGCTCGAATGCCTAACGGTGCTGACCCTCTTATTTGAGGCGACGCGCATGATCGGCGTCGTGCTCGCGGTCGGTTTATTAACCCTGTACGCCATCTCAATGGGCATCAACCTAAAACGTGGTCGTTCTCAAATCGAGTGTGGCTGTGGCGGTGTGCCTCAGTATCTAAGCCCACGCTTACTGGTGCGCAATGCCGTGTTGATGGTGATCGCCCTTTTGCCCTTAGCTGGGCTGCCTCAGGCGATGAGCGCCAGTGACACCTTACTGCCCCTGTTGGCGGGTCTGTTCATGTTTGCGATGTATGCACTGATTGAGCAGATCAACGCCAATGTGATGGATCTTCAATCTCCCCGTTTATAAGGACTGACTATGACTGCTTTGTACTTTGCTGTGGCTTTCTTGATGATTGCGGTCATCGTGCTGGGCACAGGTTTCTTCATCCTGGCTCGACAAATTGGCGTTCTGTACGAGCGCATCGCACCGATGGGAGCACTCGTGAATGATTCCGGCCCCAAAGTCGGTGATCAATCCCCGACCTTCTCACTGCCAAGCCTCACAGGCGATGCGGTGCAACTGGGCCAAGGGCAACGCCGATCTACCTTGGTGTTTTTCTTATCCCCAACCTGCCCTGTCTGTAAAAAGCTGATTCCTATTTTGCGCTCCGTGCGTGACAGCGAAGAGGCGTGGCTGGACGTTGTGTTGGCCAGTGATGGCGAGGCGGATAAGCACCAACGCTTTATCGAGTACACAGGGTTGACCGACTTCCCTTATCTACTCTCACCAGAGCTTGGCATCGCTTACCGTGTCTCGCGCTTGCCATTTGCGGTGTTACTGGATGATCAAGGCACCATCCGCTCAAAAGGCTTAGTCAATAGCCGCGAGCAGCTGGAAAGCCTGTTCAATGCCCATGAGATGAATGTGCCCTCCATTCAGGGCTACTTGGATGAAGCACACTCATAAGGAAGGAGTTAACGGATGAAACGATTACTGGAATCTTTGATGGGTGCCATCGATAACCGCACCGAACGCATGACCCGTACCGTGGCCCACAAAAATGGACGCCGCAGTTTCCTGACCAAAGCGGGTGTCGCCGTCGCCGGAGGCGGTCTTCTGCCTGTGCTGCCCTTTGACCGCAATTTTGGACAGGCTTTTGCCAATGAAACCGCTGACGCGGCCGACCCCAATGACCCGACCAGCTGCGATTATTGGCGTTACTGCGCGTTGGATGGCGCTTTGTGTAATGACTGTGGCGGCACACTGACCAGCTGCCCACCGGGATCGGAAGCCTCGAAAGTCTCTTGGGTGGGCACCTGTCATAACCCGAATGACGATAAGGATTATCTGGTCTCTTACAACGACTGTTGCGGTAAAGCGATGTGTAATGGCAACGCCTGTTTAACCAGCGAGCGCGAGCGACCGGGTTATCAGATGGGTCTTCACAACGACATCAACTGGTGCATGGCCAATACCTCTCAAGGGTATCACTGCACGGTGGCGGTACTGGTCGGTATCGCCGAGTAACGCAACCCCGCGAAGGTCCGCCTTCGCGGTCTTCTCCCAGATGGTCTGGTAAGGATAAAACGATGCGCCAAGTGGTTTTTACCCTGAGCTTAGCGTTTCTGATAGGGATAGGTTTTCCAAGTGCACACGCGCAATCGCTAAGCCCTAAAAACAATTTCATTCTTAAATGCGTGGGCTGCCACGGCCCTGATGGCAGCGGCAGTGAAAAAGGGGGCATTCCTGATTTTAACGGCTTTGTCGGCGCGTTTAGCTACTTGCCAGAGGGTCGCTTGTACTTAATGCATGTACCTGGCGTGGTCGGTTCCGGTTTGAACGACCAAGAGATCGCCGATGTGATGAACTACTTGATGCATGAGTGGGGCGGCGAATCGAAGGACTCAGGGTATCAGCCCTTCACCGAACACGAGGTTCAGACGCTTCGGGCCAAGCCACTCAAAGATGTGGTGGATTACCGCCGAACCGTGGTTGAGAAGCTCACCGCGGATGGACGCGCGGTCGCGCCCTACCCTTGGCCGTAAGCCTTGCCTGATTACCCTTGTGCTCGGCGGATTCGACCGTCTTCGTCGATGGCAACCATGACGCATTCGGTCTCGGTCACTTTACGAAGCGCGCGACCATCAGGACAGCGTCCCCACACTTCGACGCGCAGTTTCACTGAGCTTCGGCCCATCTCAAGAATATCGGTATAAAAGCTCAGAATCGTGCCGACCAAAACAGGCGACATAAAGTCCAATGTACCGATCGATACCGTCGCAACGCGACCTGCCGTTTCCTGAGCCGCACGCATCTCAGCTGCTAAAACCGCTTGCGCCGATACCCAGCCACCGTACACATCACCAAACATGTTCGTTGCCGCGTGGTTGGCTGGCAGTTTCAGCGTCATCTCACCGGTTGGGGTGAGCTCGTCATCCAAGTTGTCCAGATCCGTATCGTTCTGAGTATCCATATCCGTTCTTGTTTTTGTTAAAGGGTTAACACATTAGCCCATAGTATAAAGCACAGCTCCCCATCGCGATAAGGGCATCGCCGAATTGATTTCGCTTTTTTACACCCTGTCACATTCTTGTCACAAAGCCTACTTATAGTGCGCACATCGAAATTAATTACAAAACGTTTAACTCGTCTCTCTGGAGCTAGTAATGAAACCAATGAAGAAGTTGTTCGCCGCTGTTGCTATGACAGCCGTGTCTTTCACTGCATCCGCTGCTGATCTGCTGGACCCTAACCTACCAACTTACACTAAAGCATCTGGTGTATCTGGTAACATGTCTAGCGTTGGTTCTGACACTTTGGCAAACCTGATGACGCTGTGGGCTGAAGAGTTCAAGCGTATGTACCCGAACGTTAACGTTCAGATCCAAGCAGCTGGGTCTTCTACTGCGCCTCCAGCTCTGACAGAAGGCACGTCTAACTTCGGTCCTATGTCTCGTAAAATGAAAGACAAAGAGATCGAAGCGTTCGAGAAAAAATACGGCTACAAGCCAACAGCCGTAGCGGTTGCGATCGACGCTCTGGCGGTATTCGCACACAAAGACAACCCAATCAAAGGTCTGTCTATCCCACAAGTTGATGCAATCTTCTCTTCTACTCGTAAGTGTGGCGCTGCTGAAGACATCACTACTTGGGGTCAAGCAGGCGTTGAAGGTTCACTGGCTGACAAAACGATCCAACTGTTCGGTCGTAACTCAGTATCAGGTACATACGGTTACTTCAAAAAGAAAGCACTGTGTAAAGGTGACTACCGTAACAACGTAAACGAACAACCTGGTTCTGCATCGGTTGTTCAGTCTGTTTCTACTTCTTTGAACGGTCTGGGTTACTCAGGTATCGGTTACAAAACCTCTTCTGTTCGTGCACTGCCACTGGCTAAGAAAGAAGGCGACGCTTTCGTAGAAGCGACTCCAGAGAACGCTGTAAACGGTACTTACCCACTGTCTCGTTTCTTGTGGGTATACGTGAACAAGAAACCAGGCCAACCTCTGGCACCAATGGATGCTGAGTTCCTGAAAATGGTTATGGCTAAAGTAGGTCAAGAAGTAGTTGTTAAAGACGGCTACATCCCACTGCCTGCTAAAGTAGTTGAAAAACAAATGGCTGATCTGGGTCTGTAAGACTCACTCAACCTCGCTAAGGACAGCGCTAGGGAGTGTCGAAAGACACTCCCTTTTGTCGTTATGACACCTCTGTAACATTAGCGTCACAAAACTGACGTATTCTTGCGCACACTTAAAATTGTCGAACCTTTGGTCCTCCTCATGAGCAACGAAAACACCAATACGCCTCCTTCGATCAGTTTCGATACGCCGGCGCTCAAAAGACGCCGTAAATCACGCGCGTTAAAAGACAAACTGGCCGGTGTAGGTATCGCATTCGGTGGTATCAGCGTGATCATCGCGATCTTGCTGATCTTCTTTTACCTTCTTTATGAAGTAGCGCCTCTGTTCCGCTCCGCCCATATGGCGCCGTGGCAACAGAACGGTCAGGAAGTAGAAGCCTACGCCCTACCAGGCCAAGGCCAGACCCTGTATCTGGCGATGGAAGAACAAGCCGAGATCGGCCTTCGTGTCACCGATCAAAACCAAGCGATCTTCTTTAGCACCCTAAACGGTCAGCAGATCGATACGGTTGATCTGCCCGTGCCAGAAGGTGCGAAAGTCACCAGCACCGCGGTTATCTCTGAACCAAATCGCTTATTTGCGTTGGGTCTGGATAACGGTGCGGCGGTTGTGATCAAGCACGAGTATCGCTCGACCTACCCGGATGGCGTGCGTGTGATCACGCCAAGCATCGAGTACCCATTGGGTGAAGAGCCGGTACAGATCTCGGATCGTCCATTAACTCAATTGTCGATCACCTTCTCTGGCGACAGTTGGAACATGGTCGGCGGTGACGAGAACGGTCTTAACCAAGTACTGGTGTCACTTGATGAGAACATGATCACCGGTGAAGTTGAGGTAGAGACCGAGACTCAAGCACTGCCAACGTTCAGCATCAAAGCGCAAGACATTCAGTTATTCCCGGATGATCGTTGGTTGATGCTGGCCGGCAAGCACAAGGTTGTCGTAGTCGACTTAAAAGCCGAAGATGGCCCTGAAACCAGCGAAATTGTTGAAGCGACCAAAGCCAACATCACTACATTCCAACTATTATTGGGTGGCAACTCACTGCTGATCGGTGATGACAAAGGTAAAGTGTCTCAGTGGTTCTTGGTGCGTGATGGCAACAACGACTGGCACCTGACTAAGATTCGTGAATTCAATGTCGGCAGTTCGGCTGTGACGGACCTGACCATCGAACAGCGTCGTAAAGGCTTTGCAGTCATGAACGCTGATGGTGAGTTGTCCCTGATCAACACCACCGCCGAGCGTACCGCGCTGACCGAACAAGTCGCATCTGGCACGATTCACACACTGGCGTACGCGCCGCGCTCAAACGCGATGCTGATCGAAAAAGACGGTCAAATCCGCTTTTGGCAGATCGAAAACGAACACCCAGACATCTCTTGGTCCGCGCTGTGGAGCGAGGTGTGGTACGAAGGCTATGAGGAGCCTGCGTACATCTGGCAATCGTCTGCTGCCAACAACGACTTTGAGCCAAAATACAGCTTGATGCCATTGGCCTTCGGTACGCTGAAAGCCGCATTCTATGCCATGTTGCTCGGTACGCCATTGGCGATCTGTGGTGCGATCTACACCGCTTACTTCATGGTGCCTGCGATGCGTCGTAAGGTGAAACCGTTTATCGAACTGATGGAAGCACTGCCAACCGTTATTCTTGGTTTCTTGGCGGGCCTTTGGTTAGCACCGTTTATGGAGATCCACCTCGCCGGTATCTTCGTCACCTTAATGATCGTGCCGATCGCGATCGTGGTGTTTGGCTTTACCTGGGCACAAGTACCCAACAAGATTCGCTTCCTGATTCCAGAAGGATGGGATGCAGCACTCTTGGTGCCTGTGATCATCATCTCAACCATGGTGGCCCTGTCGATTGCGCCGTCGGTTGAAGGGGTGTTCTTCGGTGGTGATATGCGCACTTGGTTAACCAACGAAGCGGGTATCCCATTTGACCAGCGTAACGCCTTGGTAGTCGGTATCGCGATGGGCTTTGCAGTCATCCCAACCATCTTCTCGATCACCGAAGATGCGATCTTTGCGGTGCCAAAACACCTAAGCTACGGTTCACTCGCACTGGGTGCGACGCCTTGGCAAACCCTGACACGCGTTATCCTGCCAACAGCAAGCCCAGGTATCTTCTCGGCGCTGATGATCGGTATGGGTCGTGCGGTAGGTGAAACCATGATCGTACTGATGGCCACCGGTAACACGCCGATTATGGACATCAATATCTTTGAAGGTATGCGTACCTTGGCAGCCAACATTGCGGTTGAGATGCCAGAGTCCGAAGTGGGCAGTACCCATTTCCGTATTCTGTTCTTGGCGGCGTTTGTGCTGTTCCTGTTTACCTTTGTCGTCAACACGTTGGCCGAAGTGGTTCGTCAGCGTTTGCGTAAGAAATACGGCTCGCTTTAATCGGGTCCTGAGGAAGTTTAGTAATGAGAATATCATTAACAGAATGGACAAAATCCGGCTCCCCATGGATCTGGCTGAATGCTGGGGCCGTTGCAATCAGCATCATTATGGTCGTCGGTTTGTTGGGCCTGATCGCGGTGCGCGGTTTGGGTCACTTTTGGCCGGCGGATGTGATTCAAGCCAATCACGTACACGATGGTCAATCAACGCCGATCATCGGTGAAGTGGTCGAAATTGAAGATGTCCCAGCCGAGCAGCTGCGTGGCGCAGGCGTCGATGTGCCGGAAGGCGTACCGACCATGCGTCGTGATCTTCTGAAAATCGGTAACCGTGATGTCGGTGGTTTGGACTTCACTTGGGTGCTGGATGACTACCTGAAAGATCGCAGCAAGCCTGAAATGATCTTCACCGCTGAGCGTGAAGAGTGGGGTAACTTCTACGGCTACCTGCGTTCTGTTAAAGAAGGCGATACAGTCGTTGGCGAGTACACAGGTTACGATAAAACCGACGAGTACATCGCCCTGTGGGACGAATTCCAAGCGCGTATCGAACGTGCCGAAGATCTGCACGACGAGATCTACACCATCCAAAAGCATGAGATTGGTGCGATCAACTACGAGCTGGAACGTCTGCGTCTGAAGCAGCGCTCTCTGGAACTGAAAGGCGAAACCGATCAAAGCGAATTCGATGCGATCAACAACCGCCGTGACGAGCTCAACAGCGAGTACGAAGCACTGCAAGCGCAACTGGTGGATCTGTACACGCAAATCAACCGCGACAGCATCACGGCCGAGGTCTCTAACGGCCAAACCGTGACCATCGCTGTAGCGAAGATTGTGCGCGCGTTCCGCCCCAACGACATGGGCCTGTTTGAGAAGATCGGCCACTACGGCGCTAAGCTGTGGGAGTTTGTCTCTGACGAGCCTCGCGAAGCGAACACCGAAGGCGGTATCTTCCCAGCCATCTTTGGTACGGTCATGATGGTCATCATCATGTCGGTTCTGGTGACTCCATTTGGTGTGGTCGCAGCGGTTTACTTGCGTGAATACGCCAAGCAAGGCTTTGTTACCCGTCTGATCCGCATCGCGGTAAACAACTTGGCCGGTGTACCGTCCATCGTTTACGGTGTGTTTGGTCTGGGCTTCTTTGTCTACTTCTTAGGTGGCAACATCGACCGTCTGTTCTACCCTGAAGCTTTACCATCACCGACCTTTGGTACCGGTGGTTTGATGTGGTCATCCATCACATTGGCCTTGTTAACCGTGCCAGTGGTGATTGTCGCGACCGAGGAAGGCTTATCCCGTATTCCACGTGCGGTACGTGAAGGCTCTTTGGCCCTTGGTGCAACCAAAGCAGAAACCCTATGGAAAGTGGTACTGCCGATGGCAAGCCCAGCGATGATGACCGGTGTGATCCTTGCGATTGCCCGTGCAGCGGGAGAAGTAGCGCCCTTGATGCTGGTGGGTGTGGTTAAGCTGGCGCCGAATCTGCCGCTGGATGGTAACTACCCATTCTTGCACTTGGATCAGAAATTCATGCACTTAGGTTTCCACATCTACGATGTTGGTTTCCAAAGCCCGAACGTTGAGGCCGCACGCCCACTGGTGTACGCAACGGCCTTCTTGCTGGTGGTGGTCATCGCCTTGCTGAACATCAGCGCGGTACAGATCCGTAACCACCTGCGTGAAAAGTATAAATCTCTTGAAATGTAACGCTGTAGAACGAAGCGATTTAAAAAGGTTTGATTAAAATGACGAGTACTATCAAAAGCCATGGCGTCAACATCTCCTCACTGCAGCGTGAAGATCGCCAACTGTCTCTGGAAAACGAAACCATCGCCCTGAAAGTGCGCGACCTGCGCCTTAGCTACGGCGAGAAAGAAGCCCTGCACGGCATCGAAATGGATATCCCGAAAAAGCGTGTTACCGCGTTTATCGGTCCATCCGGTTGTGGTAAATCCACCCTGCTGCGCTGCTTCAACCGCATGAACGACTTGGTGGACAGCTGTAACATCACCGGTCAAATCCTGCTGGACGAGAATAACATCTACGACCGTACGGTCGATGTTGCCGACCTGCGTCGCCGTGTGGGCATGGTGTTCCAAAAGCCAAACCCATTCCCTAAATCGATCTACGAAAACGTGGCGTATGGCCTTCGTATTCAAGGGATCAAGAAAAAGCGAGAAATCGACGAGACCGTTGAATGGGCTCTGCGCTCTGCAGCGCTTTGGGATGAGGTCAAAGACCGCCTGCACGAGAGTGCACTGGGCATGTCCGGTGGTCAGCAGCAGCGTTTGGTGATTGCGCGTACCATCGCGGTTAAGCCCGAAGTCTTGTTGCTTGACGAGCCGGCATCCGCCTTGGACCCGATCTCGACACTGAAAATCGAAGAGCTGATCCACACGCTCAAAGATGACTTCACGATCGTGATCGTAACCCACAACATGCAGCAGGCCGCCCGTGTTTCGGACTATACTGCCTTTATGTACATGGGTGATCTGATCGAATTCGGTGTCACTGACACCTTGTTCACCAACCCTGAGAAGAAGCAAACCGAAGATTACATCACAGGCCGTTACGGTTAACGGTCTGCCCACACTTCGATTGCGTCAGGAAAACGGATTATTAAGGGGTCTATTGTGGAACCAAGCACCGAAAGTTATTCAACACACATCTCCCAGCAGTTCAACGAAGAGCTAGAAAACATTCGTACCGAACTGCTGACCATGGGCGGCATTGTAGAGCGTCAAGTGAGCGAGGCCGTTGAAGCCTTGCTAACAGGCGATGCTGATTTGGCCGAGAAATCACGCCGTAACGACCGTCAGACCAATGATATGGAGCTGATGATCGACGAGCACTGCACCATGATCATCGCACGCCGTCAGCCAGCGGCCAGCGACCTGCGTTTGATTATTGCCATCTCTAAAGCGGTCAACGACCTTGAGCGCATGGGCGATGAAGCCAGCCGTATCTGCCGTCACGCCATCGAACTGGTTGAAGAAGGCGAATCACAGCGCGGTTATCAGGAAGTCCGTCACATCGGCTCTTTGGTGCGCGCGATGGTAAAAGACGTTCTAACCGCGTTTGCCCGTAACGATGCGGAGCTGGCGTACCAAGTGGCTAAGCAAGACAAAGCCGTCGACCAAGAGTACCGCACCGCGATGCGCTCTCTGGTGACCTTTATGATGGAAGACTCACGTGCCATCTCCAGCTGCTTGAACGTGATCTGGGTGCTTCGCAGCCTAGAGCGCATCGGCGACCACGCCCGCAACATGGCCGAGCACCTAATCTACCTGGTCAGCGGCACAGACGTACGTCACACACCTCTTGACGAGATGCGTGAAGTGGCCGGTGCCAAAGACGACGACGCCTAAGCTTGATGATATGAAAAGCGGCCTAAGGGTCGCTTTTTTATTGTCAACTTTTTGATCACACGGCCGTTACATTCCAGACACTTAATAAATCCGTTGTTTGGAGTCACACATGTGTAAGTACGTGGCCTATGCCGATCTTAACTGCCCTTACAGCTATGCGATGTTTCATCGCCTAAAGGCACTGGATGTGCTGGATCGTGTAGAAATCCGCTTGGTCGAACACGCCCAAGACATCGGCCTTTATGGCAATACCCCCGATATCTTGACCGAGCTTGCCAGCGATGTGTTTAAAGTGCGCTCCCAAGCCCCCGAGGTCACTATCGCGCTCCCACCTGAGCGTCCAGATAGCCGATTTGCCAACCTGTGTGCCATTGCTGCCAAGCAGATTGATCAGAGCAAAGCCCGTACGTTTATTGATCTTTTCTACAATGCACTCTGGGTCGAAGGACAAGACATCGCCTCCCCTACTGTGATTTATGAAGCCTTGCAAACCGCTGGATTACCCACCGAGCTGTCCATTGATATGGACACCGAGGATCAACTCGATGACTGGCAAGAAAGTTGGGAGGTCGCAGGCGTAGGCTGTCGCGTCCCCGCTATTGTGGCAGAGGATAAACGCACGCTGGTCGGCTTAGCCACCGAAGAGGAGCTTTCAGCCTTTATGGGTGGGGAGCTGACCGAGCGCGAGTACACCGCGCGCACCTTGTGTAAGTATTCGGATCACCACACGCTGGCGATTTTTGCCCCAAATGGTATAGAACACGTTTGGCAAACCATCGATGGCTTGCGCAAGCAGTACAATATTTTGATGCCCGCCACGCTGAACGATCTTAAAAAGCATCTGTTAGCACAAGAAGAAACGCCGGATCTCTTGTTAATTGATGGCAGTGACAGCGCGATGGAGTCTTTAATGGCCTGCCAAAACTTAATCCAGAAGATCCATAACGCTTTTATTCCGATCGCCATCATTAATGGTGATACCGACGATGCAGCCGAGCTTCAAGCGTATGAGCACGGAGTATCGGACTACATTCCACAACATCGCGCCGTCGGGATAGTCAAAGCCCGCATTAAAATGATGCTAGAGCTTAAACGCTCTCGCGATATTTTAGAGCGCTCAGCACGCATTGACGGCTTAACGGGTGTCAATAATCGACGCGAGTTTGAGAAGGTGCTAGAGATGGAATGGCGCCGTGCCAGCCGTGGTCGCCAGCAGCTTTCATTAATTTTGATCGATGTGGATCACTTTAAAGCCTTTAACGACCACTACGGGCACTTAGCCGGAGACAGCTGTTTGCGCCAAGTGGCCAGCGCAATCCAAGGTGCGTTAAACCGCTCCCACGATGCTGCTTTCCGCTATGGCGGAGAGGAGTTTGTGGTGCTACTCCCAGAAACCGATCGACTCGGTGCCGAAGCGGTTGCCCAGCGCATCCGCACAGACATAATGTCGCTTGGCATCAAACACGAGCGCTCATCCACAGGGTTGGTCGTTACCGCAAGCCAGGGTGTGTGTGCGCTTACTCCGTCTAACAGCCACAGTCCACATGAGTTAGTGGAGAAAGCCGATGCGGCGCTCTACAAAGCCAAAGGCAAGCAACGTAACTGTGTAGTGGCCGCTTAAGCATATTCCCCAAGCGGTGGAAAACGCTCGATCAGCCCCTCTTTTCCCAGAGACTCCATCAGCTCGATGTTGCGCTCTGGGATCGCCTCTGGGTCTTCAACGTGTTTGAGCACCGCGGCCATTTGATCTTCGCGGATGATATGAATCGTTGGAAACGGCGAGCGGTTGGTCCAGTGGGACAGATCATCCGGGTCTGGCCCATCAAACAGGTAGCCTGGGTGGAAGCTCGCTAATTGAAAGGTACCTTCATAACCACCGCGCCCTAATAGCCACTGGCATTCATCAAGCAGCATCAAATACTCATAAAAATCGGCCACTGTATACGGGAAGATCAGTAACGAGGTGGCGATCTCTTTAGGGTCGGCGTCCGCGATGCGCTCTAGCTCCGTCGTAAAAAACTGCACAGCATCCACCATCTCGGTGGCGTCACTCACCGCAAAGCGTAAGCTGTTTTGCCGCACCACAGGCGCAGCAAATGGACACAGGTTTAACCCAACCACCATGGTATCAACCCACTCGCGGGTTAGTTGTTCGGCATATTCAGGTTGGTAGGGCGTCATGCGAGGTCTCGGGCAAAAGGGTAAGGATACGTGCTTTTAACGCGCCTCCCAAGGACTTGTGTCAGTGCAACACCGCGTTGTCGGCTTTCCACTTGGGCAAGGGGTGTTTAGCGCGTACACTAGCGCCATTCGAAATAAGGATGATTGGATTGAACACGCACGACGCCCTTTTGTTATCGCAACGTATTTGGGCACCCGGTCAATGTCACCACTGGAACGATCACACACGTGGCCGCCAAGCGCGCTTGCCACACCAATGGCAGTCGTGGCTCACCGATCGTGGATCATTGACTCAACATCTGGTGTTGGCCAGTGACAGCCGTTTTGAAGTCAAACTCTTAGATTTACGCTGGGGTTACCCAACCGTTGACGAAGCGCGATTGTTGTCGATTCCCGCACGGCAAAAAGCCCTCATCCGCACCGTATCTTTAGAAGGCTGCGAGCAATCTTGGGTTGTGGCGCGCACGATTATTCCGGTTACCACGTTGATCGGCAGCGAGCGTCAGCTGTATGGCATTGGTCAGCGCTCGCTTGGCAGTGTGCTCTTTAAAGACCGCACCATGCGCCGCGGACCACTCCAAACCGCTCGCCTAAAAGAGCGTGAGCATACCTTATGGGCACGTCGCTCGGTGTTTTGTTTATCTGGAAAACCGCTCTTAGTGGCCGAGGTTTTTCTTCCCCCATTGGAGCAGGTAGACTACCAACCGCACCGTTTTTAATCGTTTTCGGATCAGGGAGCAGGCATGGCTGCAACGGACACTTACCCCACCCTTAGCTTAAAAGAACGCTTATCCGTGTACGTGCGCCTGACGCGCTTTGATAAGCCGATTGGCAGCTACCTGCTACTATGGCCAACGCTATGGGCGCTTTGGATCGCCTCTGAGGGGGTACCGAGTGTCTCTTTATTACTGATCTTCGTTGTCGGGGTATTTCTGACCCGCTCCGCAGGCTGTGTGATCAATGATTTTGCGGATCGCCACATCGATGGTCACGTTAAACGCACAGCAGGACGACCGTTAGCGCAAAAGTTAATCAGCTCAAAAGAAGCCTTGGGGCTTTTTGCGGGGTTAATGATCGCGGCGTTTATCTTGGTGCTCTTTACCAACGCGACCACGGTGTTGATGTCCTTTGGGGCGCTCTTTTTAGCTGCGTTATACCCGTTTATGAAGCGCCATACTCATCTGCCCCAAGTGGTCTTAGGGGCTGCCTTTGGCTGGGCCATTCCGATGGCGTTTACCGCCGTTAACGAGACGCTTCCGCTCACTGCCTGGTTGATCTTCCTAGCAAAAATTTTGTGGACCGTGGCTTACGATACCCAATACGCCATGGTGGATCGGGACGATGATCTCAAAATCGGGGTGAAATCCACCGCGATTCTGTTTGGCGAGCAGGATAAGGTCATTATTGGCCTACTGCAGCTGTTGGCGATTGTCCTGTTAGCCTTAGTTGGCGTCTTGGAGTCGCTGGGGTGGATCTACTACGCAAGCTTGTGTGCGGCCATCGGCTTCTTTGTGTATCAGCAAACTCTGATCCGTGATCGGGACCGCGATGCGTGCTTTAAAGCCTTTTTGAACAATCATTGGGCCGAATTAGTGGTTTTTGCCGGAATTGTTTTACACTTTATGACAGTTTGATGTCGATCTGTCATATTTCTGTCACATAAAAAGACTGTAATACTCGCGACTTTTTAGGATCGAACAAAAAGCGTAGAGGCGCCCACATGTCTGCAAGTAAAACCGTGCTGATCGTCGATGACGAAGCACCGATTCGTGAAATGATTGCCGTAGCCTTGGAAATGGCTGGATACGAGTGCATCGAAGCTGAGAATGCGCAGGATGCGCACGCAAAGATCATTGATCGACAGCCGGACATGATCCTGCTGGACTGGATGATGCCCAACGTGAGCGGCATCGAACTGGCCCGCCGTCTACGCAAAGATGAAACCACGGCCGATATCCCGATCATCATGCTGACCGCCAAAGGCGAAGAAGACAGCAAAATTAAAGGTCTGGAAGCGGGTGTGGATGATTACATCACCAAGCCGTTCTCCCCGCGTGAACTGGTGGCGCGCCTTAAGGCCGTTTTGCGCCGCGCGACACCAAAAGGGATCGAAGAGCCCGTCACGGTTGAGGGCCTAACGTTGGACCCTATCTCACACCGTGTGACCGCCGGTGGCAAAGCACTAGAGCTTGGCCCGACCGAATTTCGCTTACTGCAGTTTTTCATGACCCACCAAGACCGAGCTTACTCTCGTGGTCAGCTGCTGGATATGGTGTGGGGCGGAAATGTCTATGTAGAAGAGCGAACCGTTGATGTGCATATCCGTCGCCTTCGAAAAGCACTTGGCAGCGATTATGATCATCTGGTACAAACGGTGCGGGGAACAGGGTACCGTTTCTCAACTCAGGTCGCCTAATCTGCGTTTTTATCCGCAAGTGATCGGGTGACAGCTTTAAGGGCGTCGACCAAACGCCCCGTTCGCCTGAATGATGTGGAGTCACATGCAAAGTTTTCCTAAAGCCGCCATCAGTCAGTTAGTGATGTATGCGGCGATCTTCGGTGTGATCGGTTTGATGTTCGGATCGATCAGTTGGGGCATCGTGATTGGCCTTTTAGTGTGGGCGTTTTTTCAGCTCAAACAGCTGGCCCGCCTTCAAGCTTGGCTGCACAATCATGATCAACCGGTTCCCGAATCCGATCAGGTGTGGGGCGAGTTGTTTGACGACCTACATCGACTCCAAAAGCGCCATCATAAGCGCCGCCTTGAACTCAAAAAAATCATCAATCGCTTTGAGCAATCCTCGGCTGCGCTGCCCGATGGCATCGTCATCATCGATCAAAATCACAACCTCGAGTGGTGGAACCGCGCCGCCGAGCAACTTCTAGGCTTCAAGCACGGCAGTGACCGCGGTATGCCGGTGATGAACTTACTGCGTGATCCGCGCTTTATTCGCTACTATCGAAAACATCAGTACGATGAGCCGATTCAGCTGCCAAGCCCTGTTCAATCGGACACCATTTTACAATATCAAATCATGAAGTTTGGCGATAACGATCGCCTGTTGGTGGTGCGTAACATCACGCGACTGGTCCGCCTAGAACAAACCCGACAGGACTTTGTGGCCAACGCCTCCCACGAGCTGCGTACGCCGCTTACGGTGATCCGCGGGTATCTTGAGACCTTCCAAGATCAACCATTACCCAACGCGATGCAGCGAGCCCTCAAGCAGATGCTGGCCCAATCCAACCGAATGGAAAATCTGGTCTCTGACTTATTACTGCTTTCAAGACTTGAGTCGAGCCAGCAAGTGCACGATGAGCACCCCATTGAGCTGGGTGCGTTGCTCTCGACCATTCACCATGATGCATCGGTGCTCTCACAGGAGCGCGGCCATACCCTGACCTTACAAGCCGACGATGAGTACGATCTGTTAGGCCAACCACAGGAGCTGCACAGCGCCTTCTCGAACCTGGTGTACAACGCGGTGCGTTACACGCCGAATGGTGGTGAGATCCACATACGTTGGTGGGTGGATGGTAAAGGTGGGCATTTCTCGGTGAAGGATAACGGCATCGGGATCGACTCAATCCACATACCTCGCCTAACCGAGCGATTCTATCGGGTGGATGAAGGCCGCTCGACCGCCACAGGCGGCACGGGGCTGGGTCTTGCGATTGTGAAACACGCCCTCTATCGACACGGGGCGCGCCTAGAGATTCACAGCGAATTAGGAAAGGGCAGTACGTTTACCTGCCACTTCCCTAACGAGATGATCTGCAAAACGCAGGCGGCTTAATCGTCGACTGCGATGTGCATGTGCTCTTCCAACCAGTAAAGCGTGGCACCGATGACCGCCGCTGGCATCACAACCAAGTTCAAAATAGGCACTAACGAGCCAATTTGAACAATGCCACCAAAGCTAATCGAGGTTAAACGACGCTCGGCCAACAGCTTGGTCATGCGCTTAAAGGTCACCTTGTTGTTATCCATTGGGTAATCGCAATATTGGATCGACATCATCCAAGCACCGAACAATAACCATAAAAGCGGAGAGATGATGTTCACCACCGGGATAAAGGTGAACGCAAAGATGATCACCGCACGAGGCAAGTAATACATCATTTTCGACAACTCTCGCCCGATTGACTGCGGAATGATTTTAATGATCTCGCCCCAACCTTCATCCGTCACTTTCTCGCCACGGTACAGCTGCTCCACCTTTTCGGACAAAAAGCCATTAAACGGCGCAGCGATCAGGTTCGCCACGATGGAAAACCCGTAGTACACCATCACCAATATGGTTAACGCGAACAAGGGCCACAACAGCCAGTCCAAAAAAGACAGCCACGAAGGCAGGAAGCTCAGCGCGTACGCCACCCAATCATCAAATTGCGAGACCAACAGCCCGATGGCAACCGCAAACAACAAAACATTGACCACCAAAGGCACAATAACAAATCGGCGAAGCCCAGGTTTCGTCAGCAGTCCAAAGCCGCGAAACAGATAACCAACGCCCTTTATGGGGTTCCCTCTCATGACAACTCCTCTCTTGCCTAAGGCCTAACGCCTCAGTACACCACAAATAGGGTGATCCGGATTATGACCGCCATCACCATCATTCCAAGTCCTATGCGATTGACCTTAAACTCTTTTGGGCTAAACAAAATGGTCGGCTGCCAAAACAGCAGAACGGACTTCATGTCTTTTGTGCGGCCAACGTACATCGCCAGCGACACCAAAAACACAATCAGACCACCCCAAAACAGGAAGGGTTCAAGCACGGCAAGATAATACATGGATTTTCCTCGGTTTTTTACTGACCGAGCCTAACAGAATTGCACTCACTTCGCTCTAGCGTTACGCTGCTAAGCCTTACCACTTTGGATGTAGCCCGTTTTTGACTGCACCGGCAATAGGCAGAATCTTATGAAAGCGATTGTACTGAACGAGCTGACCGGCACCGATGCGCTGACACTGACCAACACCAGTGAACCCGAAATGAAAGCCGGTGATGTTCTGATTCGTACCCGAGCCGTTGGCATCAACCCCATTGATGTAAAAACGGCCGCAGGGGGTGGAGCCGCTCCATTTATTGGCGAAGAGCGTCCGTTTATTCCGGGTTGGGAATGCACCGGTACGGTGATCGGTTGCGGCTCGGACGTATCGGGCTTTGCATCAGGGGATCGGGTGGTCGGCTTTTTACACTTCCCAAACCGCGCTGGCTGTTTTGCAGAGCAAGTCAGTGCACCGGCCGATCAGATTGCTCACCTGCCCTCCTCTGTGGATGATCGATGCGCCGCAGGCTTGGCCCTAGCAGGCCTGACCGCGTACCAAGCCCTGTTCGACAAAGGCAACTTGCAGCCCAAACAACGAGTGTTGATCCTCGCCGCTGCTGGCGGTGTTGGGCATTTGGCCGTGCAACTGGCCAAAGCCGAGGGTGCTTATGTGGTCGGAACTGCCTCCCCCAGTAATCACGCTCATCTTCTGAACTTAGGCTGTGATGAAGTGGTGGATTACAAAGACACAGACGCGATCTCGGCCCTGACCGGTTTTGATCTGATTATTGATGGTGTGGGCGGTCAGACGGGCGTTGATGCCGTTAGCGCACTCACATACAGCGGCGTTCTGGTGACGCTTCCAAGTGTCACGAAAGATCAGGTGATCGAAGCGGCAACGGCCGCTGGAAAACGCGCAGAACCGATTCGTGTGGAGCCTTGCGGTAAGCAACTCGCCATCTTGGTGGATCAAGTAACACAAGGAACACTTAAGCTGGACATTGCCGCCCACTACTCGATCGATCAGATCAAAGACGCCTACAACGCCGTGGCCAGCGGCCATACCCGCGGCAAAGTAGTGGTGATGTTTTAGTCGTACGATGTGGCCGCGATAGCATAAAAAAAGGACCTCACTGGAGATCCTTTTTTCGTTCTCAGATTAAAACGCGAGCTAGGCTTTACCTGTAAACGCTTTGACCGTGGTTACCGCACGCTGAAGGAAGGTTGTGCGGTCATCTTTTTCTTCGATCTCAATCGCCATGCCTTTCAAAAGCTCAGCAATCTTGTTCATACGCACACCGTGCTTGGCCTTCCAACTGTCGTAGGCATCATCAAACACGATTGCCGCCGCAGGGCCAATATACTCCGCCAAGAGTTCTTCTAACTGCTTCATCAAGCCTTTCAGTTGGGCTTCCAACGCTGGGTTTTCAGCTGGTTTTTCGGCGGCAACAGGCTCGGCTGCGGGCGCTTGCTCAGGAGCTTCAGTTGGCATAGGTGCGACTTCTAGCACCGGCGGATCAGCCACACTCACTTCGGCGCTCGTCTGCTCTTCACTTTGGAAACGTGGCATCATCGAGCGTACACTGGTGTTGATCAAGGCCATGTTGACCTCTTTGGCGGTCAACAGAATGAGCACCAGCTCGTCGGTGACCTGAAACGCCATCAAGAGGTTTTCATCAAGCTCAAGGATCATCTCGCGATGGTCCATCCCAACACCCGTGACGGCCGCAAAAATCTGGTTCACCACTTGGGAGGCACCACTCATATTTGAGGCCAGCAGCTCAGGGAAGGTGGATGCTACTAAGCCCTCGGCACTGGCCAGACAGCTGTATTGAATCCCCCCGAGTTTCTCGAGATCTTGTAATAGCTTACTCATTGATCATTACCCCCACTGCAACACGTCATCAACTTGCTGCTTTAGGGTACGCACCGATACTCGGTTTGATGACTGCACACCGAGCGTTTGATCACCTTTGAAAAACACCGATAGGTTATCCTCTTTGGTGCTTTTCAGTACCACACTTTGAACCGTGCCAAGGTCTGAGGTTTCCTCAAAGACTTTGACCAGGCCTGCGATAAATCCTACAAAATCATTCACTTCCTGAGACTCTATTGAAGAGGTAACGATCTCTCCCATCTCATCGGTCAGCGCAGCGCCACGCACTCCCTGAAAGTTCATCACATCATCGACGATTGAATCTTTCACGACGACTGTATCCCCTTGGTAAGAATCCACTTCAAAATCCGACTCTTGCGGCTGAACATCCGTCTCTTGCACGATCCTTTCTGAGTCCCTCTCAGCCGCCCGTTCATAGAGTGACGGCCAATCATCAAACGACATCCGCTCTTCCAAAATCCGCTGAACCAGCGGTAAGACGGAACAACCGAGTCGTGCATCGATAAACTCGATGGGGGCATCAATCCCCAACTCGTCCAGCGTTGCTTGGTACTCTTCAAGCTTTGGTTCAGCCCGAAGGTCCGAGCGAGTCACGCCGATAATGACCTGTTTTCTGGCGATTAATTCGCCAAACTCTCGTGCATAATATTTCAGATCCTGCATCGGATAGTTTCGGGTGTTGTCCACCAGAAAAATGATGCCGGCACAGTCCGCCGCCAAGTTGTTCGCAAGCAGATCCCACATGAAGCGGAATCGGGCCTGTCCTGGCGTGCCGTAAAGCAGAATGGTTTCATCTTCACTTACAGGCAAACTTGAGTAATCCATCGCAACCGTGGTTGTCGATTTACGCAATCCTGTAAGGTCACTCGCTACCGCTTCTGTTTCGATGTTCTCATCGTGTTCACTCAACGCCCTGATCGCTGACGTTTTACCCGCTCCTACGGGTCCTATGAACAGGAGCTTTTGGTACTTCATTCGGTAAAATCCACGCTGGGCCCTTGAAGCCTGAGTTGATGCTCTGATTATTATTATTCGAGTCGGTCCTATTTAATGAGGTCATTATCCGAGTAATCCTGTCAGACAGGACCTTTATGAAAAATAGCTTAAAAAGTAACCTTTTGAAAGTTTTTGCCCTTTTCGATTCAACTTTCGTGGGGCATATGAGAACGTCTCTTATTTACTACATAATTGAGAGAGTTGACGCATGATCAGCTTGCGACATCCTTCGCTGCGGATGTCCCGATCGATGCAATACGCTTTGGCCCAGGTTTTGTCATCTTCACTGGGTTTTTCTTGAAAGGCAGGTACCCCGTCACACATCGCAGGGGAGTCGCTGGCGACATTCCAGCAGTGTTTTAGGAAGAGCCCCGCATTCACCGAGCAACCAAACGAGTTACAGCCGTTCAGGTCGGTTAGGGTTTTATCCAGACACGCTTGTTGCGAGTGTGCTTGGCCATATTGAAGGCCTTCTTGGGTGAACTTTTCGCGGTCTTCGGCACGCTCTTGGTTAAAGGTTTCGGTGATCTCATCTTGATGGAACCAAAGGTAAACACCACCACCGATGACGACCAGTAGGAACAGCAACCACAGCTTACGCTTCATTTGGCACTCCGCGGCGATATAAACCCGCCACACACAAGGCTAGACCCGCAACCGCCACCAGCATGCCGCCGTTTACAAGCTCGGGATGACGAATCATAAAGGGAACAAACAGATGAGATTGCTCAAAGTCGCACTGACCAATCCAGTAGTCAAACGAGCCACCGGCACCGATGCACTCATTCACATTGGAGAGCTCGTAGAGGTAGCCTGCCATGATCAGCACAGAGGGGATCACTAAAAGGCATAGGCCCGCTTTAAGCATGATTAGGCGTCGTCGTCTTCACTGATACCGATGTTACTGGCACCTTGGTTGCGTGCGAGTTCACGAAGCGACTGGATAAAGGCTTTATCCAAGACTTTGGCATTTTGGAGTCGCTCGACGACCTCTTCTTGGAACTCGTCTTCGCCGACCATCAGGTCATGACCGTTGATCAGTCGGATGATCTCCTCATCGGACATCTGATCATCGCCCTCGGTGACTTCGATGAACATGGCAACACACTCACGCGATACGTTACCCACCGCAATCGCCTCATCGACGTCCGCTTCAAGTAGGCACACCAGCGTTGAGTACAAGGACACCACCGCATCCAGCGCAGGAGACGCGCCGTACATTTCGAACTCATCCAAGTCAGGCATACTGGCTTCGACTTTATCGAGCTGAACTTCAAAGTTCATTTTTGCGCCACCGGGCACCAGCGACTGCCACACACCATCGATAATGGTGGCCAGTTGATCCGCATCGCCAAATTCAACCAAACGGCTGAAGAGTCGGAAGTTAGGAAACTGTCTCTCCGTTAACGCCACACAGTAAGCCGCCAGCTTAGAGTGATCCAGCGAGCGCAGTTGTGATTCTACAGGCAAACTATCGGTCATGACGTCTATCATCCTTATCCCAGTGACTCCCCTATTGTAAGGTTTTTGGGGGAATTTGCAGCAACCGGACGGGAAAAACCGGTGGTAATACGGATAAATGTCTCTATTTATTATTGATATACTGCCTGCCACACTCTTCCAACTCTAACTTGCAACCTAAAGAGAACAATAATGCAAAGCAATCCATTGAGTCGTCTGGTGCGACTGCTCGATGGCATCAGTGAGTGGACCGGTCGAACCGTTGCCTGGTTAACCCTGCTGATGGTCATCGTGACCTTCGTGGTCGTCGTCATGCGCTATGTTTTTGAAGTGGGTAATATTGCCCTGCAAGAATCCGTGATCTACATGCACAGCTTCGTGTTTTTATTAGGCGCGGCCTACACGCTCAAGCACGATGGGCACGTTCGGGTAGACATTTTCTACCGCCCGGCCAGCGAGCGCACGAAAGCGATCATCAATTTAATCGGTACCCTGTTTTTACTCTTCCCAGTGATTGGGTTCATTGGCTATATCTCATGGGAGTACGTCGCGGCGTCTTGGTCACTCAAAGAGGGCTCCCAAGAGGCGGGCGGCTTGCCGTTTCGTTATCTACTCAAAGCAACCTTGATTGCGATGCCGGTTCTGATGGGGTTGCAAGGTTTGGCCGAAATGGGTCGATCCATTCTGGTCTTGGCCGGACAAGGTCACCTGCTTGAAGAAGACATGACGGAGCACCCACTATGATGGAATACCTATCCCTTCTGCTGTTTGTGGCTGCGGTGTTTGTCCTTTTAATGGGTTACTCCGTCGCGTTCTCGCTAGCGGGCACAGGCTTACTGTTTGCGGGCATCGGCGCAGTGACAGGCCACTTTGATACCGTGTTTTTAGAAGCCATCCCTAACCGATTGTTTGGGGTGATGAACAACGAAGTGCTGATTGCCGTGCCTCTTTTCGTGTTCATGGGCGTCATGCTGGAGAAATCGAAAATCGCCGAAGAGCTGCTCGACACCATGGCCATTTTGTTTGGCCCGATGCGCGGCGGTTTAGGCATTTCGGTCACCATCGTAGGTATGCTGTTGGCCGCCAGTACCGGCATTGTAGGCGCGACGGTTGTGACCATGGGCCTGCTCTCGTTACCGACCATGTTGCGCCGTGGGTATGACCCCAAAGTAGCCACCGGTGTCATTTGCGCCTCCGGCACACTGGGGCAGATTATCCCGCCCTCCATCGTGTTGGTTTTGCTGGGCGATGTTATCAGCTCGGCGTATCAGCAAGCTCAGCTTGACCAAGGGATCTTCTCCCCCGAGACCGTCACCGTTGGGGATTTGTTCCTAGGGGCCTTGGTGCCTGGTCTTTTATTGGTGGGTGCCTACATCCTATATTTGGTGGGTAAGGCGATCTTTTCACCGGCATCGGTGCCGGCCGTCCCCGAAGAGGAACGCGCGGCGGTCACCAACTTAGGCTCGCGCATTCTTAAAGCGCTCGTCCCACCGATTTTATTGATCGGCTTAGTACTGGGTTCCATCTTGGGCGGTTTAGCCACCCCAACGGAAGCAGCGGCAGTGGGCGCGGTTGGTGCAATTGTACTGTCACTGATGAACGGTAACTTCTCGTTCCGCATCCTGTTGGATGTGATGCGTTCCACAACCCAAGTCAGCTCCATGGTGTTCATCATTTTGGTGGGCGCATCGATCTTCTCGCTGGTGTTCCGTGGCTACGGCGGCGATGACTTGGTGCGTGATTTCCTAACTGACCTACCTGGGGGTGTCTGGGGTGCATTGATCATCGTGATGCTGGTGATGTTCTTCTTGGGCTTTTTCCTTGATTTCATCGAGATCACCTTTGTGGTGGTACCGATCGTAGCGCCGATATTGCTTGCGATGGGCTTGGACCCTGTATGGCTTGGCATCATGATCGCCTTGAACCTGCAGACCTCCTTCCTGACGCCTCCGTTTGGCTTTGCGCTCTTCTATTTGCGCGGCGTCGCCCCAGAGAGTGTGTCGACCGGCCAGATCTACAAAGGGGTTATCCCGTTTATCATCATCCAGCTAGCCATGCTCGGCTTGTTAGCCGCATGGCCAAGCCTAGCGACATGGCTTCCTGAGGTAGTGTACGGATAGAAGGCATATACAACCGTGGAAAGTTTATTTTTCACGGTTGTATTAAGATGGTATATTTTTCGCCTACTCTGAAACAAGGAAGGTTATTATGGAGTTGAGGCTGTCGGATAAGTCTTTCAGCCCTCGACCTGCGGTCGAATCCTCAGTTACACTGCTTGAAACAAACTTTACCCCGCATGGTGCA
>NZ_JBSWXK010000023.1:0-45315 GCF_056160565.1 Neptunomonas sp. ABH4_499 | reverse complement strand
CATTAATGCGCTGGGACGAGGCTAACTTTAAGGAAAGCAGCCTCATGAGAGCGCTCGTGCGGCGATATAAAATGTGTTTGAATACATCAAAAGTGAGCCCGAAAAAAAACTTTTTTTAGGCGTTAAAGAATATGAAGGAGGACTGTGGGATGAAGTCTTATGGTGTTAAATGTCTAATCCGACAGTCTCGTTATGATTCCGTAAAAAAGGAGGCTCAATGAAAAACATTCCAATACTAAAAGATAGCGCGGCTAGAAAAAGAAGCATCGTAAAAAATACGCCCGCAATCTTCAATATAAAGGACAATCCCGGGCTTTTAGGTAAAGCGCCATTCTATGAACTTGAAATTGCAAGCCAAGTTAATAAATGGTGCGGTTTAATTGTCCAGATAGCAAAAAAGCATAAGGTTGATCCAGAGCTGGCTAAAGCCATAATATATATGGAAACCACTCACGGATGGTATGACAAACTTTATCCTTTTAAAAAGACTATTCTTCCAATGAATATTCATTACAAGTACTGGAAGAATTTGGGTGTAAAAAAGGAATATCTTAATTGTCCTTTTTACAATATTGAATTTGGGGTTATTTTGCTTGCAAGGATACAAGCAAGAATTGAAAATCCAACTATTAGAAAGATCGCTTCAATATACAATTTCCTTGGCGCGGAAAAAGTGACAGAATATGGTGCGCAGGTTGGCAGAATAATCAGGGAAAAGCCTTGGTCAAAAGTAGGTTGTGCCGCATGAAAAAGATCATACTAGCAATAATTGCTTCATCTATGCTTTTGGCTAGCTTCATTCTCATTATTGGCATTAGGCACAATTCAATGGGTGAATTTTGTATTGACCCGAATGTTGAGCCGTGCAAAATAGATTACTTGTATGCTCTAGGTATCTGGTCTACATGGTTTATTGCTATATTCACAGTGTTTTTAGTTTTAGCATGCATGTCAAAAAAAATCATAACAAGTTTGTCAAAAGGATGCTCCTGACGTCGCACCTTTTACAAAAGCGTTATAAGACTTTAGAGATATGAGTCAAGAAGAACAATTCGTTGAATGTTGTACACATGGAAAGCATCAAGCAACGTATGTTTGCCAGCATGTCGTACAGAGTCTTCGAGATGGAAAGCTTAGAGGCTTTTGGTCTGCTGAACCAGAACCAGGTAATGAACGACCAGATTCATGGTGTAGTGCTTGTGAAGAAAAAGTAAACGCACTGGTGGTGAATGGAATGATGAGTCTGAAGAATTCGCAGGCGTAACATTATTGTGTGGTGCTTGTTACGACCGTGTAAAAGAAATGAATATAAAAAATTAGTAATGGTGCAAAGGCTTTATAGCAAGGCGAAATCGCCCTTCGAGCTGGACGCGCTGACACGCGCTTTTGCTGGATGCATTATTTTTCGAATTAAAAAAAGGGGGGTGCAGCTCGGTATGCGTAAAGAATATTTGGCTATGATTTTTATGTTGTTTACACCGCCATTATTGGCGGATGAAGTTATTGATTTTCTAGGCGATTTGAAAAGCGAGTCAGAAGAGTTTCGTGAAATTGCCATAGAATGCTTGATTGAGATAAAAATTTCTAAAGAAAACGGTTGGGACTCTGCCGAGTGTGGTTCTTATAAGGCACTTTCAAAAGACGATTCCTCTAAATTTCAGAACAATGTGAAAAAAGCAACGAGTGACTTTAAACGATATTCAGAGAGCAGTGAAGCAAGTAATAGACGCATAAAACGAGGCTTAAAATACTTACTTGAAATCCAATCAGATATGGTTGGGTTGGCTGAGTTGAATAATAAAATTAGGAATTCGTCAAAAGATACAAACGCAACGAAGTGACCAATAGAATGCGGCACAGGACGACGTAAGCAGTGTTTTCAGCGGCAAGTGCATTGGATCGGATCAACATCAACAAGGACGTAAACATGGATGATTTTTCAAAGTTAAGAGAACAGTGGTATTCGGCCTACGTGAAGGGGAATACTACAGAGCTGAAATCGTACGAGTCAGACAATTTGCAAGTGATTGTAAATGGCCAAGTTGATTTGGGCGATCGCTATGATGCAATTGACCTCAAGGTACAATCTGGCGCTTGGTTTCAGCCCAAACTTACTCGTAAAGAAGTGACGCGCCAAATTGAAAATGGTTACCTAGTCGAGGGCACTGCAGACGTTGTCGCGGGCAAGGCGACAGGTGCGACGATCACTTATTCAGAGCGTTGGCATTACGAAAGCGGCACTTACAAAATCACACGATTGAACATCAATACATAATAAACACATCATTGATGTTCAGTACGCCATTGATACCGACCCTGATCAGGAGCGAAACAAGCCAGATGTTGGCTGCACATAGCAGCTTTTATTGCTGCTGAGCGGCCGCCATCTCCCGCAACTTATCCTTCTTACTCTTTCTTTTACCCTTCACCGGTGGTTGGCCTTTTGCAGGCTTTGCGTCTGCTGGGGCTTCTTGGCTTCGTTCAAATCCACTGATCTGCTCGGGTGTTATCTGTAACTGGTGGCGTTTTACTATCACGTTAAAGTGGTTGTCACTCTCGTGGTCGATAAAGCTAAAGGCGGTGCCAGTTTCGCCTGCACGGGCGGTGCGGCCTATGCGGTGGATGTAATCCTCTGGCGAGCGGGGTAGGTCGTAATTCACGACAAACGGCAGTTGCGGTATATCAATGCCACGTGCGGCCAAATCCGTGGCAATCAGTACCTGCACTTTACCTGCTTTAAAGTCGTGAAGTGCTCGGGTACGTTCGTTTTGGGCTTTGTCGCCGTGTAAGGTTTCGGCATTAAATCCGTATTTTTTCAGTTTACCGGTGACGTTATCGGCGCTGCGCTTACTGGCAACAAACACAAGGAATTGATCCTTTTTGTGCTCTGCCAACAGGTGGCGCAATAGCGTGGTGCGCTGCTCTTTATCCACCAGGATGGGGCGTTGAACTAGGGTGTCTGGTAGCTTGGTATCGCGCTCAATCTCGATGTGGATGGGGTTGTGCAACAGTTGGCTAACCAGCGAGTTTACCCCCTTGGGGAAGGTCGCAGAAAACAGCAGGTTCTGCTGCTTTTTGGGTAGGGAGGCTAGAATCTCATCCAATTCTTCGGCAAAGCCAAGATCGAGCATGCGGTCGGCTTCATCCAGTACCAAATACTTAACACGATCGAGCTGTACCGCGTTTTTGTCCATCAAGTCGATCAATCGACCCGGGGTTGCGACCATCACATCACAGCCGCTTCGCATTGCCTGCATCTGGGCATTAATGGATACACCACCATAGACAGCGCGCCTGCTAAAGCGGCGGGGGTAATCCGCACTAAACGCGTTAATGGCGGTTTCAATTTGAACGGCAAGCTCGCGCGTGGGTACCAAAATTAAAGCGGCGACTTGGTTGCTGCTAAGGGGTGGGTGCTCGGTTAGCTTTTCCAATAACGGCAAAGCAAATGCCGCGGTTTTGCCGGAACCTGTCTCGGCGGCGGCTAATAGGTCGCGGCCTTCCAAAACGGCAGGTATGGCCTGCTGCTGAATCTCGGTTGGGGCTGTGTAACCGATATGGTGCAAGGTGTTAAGGAGAAAGTCCGATAAACCGAGGGAAGAAAACGACATAAACTGCAGCAAGCCTAAAGATAAATAAGAGGCGCATTCTAACAGATAGGCCGAAACCGCGCTTGTGAATACGGCTCACGATATCAGGGTGAATACCCAAACGGGTTTGGCTTGATGGGAAAATAAGCGATACTCAACGCTTGATGCCCATCGTCATGACTAAGGAACGGTATGATCACATCATTTTTGCTTTTAGCAACGCTCATCAACACACTCACTAAGCCACCGGTTGTCACACACCAACCATCGCCCGATCCAACCCCTTTCCTAGAGCACCCAGAAACAGAGGTGATTACGCTGGAGCGCACACCAACGCCACAGGTGTGGTCGGATCACAAGCTATTGTCGATCACCACGGAGCAATGTGCCGAGAAGGCGGTCGATATACTCGTTACGTTGGATTTTAAGCAAACCATTATCAAAGATACGAATGTCTACGGTAATTACTTGAACAATCGGGCTGCTATTAAATGCACGGATGTTAATGGACAAACCTTGGTCTATGCGATCGTTGCAGGGCCAAAAGTGAAGCTTGTTGAGCGGCTTAGAAACGAGATTATTTGGGCGTTCTAGATAGAAACCAACGTATTTTAAGGTATCTCTTCCCTGTAAGGAGGCGCTGTTTGCTACCCTGGCCTGATTACATCAACGTCGCATGTTTGGCGTTGCTTGCCGGTGCCGCTATGCCGATAGGGGCGATGGCGGCGCGATTCGACTTAATGCATCCAGCTTTTTTGGGCCTCAAAACGCGCCATTTTATTGTGGCGTTTGGTGGCGGTGCGCTGATTTCGGCGGTGGCCTTGGTGCTGGTGCCGGACGGTGTGCGTAAGTTAGACCCGTTAACCGCAACACTGTGCTTTAGTGCAGGCGGTGCGTTCTTTTACTTGCTACAACGTCAGTTACGAAAGCTTAAAAGTACAGCCGGTCAGTTGGTTGCGATGTTATCGGATTTTATCCCGGAGGCCATTGCGCTGGGTACGGCGTTTGCTGTGGGTGAGCACACGGGCTTCTTGTTGGCGCTCTTGATGGTGCTGCAAAACCTACCCGAGGGCTTTAACGCCTACGAGGAGCTGGCGGCCAAAAACACGACTTCGCCAAAACGCATTCTTTGGATGTTCGCTGCACTGGCCTTGGCGGGGCCGGTTGCAGGCTTATCGGGCTATTTTTGGTTCAGTCATTTAACACAGGTGGTGGCGGGCATCATGCTGTTTGCAAGCGCCGGTATCCTTTACTTAGTGTTCGATGATGTGGCGCCGGATTCCAAAGTAGATGATTCCGGTTTACCCGCTTTGGGCGGTGTTGCTGGCTTTATGTTGGGGTTGTTAGCTAGTTTTTTAGTATAAGGGGAATGTATGTTTATTAGATTTGACTTTTTTTTTGTGTGTTTGAAAAAAATTATCTTTTTTATTAGGGATAATTTTTTTATAACCTGTCGTTCTTGATGGTTTGCTTGGGGGTGGTGTTTTTTTTGTTTTTTGCTTATGGTTATAGAGGTGTTGAATGGGTTTCAGATAGTTTTTTTATAGTTGGGTTGGTTTTTTCTTTTTTGGGTGTATGTGGAGAGCTTTATTCAGTTATCTCAAAAATGGTCTCAAAGAAAGTAGGTAAGTTTTTATTGGGGGTTTCTTTATCTATTTTTGTTTTCTTTGTAAAATCAATTTCTGATCATGAGCTTAATGATTTAACTGGGATTGATCCAGAGTACTTAAACTATTCATCAAAGCTTTTTACTTTTTTCTTAGCGCCTTATTTCTTGTTAATGGTGATTTCCTTAGTAGCTTTACTTTTTTGTTGCTTCTTTCTCAATATTTTTTATGTTTGGCTTTAAGGAGTATTTTTTTAATGGATTTAAACTAAATAAAAATAAAGAAAATTTTACCAAAGGTGGAGGAAGTAAAGATAAAGTTTTTATAAGAAATTTCTCTAGGCTTCTAGGCAGTGGTGCAGCTATGTTTACTATAGTTTTTGTGTTAGAAGAGTATGATGAGTTTTACAAAGATATGAGAGATGTTCAAAAAAGTATTGTAGTTGAACTAGATTACTTTTCAAATTCTTATTGCCAAGAGTCTGCTAATGGGGAAAAAGTTGTTTTTATGAAAGGAGGCTTGATTTCCATTGCTCATAAGAATCAGGAGACCTGGGAGTTTAGAGTAGATAAATGTACTGTATCAGATTAAAAAGTTTTGGAAATGTTACTTAACTATGCGAAAGATCATCCACTGCGATTGCGACTGTTTCTTTGCGGCCGTTGAAATGCGCGATAACCCCGAATATCGGGGTATCCCTTTGGCCGTGGGTGGCAGTTCGGATCGTCGTGGGGTGATTGCTACCTGCAATTACGAAGCGCGCAAGTTTGGCGTACGCTCTGCGATGCCAACCAAAACAGCGCTGCGGTTATGCCCGCACCTTAAAGTGATCCCCGGCAATATGGCCAAATACAAGGAGGTCTCCCAGCAGATTATGGAGATCTACCAAAGCGTTACGTCGTTAATCGAGCCGCTCTCAATCGACGAGGCGTATCTGGATGTGTCCGCATCCAGTGTGTGCGATGGTAATGCGACCGAGATTGCAAAATACCTTAGGCAGGAGGTCGAAGCCGCCACTGGCATAACGATCTCAGCGGGTGTAGCCCCTAATAAGTTTTTGGCCAAAATCGCCAGTGATTGGCGAAAGCCTAATGGCTTGTTTGTGATTAAGCCACATCAAATCGAGCGATTTTTAGAAACCCTACCGGTGGATCGATTACACGGCGTGGGTAAAAAAACCGCCGAGCGCCTACAGCAACGTGGGATTCACACCTGTTTAGACCTGCGTGGTCGTCCCTTATCTGAGCTTAAAGAGCAGTTCGGTCGATTTGGCGAGCGCCTTTATGAGCTGGCCCGTGGGGTGGATGAAAGGCCGGTGACGGTCGAGCGGGTTCGTAAGTCGGTCAGTGTCGAGCATACGTTTTCTCACGATTTGCAAAGTGTAGAAGCGTGTATCGAGCAGATCCCCGCCTTGTACGCATCCCTCCAAACCCGCTATGAAAAGCATCGCACAGTGCTGGGGATTGCCGGCTGTTTTGTAAAGGTGAAGTTTCATGACTTTACCCAAACCACGATGGAGCAGCAGTCCCAAAACGGCGCGATCGAACACTTCGAGCCACTGATGCGCGCGGCTTGGTTGCGGGGCGCTAAACCTGTGCGCTTGTTAGGGGTTGGGTACCGGCTGGAAGAGGCCGACACCCACTCCATGACACAGCTGAATCTTTGGTAAGCCCTTTGCATACTGTCCTGACACTGTAATGGTGTTCTGCTAAAATTACCGGCTTTTCAAATCACTGTGGCCCAAGGCCCACAGACAACATGGGGATTGGCATGTCTCAGTTGCTTCTTGCTAAACAGCAAAGCATGAAAAATGATATCCTTTCGGGTTTAACCGTCGCATTGGCGCTGGTACCGGAAGCGGTTGCATTTGCCTTTGTGGCAGGTGTCGAGCCATTGGTCGGTTTATACGCGGCCTTCTTGATCGGTTTGGTCACCGCGGCCATTGGTGGCCGTCCGGGGATGATCTCGGGTGCTACCGGCGCATTGGCGGTGGTCATGGTGAGCTTGGTGGCTCAACACGGTGTGCAATATCTGTTTGCGACAGTCATCCTGATGGGGATTATCCAAATTGGGGCAGGGGCGCTTCGCTTGGGTAAATTTATCCGCATGGTGCCGCACCCCGTGATGCTGGGCTTTGTAAACGGCCTTGCGATTGTGATCTTTTTGGCGCAGATGAAGCAGTTTAAGTTCACCAACGAAGCGGGTGAGCTGGCGTGGCTGGAAGGCTCCCAGATGGCGATCATGCTGGGGCTGGTGGCGCTGACCATGGCGATCATCTACCTTCTGCCTAAATTGACACGTGCTATTCCCTCTACGCTGGCCGCGATTGTTACGGTCTCTTTGTTGGTGATCTTCTCAGGTCTTGATGCCCGCACGGTGCAGGATGTCTTGGCCGATATGACTGGCAACCCAGCGGCTACGATTGCCGGTGGTTTACCTAAGTTTTTGATTCCTGAAGTGCCGTTCTCGTTCGAGACGTTGTACATCATTTTGCCGTACGCCTTTATCTTGGCGGCGATCGGTCTGATCGAATCTCTGCTAACCCTCACCTTAATTGACGAGATGACCGAAACGCGTGGTCGTGGTAACAAAGAGTGTGTGGGGCAGGGCGTTGCTAACATCATCACTGGTTTCTTTGGTGGTATGGGCGGCTGCGCGATGATTGGTCAGAGTATGATCAACATTAACTCCGGCGGCCGTGGCCGTGCATCGGGCATTTCGGCCGCTTTGTTCTTGTTGGCGTTCATCTTGGTGGGTGCAAGCTTAATCGAGAAGATCCCCGTTGCTGCCTTAGTCGGTGTGATGTTTGTGGTTGTTATCGCAACCTTTGAGTGGGCCAGCTTTAAGCTCTGGAGCAAAGTCCCTAAAAGCGACATTTTGGTGGTCTTCACAGTTACCTTTGTGACGGTGATCACTGACCTTGCGATTGCGGTATTTGTTGGTGTGATCATGTCGGCGTTGATGTTTGCTTGGAAACACGCCAAACACGTTGAGGTACAAACCTGGACGGAAAACGAAGGCAAAACCAAGGTGTACATGACCGAGGGCCCGCTGTTCTTTGCCTCCGCTAAAGGGTTCCGTGACAGCTTTAAAGCCAAAGACGACCCAGATCACATCATCATCGATTTCAAAAACTCGCGTGTGATGGATCACTCAGGGATCGAAGCCATCGATGGTGTGGCCGAGAAGTACCAACAGTTGGGTAAGCAAGTGAGCTTGCGTCATTTAAGCCCAGAGTGTGCTCAGTTGCTGGAGAAAGCCGGTAGCTTAGTCGAGATCGATCTGATCGGTGACCCAAGTTACAAGGTCGCGGATGACCGTTTAGGTTAAGCGTGATAGAGCTGTATTAGCAGCACACTAAAAAGGAGGCGTATGAGCCTCCTTTTTAGTATCTATCCGCTGTGGCTGTCTTAGCCGAAGCGCTTGCCGCGTGGCTCAAGTGGTGTACCGAAAAACTGGATGCCTTCCCAACCGAACTTCATAAAGGTGCGAATGTTCGCGTGGTCGTTGCCTTCTGGTGTGTTAAGCACGTCTTGATAAAAACGGCCAAAGCACAGCAGGGTTTCGTCTTGGGTAAAGCCGTTTAGGTGAGCAAAGGCAAACACCTTGCACGAACCTTCGTTTTGACCCGCTTCGTTCTTGAACTGAGCGTCTTCGACGCCGTTACTAAAAGCGGTGGGTTGATAGATGTAATGCTTTTCAACAATGGCCATGGTGTCTTCAAAATCGATGGCGCCAGGGGTAGACAGTTTGGCTTTAAAATCCGCGATTTCCATTGTGATCTCCTCTTAAATTTGGGTGGATTGTAGCACGAAGCGAATCCTGGTTTTTAGCCAAAAAAAAAGCGACCCGAAGGTCGCTTGTGTGTGCACATTGCAGAATCAGTGCTGCAAAATTTGGCTCAAGAACAACTGAGTACGTTCGTGTTGCGGGTTGTTAAAGAACTCGTGCGGATCGTTCTCTTCGATGATCTGGCCGCCGTCCATAAAGATCACGCGGTCAGCTACGGTTTTCGCAAAGCCCATCTCGTGCGTTACACACAGCATGGTCATGCCTTCTTCGGCCAGCTCGACCATCACATCCAGCACCTCTTTGATCATCTCTGGGTCAAGTGCCGAGGTTGGCTCATCAAACAGCATAACGTCTGGGTTCATGCACAGAGAGCGAGCAATCGCCACACGCTGCTGCTGACCACCCGAGAGTTGGCCTGGGTACTTTTTAGCCTGATCCGGGATCTTAACGCGCTCCAGAAACTTCATTGCAGTTGCTTCGGCTTCGGCACGCGGTACCTTTTTAACCCAGATAGGGGCCAAGCAGCAGTTTTCCAACACCGTTAAGTGTGGGAAGAGGTTAAAGTGCTGGAACACCATGCCCACATCCTTACGGATGGTTTCGATGTTTTTTAGGTCGTTCGTTAAGGTGATGTCCTTAACGATGATGTCGCCTTTCTGGTGTTCTTCTAGGCGGTTGATGCAGCGAATCATCGTCGATTTACCTGAGCCCGATGGGCCACAGATAACGATACGCTCGCCACGTTTCACTTGCAGGTTGATGTTTTTCAGTACGTGGAACTCGCCATACCATTTGTTGACGTCACGCAGTTCAACCATTAATTGTTCAGTTGGGTTTGCTTGAGTGCTCATATTCTTAATTCTCCGTGGCGATCAGCGTGTGTTGTGGCCAGTTTGTAAACGTTTTTCTAGGCGTTGGCTGTACTGCGACATGCCGAAACAGAATACCCAGAACACAAATGCTACAAACACATAGCCTTCTGTCGAGAAGCCCAACCACGCTGCATCGTTCAGCGCCGATTGAACAATCGCCAGTAGGTCAAACAGACCAATGATCAATACCAGACTGGTGTCTTTAAAGAGGGCGATAAAGGTATTTACGATACCTGGAATCATCAGTTTCAGTGCCTGTGGCAAGATGATCAGAATCATCTTCTTCCAGTAGCCAAGGCCTAAAGCATCTGCCGCTTCGTACTGGCCTTTAGGGATGGCTTGAAGACCACCACGCACAACCTCTGCCATGTAGGCCGATTGGAACATGATGATGCCGATCAGGGCGCGCAACAGTTTGTCGAAGCTGATGTCTTCTGGCACAAACAGCGGCAGCATAACCGATGCCATGAACAGCACGGTGATCAAAGGGACACCACGCCAAAACTCGATGTAGACCACACAGAAGGATTTGATGATCGGCATCTCCGAGCGACGGCCCAGTGCCAGCACAACACCGATCGGCAGTGCAGCCACGATACCGACAACCGCTAAGATCAGCGTTAAGCTCAATCCACCCCATTTGTGGGTTTCGACAACCTCCAGACCAAAGGATCCGCCATAAATCAGGAAGAACGCGATGACCGGGTAGATAAACAGCGTAAACGCTGCGACCAGACCTTTACGTGGGGTCTTATCGATCAGCAAGTAAACGATGCACGCTGCAAACAGAATCACAGCTACATTGATACGCCAGTATTCGGTTTCTGGGTAGAAACCGTACATAAACTGATCAATACGGTTGGTGACAAACACCCAGCAAGCACCGCCCGAAGAGCAGGCTTCGCGGGAGGTACCGATCCAATCCGCATCGATGAAGGCCCATTTCAGGAAGGGGCCCATAAAGTAGATCAAAGCAGCGGCAATCACTAAGGTCGCAATCGAGTTGATTGGGCCACTAAAGAGGTTGCGTTTCAGCCAGCCAACCACACCAACGGAGTTGGAAGGAGCGGGCAGCGCAGGTTGAGTTTCGTACTTCATTGCTGTGCTCCTATCGCTCAATCAGTGATTTACGATCGTTGTACCAGTTCATGAATATCGAGGTAAGGATACTCAGTACGAGGTAAACGGCCATGGTCATAAAGATCACCTCAATCGCCTGACCGGTCTGGTTCAGCGTTGTGCCGGCGAATACAGAAACCAAGTCTGGGTAACCGATGGCGGTGGCCAGAGACGAGTTTTTCGTCAGGTTCAGGTATTGGCTGGTCAGCGGTGGGATGATCACACGCATCGCCTGAGGGATGATGATAAAGCGCAAAGTACGACCACGTGGCAGACCCAGAGCGCTTGCGGCTTCTAGCTGACCACGAGGAACCGCCAAGATACCACCTCGGACGATCTCTGCAATGAAGGAGGCGGTGTAAATGGTCAGTGCTACCCAAAGCGCCATTAATTCAGGCACCAGCGTAAGACCGCCACGGAAGTTAAAGCCTTTAAGTTCGGGATGATCTACGGTGAAAGGCTGACCCATCACGAAGTACATCACCAAAGGTAAACCAATTACCAGCGCGAGCGTTGCCCTAAGAACCGGGAATCCTTGTCCGGTTTCTTCGCGACGCTTGTTCGCCCAATTCCGCAGGAAGATCGCTGCGATAATGCCGATGATTAAAGCGCTCCACACAACGCCAGAGCCATCTTCACCGACCAATTTTGGTAGGTAGAGGCCACGTACGTTGAGGAAGGTACCCATAAACTCGATACTTTGGCGCGGGCTTGGTAAAGCGCGCAGCACCGCAAAGTACCAGAAGAAAATTTGCAGAAGCAGTGGGATGTTACGGAACGTCTCTACATAGACGGCACACAACTTAGACACTAGCCAGTTGTTGGATAAACGACCAACACCGATCAAGAAGCCCAAGAAGGTTGCCGCAATGATACCCAGTACCGATACCAGAACCGTATTCAGTAAGCCCACCACAAAGGTGCGACCGTACGTGTCCGTTTCGGAGTAGGGGATCAGCGATTGGAGAATACCAAACCCAGCTTCGTTACTTAAGAATGCGAAACCTGTGGTGATACCACGCTGTTCCAGATTGCCAAGGGTGTTGTTGATAATGATGTATAGGAACGATGCAATACCTGCGACCAGCAAAAGCTGAAAAATTAATGCCCGTTTTGCAGGATCATTCCAGAAATTGCCGGATGATGGGCGATCGGACGCTAATCGATCTGAAGTCGACATCTAAATCTCCAGGAAGTACCAGATAGAGGTGGCTCGAGCATCCTGCCAGAGCCACCGGACCTTAAATGCGCATCCCGGGTGGTGGGATACGCAGGTCAGATAGGATTAACGCATTGGTGGTGCGAACTGCAGACCACCTTGGTTCCACAGTGCGTTAAGACCACGGCTGATGTTCAGCGGTGAGCTTGCACCTACGTTACGGTCGAAAGATTCGCCGTAGTTACCCACTTGCTTAACGATTTGGTAAGCCCAATCGTCTGACAAGTCCATACCCGAACCTTTAGGGCCGTCCATACCGATGAAGCGGCTGATGTTAGGGTCGTTAGAGGTTTTCATGCTGTCGATGTTTGCAGAGGTCAGACCCAGCTCTTCAGCATTGATCATCGCATTGTGAGACCACTTAACGATGTTGAACCATACGTCGTCACCTTGACGAACAACAGGGCCCAGAGGCTCTTTAGAGATGACTTCTGGCAGTACCATTGCTGAATCTGGCTTCTCAAGCTTGATGCGCAGAGCGTACAGCTGAGATTGGTCAGAGGTCAGAACGTCACAGCGACCCGCTTCGAAACCTTTAACCGTTTGGTCGGAAGTATCGAATACAACAGGAGAGTAGCTCATGCCTTGCAGACGGAAGTAGTCAGCCAGATTCAGTTCAGTGGTTGTACCGGATTGGATACAAACCGCTGCACCGTCCAGTTCTTTCGCGCTGGAAACACCCAGCTCTTTAGAGACCATGAAACCCTGACCGTCGTAGTAGTTCACGCCGGCGAAGTTCAAGCCCAGAGTAACGTCACGCGTTTGCGTCCAAGTTGTGTTACGAGACAGTAAATCGATCTCGCCCGATTGCAACGCTGTAAAACGCTCTTTTGCGGTTAAAGGAATGTATTTAACTTTTGATGCGTCGCCCAGTGTTGCAGCAGCAACCGCACGACAAAGATCCACATCCAAGCCAGTCCACTGACCTTTATCGTCAGCTACGGAAAAGCCAGGCAAGCCAGTACTAACACCACACTGCACAACGCCGCGTTCTTTAACAGCTTCCAGAGTACCTGCCGCCATGGCAGCGCCTGAAACACCTACGGACAAAACAGCTGCAGTGATTACGCTTTTTTTCATCATTAGATCAATCCTCCTGGGATCAGGGATGTTTTTCTTTTGGTCATCAAGGGGTTGCTTTTTTGTGCAACATTCAGTGAGGAGTAAAGCAAGGGCCGTACCTACTTCTTATTTTTGTTATATTTTTCTGAAAAATTTTGGTTTTCAGGAGAATCAACTTTGTTGTCGTTTCTCTTTCTCTAAGTTTCCAAAAAGGAACAGAGTTTTCAATGTAGAAACTACGTAGGTGTATACCCTGATCTCAAGTTGCTACGGAATAACACTGTTTTTAACAGTGTTTCATTATGGTGCGCGTGCACCATGTTTTTACATTAGCACTTGATGATCAGGTTTCAACTGCGATTTGATGAATTTTACGCATAAAAAAAGCCCCATAACGGGGCTTTTTCTCGAAAAATGAGTAGGTTACTTGATACGCATACCCGGCTGGGCGCCTTCGTGAGGCTCCAAAATCCAGATGTCAGACCCACCAGGACCTGCGGCTAACACCATGCCTTCCGACACACCAAATTTCATTTTACGCGGTGCTAAGTTGGCAACCATGACGGTTAATTTACCTTCAAGGTCTTCTGGTGCGTAGGCACTTTTGATACCAGCAAAGACATTTCGTGTCTCGCCACCGAGGTCCAGCGTCAGTTGCAGAAGCTTATTGGCCCCCTTAACGTGTTCCGCTTTTGCGATGCGGGCAACGCGCAAGTCGACTTTAGCAAACTCATCAAAGCTGATGGTTTCTGCTACTGGCTCTTTGCTGAGTTCGGTTTCTGGTGCGGCGGCTTGTGCCATCGCTTCCAAGGTCGCACGGCTGTCATCAATCATGCTGGCAACGGTGTCCGCTTCGATGCGTTGCATCAACGGCTTAAATTTGTTGATCTCATGATCCGTCAGCGGTGTTTGAATGCGGTCCCAGTTAAGGTCTTCTACGTTCAAGAAGGCCGCAATCTCTTTGGCCACTTCAGGCAGTACTGGCGCAAGATAGGTTGCAATGACGCGGAATAGGTTGATGCCCAAAGAGCAGCAATCGATTACGGCTTGCTCTTGGCCTTCTTGCTTGGCCAGAACCCACGGCTCGGCGGCATCGATGTACTGGTTGGCTTTATCCGCCAGAGCCATGATGTCGCGCATCGCACGGCTGTACTCGCGTTGCTCGTAGGCGTTTGCAATCGCATCACCAGCCGCGACCGCTTCTTGGTACAAGTCGTTAGCAGGCAACTGTGCCGCCAGAGTCCCGCCACTGAATTTTTTGATAAAACCTGCACAGCGAGAGGCGATGTTGACGACCTTGTTGACCAAGTCGGCGTTTACGCGCATGCGGAAATCGTCCAAGTTCAGGTCGATATCATCGATGCCAGAACCCAATTTCGCGGCAAAGTAGTAACGCAGGTACTCTGGACGCAGGTGTTTCAGGTACGTCTCGGCCATGATGAAGGTGCCGCGTGATTTCGACATCTTTTGGCCATCAACGGTCAAAAAGCCGTGGCAGAAGACACCGTTTGGCTTACGGAACCCTGCGCCTTCCAACATGGCTGGCCAGAACAGCGTATGGAAGTATGCAATGTCCTTACCGATAAAGTGGTAAAGCTCAGCCTCTGAGTCCGCAGCCCAGTAGGTATCAAAATCGACGTTGTTCTTGCTGCACCAGTTTTTGAAGCTGGCCATGTAGCCGATTGGGGCGTCCAGCCATACATAGAAGTATTTGCCCGGTGCTTCTGGGATTTCGAAACCCCAGTAAGGTGCATCGCGGGAGATATCCCAGTTTTGTAAGCCTGCTTCAAACCACTCGTTCAGCTTGTGAATCATCTGCTCCTGAACGTGCTCATTAACCCACTTGCGCAGGAAGCCTTCAAAGTCACCCAGTTTGAAGAAATAGTGCTCCGATTCGCGCTCAATCGGCTTAGCTCCCGAAACCACAGAATAAGCATCTTTAAGGTCGACAGGGCTGTAGGTTGCGCCGCATTTCTCGCAGGAATCGCCGTATTGATCTTCGGCGTTACATTTAGGGCAGCTGCCTTTGACAAAACGGTCGGGTAGGAACATCTCTTTCTCAGGGTCGTACGCCTGAGTGATGGTTTTGCGGGCAATGTGGCCTTTATCGCGCAGACGCGTGTAGATCAAAGAGGCAAACTCTTGGTTCTCTGGCGAATGCGTTGAATAGTAGTTATCAAAACCGATCATAAAGCCAGAAAAGTCGCGCTGGTGCTCTTGGCTCACTTGGTCGATCAGCTCTTTTGGTGAGATCCCCATTTGATCTGCTTTCAGCATGATCGGTGTGCCGTGTGCGTCGTCGGCACAAACATAGGTGCACTGATGACCGCGGGACTTTTGAAAACGAACCCAGATGTCCGTTTGGATGTACTCAACCAGGTGCCCAAGGTGAATAGGACCATTGGCATAGGGCAGTGCGCTGGTGACGAGAATATTACGCTGCTTATCTGACATGGTGTTCAAATTTCGATTCGGTTTGATAAAGAGGCCGATAGTGTAAGACGTTCGCAGCGCTTTATGAATAAAAGAAACGAATTTTATGGAAAGTTTGCGATATATGGTCTAGAAACTCTATTATCGAACGAATGTTTATCTTCTGTTAAGGGAGTAGCGGTATGCAATTAAGTACGCCAAGGATTGCCCAAGACAAAAGCGTGTTGGTCTGCGACTCGGCGGCGATCAGTGATGACGACATTAATTTAGTCGCGGATCTGAACGGCTGGTACGTGTCCAGAGTGCGTTCTGTCGAGCAATTGGTGCAAACGGCGGCCAAAGAATCTTTTGATGTGCTGATCATGGGGTTAACCGAAAACCCCGAAAAAGCGCTGACGGTGTTAGCAGAGCTGATCAAAGTCAGCCCAAAAACCGTGCGCATTGTGATCAGCGGTCATGTCTCGCCTGTGGTCTCAGCGCGCGTGGCGGAGCTGGCGCACACCTCGTTACCGATGGGTGCCAAAGAGGTACAGCTGTCCCAAGCGATTGAGCACGCATTAAAAGTCGTCTCCTTGATCCACAAGCCTGCCTTGCGTGAAGAGGTTGGGCGCATTCAAAAGTTGCCTTCGCTTCCGGAAGTGTACCGCGAGTTAAACGACGCGCTCGTTAACGGCAACGCGAACGCCAAAGAGATTGCTGCCATCATCCAAAAAGATGCGGTGATGTCGGCCAAGGTATTGCAGTTGGTCAATTCGGCCTTTTTCGGTCTAGAGAGGCACATTTATCGCCTGAACGAGGCGGTCACGATTTTAGGTGTACGCCAGATCCGTGATTTGGCGCTCTCGTATCACCTCTTTGAGACCTTTCCGCAAACCAATCAGTGGTCGAGCTTCTCCTTTAATGAGGTGCAATCTCGCTCTTTGACGGTGGCGCGTTTTGCGCAAAACATTTGCCGTGCGGTAAAAGCGGATCGCCACATACAGGGTTTGGCGTTTTTGGGCGGTTTGCTGCACGACTTTGGCATGGTGGTGTTGGCCTCCAACAACCCAGAGCGTTATCACGATGTGATGGAAAAAGCGCAAGAGCTGAATCAGCCTTTGTACGCGGTCGAGAAAATGGAGCTGGGTGTGTCCCATGCCGAAGCCGGGGCCTATCTATTGGGTATCTGGAATCTACCGCCGAAAGTGATCGAGGCGGTGTTGTTCCATCATTTTCCGGCCAGTTCTAACTCGACGGAGTTTGAGCCCTTAACCGCTGTGCACATCGCCGATGCCTTGTTGCCACCGGTAAACAGCGCTATTGATTGCCGCTTATCCAGCCAGCTATCGATGAAGTATCTGGACCGTTTGGGGCTTAAAGGCGAGCTTAACTACTTAGAAATGATGGCCGCTGAATACTGCGACCGCATGGAAACGGCCTAAGCCTAGTTAAAGCGTTTAGAGTCGTTGCACTGGCGCCTGTGACTGATAAAATGCGCGCTCTTTTTTTAATCGCATTTTAGAGGTTTTCATGGCGCTTTCGAACATTCAACCGGACCGTTACGACGAGTTACTCAACGAAAAGGTTGAGGGTGTTCGTCAGCAGTTCGCCGATTTTGATCTGCCCGCCATCGAATCCTTCGATTCCCCTAAAACCCATTACCGCCTGCGTGCGGAGTTTCGTGTTTGGCACGATGGGGATGATCTCTATTATGTGATGTTCGAGCCGGGTGATAACAAAAACCCCATCCGCTTGGATGAGTGCCCAATGGTGGCTAAGCCGATTCACGACTTGATGTTCCCGTTAATCGAGGAGATCAAATCCAACAAGGCATTGCGCTTTAAGCTGTTTCAGGTCGATTTCCTAAGCACATTAACCGGCGAGATCTTGGTGAGCCTACTTTACCACCGTCCCATTGATGATGCGTGGCAAGAGGCCGTTCAGGCGCTCAAGGCTAAGTTTGATATCGATGTGGTGGGGCGCTCGCGCAAGAAAAAAGTGATTCTGGATCGGGATTTTGTCAACGAAACCCTCACCATCCAAGGTAAGCCGTATCACTACAAACAGATCGAGAACAGCTTCACTCAGCCAAACGGGGTGGTCTGCCAAAAGATGATCGAGTGGGCACTCGACATCACTGAAAACGCAAAAGGGGATCTGGTCGAGTTCTATTGTGGTAATGGCAACTTTACTCTGCCATTGGCGCAAAACTTCCGCCGTGTGGTGGCCTGCGAAATCTCGAAAACGTCGGTGAATGCCGCGCGTGAAAACATCGAGAAAAACGCCATCACGAATTTGGATGTGCTGCGTATGCCCTCGGAGGACCTCACCGCCGTGCTACAAGGCCGTTTAGAGACCCGCAAAGTGGCGGGGCTTAATCTGGAAGAGTGCGACTTTACCACAGTGCTGGTGGACCCACCGCGTGCGGGCTTGGATGATGAAACGGTTAAGCAGGTCACCACGTACGACAATATCATCTACATCAGCTGTAACCCTGATACCTTACACGATAACTTACAAACGATTACGCAAACGCACGACATTCAGCGTTTTGCCGTGTTCGATCAGTTCCCTTACACGCACCACCTTGAGTGCGGTGTATACCTCACGCGTAAGGCGTAAAGTTAAGCCTTAAGGGTATGGTAAAGCTGTTTAGGGCGCCCGCCGGTGTTGTAATTCAGCCGCATTGCGACCATGCCTTGCTCTTCGAGGTATTCCAGGTAACGCCGCGCTGTGATGCGACTTAAATCCAGCGCGGTGCCAATCTCTTGAGCCGAGAATGGCTCGCTGCGATTCTTAATGTGCTCGATCATCAAGGCCAAAGTGGTCGAATCGATCCCCTTTGGGGTGCTGCGCGCTTTGGTGCTGCCTTGGTTTTTACGCATCAGATCGTCGATCGCTAGCTGATCAATCTGATCCGACTCTTCAAGCTTATTTTTAAACGCAACCACGTCATCAAGCGCTTGGTGCACCCGTGAAAGCCTGAGTGGCTTCACCAAATAATCGTTCACACCCAGCTGAATCGCTTGCGCGACCGTATTGGATTCACGCTCTGCTGTGGTCATGATGACAGAGCCGGTAAAGTCCGCTTGGCGAATCTCGCGCAGCAAGGTCATGCCATCGCCATCTGGCAAAGAGATATCCAGTAAGATCAGGTCTGGCGCCTGATGCAGATAACGGCGCGCTTCATCCAAGGTTTCGGCGGCCGCGATTACCTTAAAAAGCGGGTGTTGATTGACCGTTTGTTCAAGGGTGTAGCTCGCTTGCTGATCATCCTCAACAATCAAAACAGAATAGTGGGTCATGGTTGTAACTCTTGTTTATCCAAGTACACGCTGAATACGGTGGATTGCCCGGTGCGCTCCCAATCGATGGTGCCATTGTAGCGGTGAACAATACGGCTGACTAAATAGAGCCCAACACCGTGCTCGGTATGGGCCTCTTTGCCGCTGACGCCTAAGTCATAAATACGCTGGGCGATCTTCTCATTTACACCTAAGCCGCTGTCTTCGACGCTCAGCATCAAGTGTTTGTTTCGATCGCTCACGTAAACATTGACCGAAGGTGTGGCGCTTGGGTTGGCTAAGGCGGCTTCAAAGGCGTTTTCCACCAAATTGCCGATGACGGTAATCAGATCATCATTGGCCGCGGGCGGGTAATCGCTCAGTTGGCTGTCTTCATCCAGAGTAAACTCGATGTGCTTTTCTTGGGCAAAGTTGTATTTTGCCAGCAGCATGCCGGCCACTGGGCTGTTTTCGATCCGCTTAATTAAGGTGCCCAGCATGTGCTGGTGTTGGTCGCTTTCTTTTTGCAGGTATTCGACCGCTGATTGCGTTTTACCCGCTTGCAGTAACCCCGAAATGACGTTCAGCTTATTAAAGTGCTCGTGTGTTTTACTGCGAAGCTGATGGGCGTAGGCGGTGGTGCGCGCAAGGGCTTGCTCTAGATCCGACATATCTTGCTCGTGATTAAGCACAATCAAGTAGCCTGAGTTTCCTTGGCTACTGAGCGGATAGAGAGTCACTGCAAAGGTATGGTGCCCCAAAGTGATGGAGTGGCGGTGACGATTATCTAAGGAGTCGACAATCAATAACGATAGGCTTTGTGAGCACTCGTTAAGGGGCAAGCCAATCAGGCTTGCGTGGTTTTGATCCGGGGCAAGCCAATTACTGGCGGCGCTGTTAATGGCGGTGATGCGGTGGTGACGATCAAGGGCGATGATCCCCTCGCGTATTCCGTCCAACAAAAGGCTGTGCTCTTTAAAGCGCTGAACAATCTCTTCGGGCTCGTACGCCAGGAAGGTGCGCTTAAGTTTACTCAAGAGCGATAAGGTCAGCACGATGGCCAGGATATAGATCACCCCAAGCCAGAGCGCTGCTTGAGCGTAGTACTTAAATAAAAGGTCGGTAATGGATTGCTCTAGGTAGCCAATGCTGACCGCGCCGATCACCTCGGGGTTCTCGGTTTGAGTTCCTGATAACTTTGGGGTCATGCTTGGTGCAATGATAGGCGCAAAGTTTCGAATCGCCGACCCCAGCGAGCCAGTATCTACCGTGGTGCGCGTGATGCCTTCGTTAAGGGTGGGGTAGATATCATCACCGATAAAGGTTTTGCCAATGCGCTCAGGCGTTGGGTGGCTTAGGCGGGTCGCGTTTTTGTCGGTGACCACAATGTAAGAGGCATCGGTTTTGGCACGAATCGCCTCAATGTAATCTTGAATCTGTCGCTCCGAGTCGGAGCTTGGGTTGTGCACAGCGTTAATGACGCGCGCATCACTGGCCAGCACTCTGGCAAGTTCGATACCGCGCTGACTCACGCCATCCAAATAGGTTTGTTTTGTTACAAAGACCAAGAGCGTGCCCGATATCGCAATAATCAGGGTAATGGTCAGTAGGATAATGGCGGTCAGGTAGGATTTGAGTGTCATGGTATAGGCGGTCATAGGCGAATACCACCCATTATAGAGTAGGGGAGAAGAGCCCTCAAAGAGGGCCCTTAACGATCATACTTGGCTAACAGTCGGCTAATAGCTGGCTCACTTAAGCCAGCATCTGGATGGCAAAGGTCGCCAGAATCAGCATAAACGCACCGCCGATACGTGATGAGATCTGTGCGAATGGCATTAGCTGCATACGTTTGCTGGCCGCCAGTACCGCTACATCGCCTGTACCGCCCATGTTTGCCATGCAAAGACCGCCCGTAATGGCTGACTCAACCGGGTAGAAGCCCATCATGCGACCAACAATACCAGCACCCACGGCTGCACCTAACACGGTGGCAAAGACCATAGCAAAGTACATAGGGGATAAGGCGTCGATGATCTGGTTAAGATCGGTGTACGCCACACCAATACCCACCAAAAGGGCCGGTGTCAGGTTACCAACCACAAAGGTGTACCAAGCGTGTGCCACTTTCTCGAGGCGCTCTGGCATCAGGCCAGAGACCTTAATCAAAGCAATCGACAAGATCATCAACGCATACGTGTGCATGCTGATCACGGTCGAAAGCAGGGTGCCCAAGAAGAACATGCTGATCGCAATCAGCGCGCCCATGCCAAGCTTAGTGACATCCAAAGGTTCTTTGCTGGTGGTTTCTTTGATTTCAGGGGCATCGCCACGAATCAACTCGCCGTTGCCGGTCCAGCTTGGTTTGATCTGACCCACTTTGTGCAGCAAGCCAGCAATTACAATTGCAATGGCGTTACCAATGGCCAGCGCTGGCACCATCTGTGACATAAGGCTGGAGGCATCCATACCGGTGCGGCCAGACATAATCTCAACCAGAGGTACAGCACCTGCGCCCATGCCGCCGCCCATAATCGGCAGTGCAATCAGCATCAAGGATTCAAACAGATTCTTACCGAAGAAAAGGCCAATCACACCTGCAAACAGGAAGGAGATACCCACAGCGCCCAGAATAACCGGGATGTATTTCAGAGCGGCCTTTTTCAAGGTGTCGGTGCTCATGCCAAGGATAGACCCTGTCACAAGGCTGGCTACATAAAAGGATAAGAATCCACCACTTTTGGTAAAGGTGGTGATCTGCTTTTCAATGTCGCCTGACAAAAAGCCGCTGTGGAATAAGTAAGAGGAGCCAAAGATGACAACAATCGCACCGCCACCAAAGAATTGGTTGATAATCGGGGTTCGGTCACCAAGGTAATTTAAAATAAAACCGACAATAACCATTGCGCCCAATGCGCCAATCATGCCGCCCGGTAGTTGGTTAAAGAAGGTTGCTGCCAGAATAACAAACGCCGCGATCAAAAGGACGATTTTGACCTCACGTTGGTCGTTGGGTGATACAACTTCGTTAGTGATCATGAAGGATGCTCTCTAAAGTTTGTGATTATTATTGGCGCGCAGTCTACCAAGCTCTTCTTGGGGTAGAAGCGCAAAGAGCGTTAAGAAAGTAAACGACCCTTTTGTAACTTTTGTAAATGATTAGGTCGCGGTACTTGCTTATTAAACGGTGTTCAATTAACCTTTGTGAACACTGTTTAATTAATTTTGAGCTTACTCTATGGCCAGAAGAAACGACCACAGTAAAGATGAGATTCGCCGCTTGGCGATCGATGCCGCGTTTGTGCTGTTAAACAAGCAGGGCATCGAGGGGGTGACGGCGCGTAAAATTGCCGCCGAGATCGGCTATTCGGCCGGTTCCTTATATCAGGTGTTCAGTAACTTAGACGAACTGTTCTGGGAACTTAATCTGCGCACCCAAACTAAGTTAATGAATACCTTGAAAACGTCCGTCAGCGGGCAGTCGTTATCGCCCAAGGCATTGCTGGTCAGTTACGCGACGGATTACTTGGCGTTTTCGAAAAAGCACTCTGATGAGTGGTCACTGTTGTTTGAGCATCGCTCGTCGGTGCAATCGCAGCTGCCTCATCAAATGATCGATCAAATCGATGCGCTGTTCGCCCTGGTCGAGCAGCCGCTCAAAACGTTAAAGCCCAATGCCGATTCGGCGTCGTTGTCGTTGGCGGCAAAAACCTTATGGAGTGGCGTGCACGGAATCACAACACTCTCGGCGCATCACAAACTGTTTCTACCTGTGGAGGGGCACGAGTCCGCTATGATCAATCAACTGGTAAGCCATTTTCTGACCGGGTGGTGCTCGCAAGAGCCGATGGTTACCAATGACCCAGTCCAAGGAAAGGAGATCGCATCATGATCAAGCTGTTGGCCCAAAAAGGGTTTGTTCCATTTCTGTTGGTGGCTTTTCTTAACGCCTTTGTCGATTTAGGCCATAAGATCATCATTCAAAACACGCTGTTTAAGTCCTACGACGGTGATCAACAAATCATCTTGACCGCGATTGTTAACGGATTGATTTTACTGCCCTTTATTTTGATGTTTTCCCCCGCAGGCTTCCTGTCGGATCGCTTTGCAAAGCGCAACGTGATGCGTTGGTCGGCCCGATTGGCCTTTTTGATCACAGGGGGGATTACGCTCAGTTATTACCAAGGTTGGTTTGAAGTTGCCTTTGGCATGACCTTTGTTTTGGCACTGCAAAGTGCGCTGTACTCGCCTGCTAAATACGGCTACATCCGTGAACTGGTGGGGGAGGACCACATCAGTGAGGGCAACGGCTGGATGCAGGGCGTGACTATGGTGGCGATCTTATCGGGCATCATTGTGTTCTCGTTGTTTTTTGAACAGTACCTTGCAGGCCTGGCTGCCAGTGGTATGGCGCCTGGCGAGATTCTCCAGCATGTGGCGCCTTTAGGGTGGTGTTTGATGGCGTTTGCTGGGTTAGAAGCGCTGTTTGCACAGGGCTTACCCAATACGCAAAGCAGCGGCGTGGCCGAACCCTTTGATCGCGCACGTTATTTAAAAGGCGAGATGCTAAAAGACAACATCAAGGTTGTAAAACAACGCCGTCGTATCTTCTTATCGATTCTGGGGCTCGCGGCTTTCTGGACGTTAAGCCAGATGATGTTAGCCATCTTCCCGACCTATGCCGAAGAGGCCTTTAAACAAAGTAATACCTTCTTAATCCAAGGCACCATGGCTTTGGCCGGTGTCGGCATTATGCTGGGGTCGGTGATTGCGGGGCGCTTATCGGTTGGGCACATCAACACAGGGTTGATCCCGCTGGGTGCGATTGGCGTCATGTTAGGATTGTGGTTTTTACCTTCAGTCGAGGGGTTGTGGGGCGCGTCCTTCTGCTTCTTGTGCATCGGTTTGTCCGGTGCCTTGATGACCATTCCGCTCAATGCCTTAATCCAGTACCACGCACCCGATGGTATGTTGGGCAAAGTCTTGGCGGGCAATAACTTTGTACAGAACATTGCGATGATCTCGGGCCTTGCGATTACCGTCGTAGCGGCTTTGATGGCGGTGGATGCTCTTTGGTTGTTGGTAGGTCTTGCCTTAATGGGAACCGTTGGTGCGTACCATGCCGTTCGCCAACTGCCCGAGGCCTTGATTCGGGTGTTGGTATCGATTGTGATCCGCCGCAAATATCGACTCAATGTCGAAGGGCTAGAGCACTTGGCGAAAGATGGCCAAGGCATGCTGCTGCTCGGTAACCACATCAGCTGGCTGGACTGGGCGATGATCCAGATGGCGTGTCCACGCCATATCCACTTTGTGATGGAGCGCTCCATCTACGAGCGTTGGTACTTCCGCTGGTTCCTAAACCTGTACAAGGTAATCCCTATTTCGGGCGGCAACAGCCGTAAAGCGCTGGGCAGCGTGCACGAAATTCTCAAAGAGGGCGGTGTGGTTTGTTTATTCCCAGAAGGTGCGATCAGCCATACCGGTCAGCTAGGCGAGTTTAAGAAAGGCTTTGAGCGTGCCGCAGCCGACAGCGGCGCGGTGATTGTGCCCTTTTACCTACGCGGTTTGTGGGGCAGCCGTTTCTCGCGCTCGGGCAGTAAGCTTCAAGCCTTTAGCCGTGGCGGAGTTAAGCGCGATGTGATCGTTGCCTACGGCGAGCCAATGAGCTGCGATGCCAAAGTGGCCGAGGTTAAACAGCGCGTGTTTGAGCTGTCCATCACCGCTTGGCAGCGCTATACCGACACCATGAGCTGCCTCGATGCCGCCTTTGTAGATGGCATGAAAACAGGCAATACGCCTTGGGTGATCAGCGATGTAGAGGGGCAGCCACTCAGTGCGCAACGTATGCTGACGGCGGTGCTCTTGTTCCGTAAGTGCATTGCGAAGTTAAAAGGCCAAAATGTGGGTGTTTTGGTGCCGACCAGCTCCGGTGGGATGATCGCCAATATGGCGGGTTTAATGGCGGGTAAAACCGTGGTTAACCTGAACTACACCGCGTCTGAAACGGCGATTAAAGCGGCGTTAAAGCAGGCTGAAATCCAGAGCGTTGTGACCTCTAAGCAGTTCCTGATTAAGCTGAAAGCACGTGGCTTTAAAATTGAGGAGTGGATTCAAGGCTGCGACATTATGCTGCTCGAAGAGGTCCGTGATTCGATCACGCCGTTTGAGCGCGTAACCACCTTGATCAAAGCTGTTGCGCTGCCATCGGCGGTACTAAAAGCCCTGTATTGTCGTTCTCGTCAATTGGATGATACCGCCGCGATTCTGTTCTCTTCCGGTAGCGAAGGCTTGCCAAAAGGTGTGATGCTAAGTCACCGAAACTTTATGGCCAACCTTAAGCAAATTGCCGATGTAATCAACATGCGTGATGACGATGTGATGATGGCTTCGTTGCCGTTATTCCACGCCTTTGGTTTGACGGCTTCTTGCTACATGCCGTTGATTTCGGGTCTGCCGGTGGTGTGTCAGCCAGACCCAACCGATGGCTTTGCGGTGGGTAAAGGGGTGGCGCGCTTTAAGGCAACGCTGCTGTTTGGTACATCGACCTTCCTGCGCTTATACACACGCAATAAAAAGCTGGTGCCCGAGATGTTCCAATCGCTTCGCATCGTGATTGCCGGTGCCGAGAAGCTTCAAGCCGAAGTGCGCGAGCAGTTCGAAAACCGCTTTAAAGCGAACATAGTGGAAGGGTACGGCTGTACCGAAACCACTCCGGTGGCTGGTGTTAACTTGCCCGATCACCTAGATACCCAGTGGTGGCGTGTGCAGGTCGGTAACAAGGTCGGTACCGTGGGTATGGCGCTGCCGGGTTCTATGTTCCGCATTGTGGACCCCAATACCTTTGAAACACTGCCAACAGGCGAGGCTGGACTTATTTTGATTGGCGGTACGCAAATCATGAAGGGCTATCTCAATAACCCTGAAAAGACCGCGTCTGTTATTGTCGAGAAAGAGGGCATTCGCTGGTACAACACAGGCGACAAAGGCCATCTGGATGAAGATGGGTTCCTGACGATAGTAGATCGTTACAGCCGCTTTGCAAAACTCGGTGGCGAGATGATCAGCTTGGCCGATGTCGAGCAGCGCATGCGCGACGTACTGGGCGCTGAAACGCCACTGGTCGCGGTGAATTTACCCGACGAGAAAAAAGGCGAGAAAGTGATCGCGCTGGTCGAAGGTGATCACGATGCAAAAGAGATCCGTCAAGCGCTGGTGGACAGCGGCATGCCGGGGCTATTGATGCCATCGAGTATCTTTGTGATCGATCAAGTCCCAGTACTTGGCAGCGGTAAAACCGATTACGGTACGTCTAAGAAGCGCGCCATTGAATTGCTAGAAGGAAAAGACGCAAGCTAACGCTTTAAACAGCGTCGCAAAACGCTTTAAGTAAGTCATGTTAAAGCGCGTGGTTAATCACTTAACCGCGCGCTTTTTTTATACATCAGTTTTTAGATTGATGGAGGATTAAATGCTTAATGAAGTTCACAAGCTCATCTTGAGGTTGTGAAAATATAGGCTTAATGGGGGTCGGTAGGTCAGGGTTTACAATCATCAGCATCATGCAGGGCGCCAACAAGGTAAACAGCGCGTAGGTGCCTTTGATATCATCATCTTCATCGGTCAAATTACAGGCTTTCATCATAATTTTTTTGATTAAACCTGCACGCACTTGGGCTTGTTTTGCCAGAACCGTTGTGATCAAAGGGGAGGGGCTTACGATTTCTCTGGCCCAGACTTTTCCGTGCCAACTGCGATTTTCCACTACGTTTGCGACTAAATGACGAATCAGTCGATCCAGTTTCTCTTCGTGAGTACTTGGACTTTCATCAAGCTCGCGCAAAAAATCCAAATTCAGAAAATGCTCAATCGCTTCAAAAATGATCAGCTCATAAAGGCCATCTTTACCATTAAAGTGGTAATTGATTGCGGCTGTGCTCACACCGGCTGCGTTGCAAATATCCTTTGCCGAGGTGTTGTGATAGCCGCTTCGCGCGAACCGCTCGGCCGCTGCTGCTAAAATTCTTTTCTTGGTTTCTTCGCCGTCCGCGCGATTTTTTCGAGTGCTCATTCTACAACCACATGGCTTACATCAATGATCAGGCACTTTACCCATCCATTAGTTGAAATTCAAATTTAAATTTAATAAGGTGGGCTCTCAACACTTAATCAAAAATAAACGAATCAATAAAGAAACTCGCTATGAAGAAAAAGTATCTTGTGTTGCTGATCGTCGTAGTCATTATTGCTACAGCGAGTTTTCTCTATTGGCCTAGTACTCAAAAGACCGAATCAAAGCTCTATGGAAATGTGGATATACGCCAAGTTTCCTTATCGTTTACTCAGTCCGAACGGGTGACCGATCTCTTAGTTGAAGAGGGTGATAGGGTCGAGGCGGGCCAAATTATCGCAAAACTGGACAGCAAAGTTCAGTCCCTACAGTTGGCGCAAAGTGAGGCTCAAATCGCCGCTCAGCAAGCGCTCCTTGCCAAATTAAAAGCAGGCTCTCGAAAGCAAGAAATTCAACAAGCTGAAGCGGCGGTTGCGCAGCAGCAGGCTAACCTTAATATCGCCCAAGCGCGTTTGCAGCGCTTAAAATCCGTGGATCAAAAAACCAACGGAAAAGGGGTAAGCCAACAAAACATTGATGAGGCGAAAGACCAAGTCTTTGCGCTGAAAGCCGCGTTGACTCAATCCAAGGCCAATTTGTCGATTGTAAAAGAGGGCCCCCGTCGGGAAGACATCGAGCAAGCTGAGGCACAACTGCAGGTTTTAGAATCCCAAAAAGCTGTATTGGCTGAACAGATTAATCGCACCGTCTTGGTTGCTCCAAGTAACGGTGAGGTTCGCTCGCGTTTAATGGAACCGGGTGATCTTGCCAGTCCGCAGCGTCCCGTAATTACTCTCGCTCTGACCTCACCTAAATGGATTCGTGTGTATATCAATGAAACACAGTTAGTTAACACTCAGGTGGGTGCAGAGGTTCAGGTGCAGGTAGATGGTCTTAATCAGGCAGTTAACGGCACGGTTAGTTTTATCTCCTCAGTTGCTGAATTTACCCCGAAAAATGTTCAAACGGAGGATTTGCGAACCTCACTTGTGTATGAAGTGCGCGTCAGGGTGAAGGATGACGATAACCTTCTCAAACTTGGAATGCCAGCAACGGTTTTATTACCGGTGAACGAGCTATCCCATGAGTGAGATGGTGGTTAAGGCTGAGCAACTCGTTAAAACGTTTCAAGAAAAGAATAGTGAGTGTACGGCCTTAAAAGCGATCAATTTTCAGGTCAAAAAAGGCCAGTTAACCGCCTTGGTTGGGCCCGATGGCGCAGGTAAAACGACCTTACTGCGTCTAATCGCAGGGTTGATGTCACCTACGGAAGGACAGTTGCGGGTACTTGGGTTTAATGTTGCCGAGCAGTCCCAAGAGGTCCAGAACCGAATCAGTTACATGCCCCAGCGTTTTGGTCTTTATGAGGATTTGAGCGTGCAAGAGAATTTAGACCTATACGCTGATCTTCATGGGGTGGATAAGGCCACACGTAAAGCGCGTTTTGAGCGCTTACTGAACATGACTGACTTAACTAAGTTCACTAAACGCCCTGCGGGTAAGCTGTCTGGGGGGATGAAACAAAAGCTCGGTTTGGCCTGCACATTGGTGCGCTCCCCCGAGCTGTTGTTATTGGATGAACCAACGGTCGGTGTGGATCCGCTGTCACGACAAGAGCTTTGGAAAATCATCAGTCAGCTGGTCAAAGACGATGATTTAACGGTGATTGTCAGTACCTCCTACCTTGATGAAGCTGAACGCTGTCATGAGGTGTATTTGCTGAATGAGGGCGAGTTCTTAGCCGAGGGCACACCGAAATCATTAGAGGCGTTGGCAAAAGACCGTTGCTTTGTGTTGGTGCCCAATGCGGATCAAAAGCCGCGGGATCTGCAAAGTGCTTTGTTGGATCGTGAAAGCGAGGTCGTTGATGCGGTACCTGAGGGCGGTAAAGTACGCTGTGTTTTGCAACCCTCCTGTGATGTAGAAGCGTTAACAAGTGCTTTAGGTGCCAAAGAGTATCGTGCCATTGAGCCTCGGTTAGAAGACGCGTTCATGATTCATCTGAAATCGCATAATGAATCTCAAAGCATCGATGCGTCTCTCTTACAAAGTGACGATAAACAAAGTGCCCACCCTAAAGATCAGCCGATTGTATCGGTTAAGGATTTGATTAAGCGCTTTGGGGATTTTACGGCGGTTTCCAATACCTCGTTCGATGTGCTGCCTGGCGAAATTTTTGGCTTATTGGGGCCTAACGGTGCGGGGAAAACGACGACCTTTCGGATGTTGTGTGGGTTACTGCCTGCGACTTCTGGCACTCTCGATGTGGCTGGCAGTAATTTACGCACGGCATCCGCCAGTGCCAGAGCGCACATCGGTTATGTGTCACAAAAGTTTGCGCTCTACGGTAATTTAACGGTTTTTGAAAACTTACGTTTCTTTGCAGGCGCATATGGTCTTTGGGGGCACAAACGAAAAGAGGCGATCGAGCGCGTTGTTGATCAATTTGATCTGGCCTCCCACTTAGATAAAAAAAGCAGTGCTTTGCCTGGCGGGTATAAACAGCGCTTAGCGATGGCCGCAAGCTTAATGCATAAGCCGGACATTCTCTTTTTAGATGAGCCGACCAGCGGCGCTGACCCGCTAGCCAGACGAGCTTTCTGGCGTCGTATTACGGCGCTCTCCAAAACCGGAACGGCCATCATAATTACCACCCATTTTATGGAAGAAGCGGAGTACTGCGACAAAATCCTCATCCAAGACGCGGGTAAAAAGCTCGCTATGGGTACGCCCGATGAGATTCGAAATGGCTTAGAGGGTGGGGACTCCATGAGCATGGAAGAGACCTTTATTCGCATCATCGAAACCAGTCGGCATTCCCAAGAAAGCAGCCGTCAGGAGTCATCGCATGCCGGCTAGCTATTCGTCAGTGAAAGCCTTTGCAATTCGATTGTGGGCTCTGGTCAAGAAAGAGACCCGCCAACTGCTGCGTGATCAAAGTAATCTCTTGATTGGCATCGGCTTACCCATCGCCTTGATATTCATTTTTGGTTATGGCGTCACTTTGGATGTAAAAGACATTCGCCTTGCTGTGGTAACGACGCAGCCAACGCCTGAAACCCACGATGTGCTCTCGACGCTGAGACTCTCACCCTACTTCAAACCCACCGTCTATACCTCGGTGCAAAGTGCCGAAAACGCCATGAGGGATCGGGAAGTTGAATCCATCGCGATCTTTGATAATACCTTTGCCAGTAAGCTCAAAGCAGGGCAGGCGGATGTGCAGCTTATCGTCTTGGGTAGTGATGCCACTCGGGCTTCGGCCATCAGTCAGTATTTTTCCCAGCTGTTAACTGTGTGGGCCGGTAAGCAAAGTGACCGCAGCGGGATGGACTCAAGCGCCTCCGGTGGTGTCACGATCGTACCAAGGCTCTGGTTCAATGATGCCAATACCAGTACATGGTTTATTGTTCCAGGGTTGATTGTGCTCATCATGACTTTGGTCGGGACGTTTCTTACCGCGCTTGTCATGGCAAGGGAGTGGGAGCGGGGCACGTTAGAGGCACTGTTTGTGACGCCAGTGAGACCCACAGAGATCATCTTAGCTAAGATCATTCCTTACTTTGGCGTGGGTATCATCGGTCTTGTTTTGTGTGTGACCGCCTCGACCTTTTTGTTTCAAGTCCCCATTCAGGGTTCGTTTTTAATACTGGCACTTGGCTCGATCATCTACATGCTGGTTGCGTTGGCGATCGGTTTGTTAATCTCCGCTTTGACTCGTAATCAGTTTTTAGCCAGCCAGATTGCGATTCTGGCAAGCTTCTTACCGGCGATGATGTTATCAGGCTTTGTCTTTGATCTTGGTAACCTTCCAAGCGGTGTTCAAGTGATCGGCAGTTTACTGCCAGCAACCTATTTTATTGAGCTCCTTCGTACGGTGTTCTTAGCGGGGAATTTCTGGCCCATCATCCTTAAAGACCTCGCTTTGTTAACCCTTTACGCCGTTGTGCTGCTAGCACTGGCACGTATCCTGACCAAAAAGACGTTGGATTAAGCCATGGACAGTATTCGTCACTATTTCCTGTTGGTTATAAACTTGTGTCAGAAAGAGTTTTTATCGGTATTGAAAGATCCTTCAAGCCGTGTGGTCTTAATCATGCCCGTGATCATGCAAACGCTCTTGTTTGGTTATGCAGCCACCTTTGATTTAAAAGAAGTGCCCTATGCCGTGTTGGATCAAAGCCAAAGCGAACACAGTGTCGAGATGCTACAAAAACTGCGTGGGGCAGGGTTGTTTAATCAGGTGGCGACGCTCAACAGCAGTCACGATATTGCGGATGTGATCGGTAATCAGAAAGCCTTAATGGTGGTGTATTTCCCCGCAGATTTTGAGCAAAAACTGCTGCGCGGCGAGTCCAGCCCTGTACAGTTGATTGTGGATGGTCGAAACTCCGCCACGGCGAACTCAGTGCTCGGCAGTTTCAGTGCGATTACGTTGGCGTATAACGCGGAAAAAGACTTAGGCGCGCAATTGCCTCTTTCGGTAAAAACGCGCGCGTGGTTTAACCCGAACATGGAAACTCGGTGGTTGATCTTACCCGGTATGATCGCCGCGCTCAGTATGATCCAAACCATGATGCTCACAGCGTTATCGGTGGCGAGGGAGCGTGAACAAGGCACCTTTGATCAATTACTGGTCACACCGAGCCTACCTTCACAAATCTTAATCAGTAAAGCGCTGCCGCCCGTCTACATTGGTCTTATTCAATCCTCTTTAGTGCTTCTGATCAGCCGGTATTGGTTTGATATCCCGTTCAGCGGTTCTCTCATCACACTCTATTTAGGACTCTTCATGTTTACCTTGGCCAGCGTGGGGATTGGTCTATCCATATCGGCCATTTCGTTGAACATGCAGCAAGCGATGTTGTACACCTTTGTGTTGTTGATGCCTCTGATGTTGCTCTCTGGGTTTGCGACTCCGCTCACCAATATGCCTGATCTGATGCAGGATCTGACCTACATTAACCCGCTGCGATTTTCGGTGGATATTGTAAGGCGGGTCTATTTAGAAGGGGCCACCTTTATGGACGTTTATCAGAATATGATTCCGCTTTTGATCATGGCTGCAGTTACGCTTCCCATCGCCAGTTGGTTATTTAGGCACCGAACCTCTTAAGGATTGAATTATGAAAGCTCCGCTTATATCCGTTGCCTTGATCAGTGCGCTGATGGTTTCCGGCTGCACTCGGTTAGGCCCTGAGCATCAGACACCGGAGGTCGATGTCCCTCTGCATTGGCCAGCGCTCAATCAACCATCCAATACCGACCAGAGTGTACAAACTTCCACGTTTGAGGCGGCTTTCTTAGCGGATTCAGAGTTGCAGTATTTGCTGCGCTTACTGGAGGAAAATAATCAAACCCTTCAAGTGGCAGCACTCAATTTTGCGAGCAGTCGAGTGTATCGAGCCGTCGCAGAAGGGGCAGGCGAGCCTGAGCTTGGATTGGCCGGCAGTGTTAAACGTCAGCGCTTAAGTGAAGATGGCAGTGCGACTCGCTTTGTTCAGTTCTCGGCTTCTGGGACGCAGAAAGACGCGCTTATCGACGCATTAGCAGCCCCTTTTACACTTTACTCAACCGGGTTTGATGCTTCTTGGGAGCCGGATCTTTGGGGTAAAGTCGCGAATCAGTTGGAGGCAGCAAAAGCACAACAAGCGTTGGCCAAAAGTGAGTTTGCGGATGTTCGGTTGGCGTTACGCACCGAACTGATGCGACGTTACATTCAAATCAGAGCTACTCAAGCGGCGCTTTCCATCCAACAGAAGATGAAAGCAAACTTAAACGAACAGTTATCGATTGCACACGCTTGGGTTGAATCCGGCCTTAGCACCGAGCAACAATCGCTTACGTTGAGAGCTCAACTGCAAGAGATCGACAGCGTCATTGAAGAGCAGCTGAGTAATCTCCACCAGTTGGAAAATCAGATCTCACTTTTATTGGGTGAGCAGCCAGGTGCCTTGAAAGCGCACTTAGCCTCTCAAAATAAGCCATTTAACGTGCTACCTACACCTGAATTAGCCTTGCCCTCGGCGGTTCTTAGCCAACGGCCTGACATCCGCATGCTGGACGCGAAAGTCCGCGCGGCCACTTCAAACATCGGTATCGCCGAGGCGGCGCTTTACCCGCAATTCCAGTTAACCGGCAATATGGGCTTCGAGGCGTTAAGCAGTCAGGCGCTTAATGAGTGGTCATCTCGCACTTGGCAAATCGGCCCTAGCTTTTATTTACCCTTGTTTAATCGGGATCAGCTGCACAGGCAAGTGGAGATCACATCCATTACTCAGCAGCAAGCTATCATTCAATATCAGCAGCAGGTACTGAGCGCGTGGACAGAAGTTGATTCGGCCATTAATAAAGTGAACAGCTCAAGTGCCCAATTAGCGAAGGGTAAATGTCGATTAGCGCTTAAAAAAGAGCAGTTGGATTTGGCCCAATCCGATTTTGAAGCGGGTCTAACCAGCGAAGTCCCTTACTTATCGAATAAGCACCAATGGCTAAGTGCAGAGCTTGATGTGATTCAAACCTCGCTTAATCTCTCGTTGAATCAATTGAGTTTATTTAAAGCGTTGGGCGGGGGTGATTTGCTTAAGGCTGAAGCTGAAAAAGCAGTCGACGAGCCCCAGTAGATAAATCCGACTAAAACGGTTGGAAAAGGCATATTCATCCCCATAACTGTCTTAGATAGATAAGCCACTGAAAACTGAAATGCTAAAATCGGCTCTGTGGCTTTTTTGAATAATGCTACGATGTTTTTATTTGCACAGATCGAGGTAGTCAATGCAAGCACAACCCACGAATGCCGCGCCCCAGAAATCCGGCTTATCCGGCGTAAAACACGTTATTGCAGTTGCATCGGGTAAAGGCGGTGTGGGCAAATCGACCACCACCGCTAACCTTGCGTTGGCATTGGCGGCCGAAGGCGCGCGCGTTGGTGTGTTGGATGCCGATATTTACGGCCCAAGCCAAGGCATGATGCTGGGTATTGCTCAAGGGACTCGTCCCGAAACCCCAAGTGAGAACGCCATGAAGCCTGTTATGGCCCAAGGGCTGCAGGTGATGTCGATCAGCTTGTTGATTGATGAATCCACACCGATGGTATGGCGAGGCCCAATGGCAAGCGGTGCTTTGCAGCAGCTGGCCACGCAAACCCAATGGGATAACTTGGATTACCTTGTGATCGATATGCCGCCAGGCACCGGCGATATCCAATTAACCTTGGCACAAAAAGTCGCTGTTGATGGCGCCGTGGTTGTCACTACCCCGCAAGACATTGCTTTGCTTGATGCTAAACGCGGTATCGAAATGTTCCGAAAGGTGGATATTCCGGTGCTGGGTGTGGTGGAAAACATGAGCACTCATATTTGTACCAACTGCGGCCACGAGGAGCACATTTTCGGGGCCGGTGGTGGCGAGCGCATTGCGCGTGATTACGACACTGAACTGCTGGGCGCTGTGCCTTTATCCTTGTCGGTGCGCGAGCACGTTGACCAAGGCAAACCAACGGTGATGCATGACCCAGAATCTGAGGTTGCAGAGCGCTACCGCGAGATTGCCAAGCGCGTAATGTCGGCCGTTGAGAATGCCGAAGGCAGTGCCGGGCCGATGATCGAAGTCGTGGACGACTGAGTTAAAAAGCCCGTAAACCTAGGTGCCGCATGATGAATTTTTATGCGGCATTTTTGTTTATATAACGCTATAATGAGCCGCTTTAATTTTTGGTGAGTGGAATCGCACATTATGGGTATTAAGTCCGACAGCTGGATCCGCCGTATGGCAGAAGAACACGAAATGATTGCCCCTTTTGAGGCCAATCAAGTTCGCCGCACGGATAAAGGACCGATCGTTTCTTACGGAACGTCCAGCTATGGCTATGATGTGCGCTGTGCGGATGAGTTTAAAGTGTTCACCAACATCAACTCATCCATCGTAGACCCGAAAGATTTTGATGATGGTAGCTTTGTCGACATCAAATCCGACGTATGTATTATTCCACCCAACTCCTTTGCGCTGGCGCGCACTGTTGAATACTTCAAAATTCCTCGTGATGTTCTGACCATCTGTTTGGGTAAAAGCACCTACGCGCGTTGCGGCATCATCGTTAACGTAACCCCGCTAGAGCCAGAGTGGGAAGGTCACGTTACTTTGGAATTCTCTAACACCACTCCATTACCTGCCAAAATCTACGCCAACGAAGGTGTAGCGCAAATGCTGTTTTTAGGCGCGGATGAAGTGTGTGAAACCTCGTACAAAGACCGTCAAGGTAAGTATCAGGGACAAACCGGCGTTGTGGTTCCCCGTACCTGATCATGCAGACGATCCAGCAACAGATTGAAGCGTTTTGGCAGCGAGTCAGCACCACGATTGACCAGCTGTTGCACTCTCGGGAAGAAAACCAGTTCGATGCGGACAGTCTTCTGAGTGAGTATCGCGAAACGCTTCAGCGCATCGACGAAAACCTGACCTTCCACTTCGAGCGCGAAGAGGAAGAGGGCCCAATCGAGATGATTTTTGGTTGCGATGGCTACCCAGAATCGATCCATTCGGTTCTGAGTTTGGTCGGTGCTGCACCTGAGTTGCAGGGGATTCGTTTTAAAGCCTTTAACCACCGTTACGACCCAATCCCAAGCCACATCAACGTGGCCGATGAAGTCTGTGAGCTAAAAGACTTTTGGTATTCGCTCAACTGCATCGATCATAAACTGCATTTAGCGGTCTATATGCACGATGTGCCACGTGTTCTGGATATGGATCCGCGCGTCGAAGCGGTGATGATCTTTCTCGATGCCTTAATCGGCGAATACGAAATCATGACCCGAGTGTGGGCGCTGGATTGGTTGGAGCTACCGAAAGACCCAGTCGATTTTGGCTTAAAGCCGCTGTCGGAGCTGCGTGATTCATTTGATCTGATCAAGCGAAACGTACCCATCATTGGCTTAACCATCCACTGATTATCCTTTGCCCGTCGCTTGTAATTCATCTAAGCTTCCCCATATAGAGAAGATCATGCATGAGCCATTCAGGCGTGCACTCACCGAGCAGAGAGCGTATTTATGAGTCAGGTTTTATCGAACATCTTGAATGATCTGGAAGATGAATATCTCCAGCACCTGAACGCCTCTGATAAAGCGGGCACACCGGGTGATGCTTACCGTCTTGCAACACGTTTGTGCTACGAGCAACTGTTCCTCCAGCCAGATGTGTTGGCCAGCGTGATCCAAGAAGACCCTACCATTCTCGCGGCCCGTGCCGGTGATTTTGTCAAAGACCCAGAAGAGCAAGATAACCCCAGCGTTGGGGTGATTATCTGCTCCAACATCATTGAAGCGGCACTCGAAAACTTACTCAGCGTTGCGTACGAGCAGGGTTGGCTCGACATTGATGATGAAGGGCGCTTGATGGTCGACACGTCGACCGATGGCGAAATCCTAAAAGTACCGACTGATTACAGTCGCTCTCAGATGGCGTTGGATGCGCTATCACAACCGACCCCAAGCCGGTTGAATCTGATCTTCCAATCGGCCGAGCAGGAATACATCGATCAGCTCGAAAGTGGCGCGCACGATGCGTACAGCCTTGCGCTTGAGGTCTCGGGTAATCATGCGATCTTCGCCCCAGAAGACATCGCGCCATTGATTGAAGAGAACCCGCTTTTGTTGGGACTGCGCCCAGATGAGCTCATGGATGATGATATGTTTGCGGGGGACCCGCCTGCGGGTATCGTGATCAGCGGCCACTTAACCAGTCTGTTGTTGGAGCAGCTTTTAATGCTGGCCGAGGAGCGCGGTTGTCTAGCGTACGACAGCACCGGAGCCATGATCATGCCGGACTCTGAAGAAGATAAGCCGGTTATCCACTGAATAACCCGCCATAAAAAAACCGATCAGCTGATCGGTTTTTTGTTTCTGGTGTGATTCATTAAGTGTTCGGCACCAGCCACTCATCCAGTGCGGCAACGTCCGCAGGGCTCAATGAGCCGATCATCATTTTTAACGCAAACAAGTTAGAGATGTAGCCAAAGCGGGCGGCCGAGTAGTCGCGCTTTGCGGCGTACAAGGCTTGCTCGGCCGTTAATACATCCACCACGTTACGGGTACCGACATTGTAGCCTTCGCTGGTGGCATCCAGTGCCGCTTGGCTAGAGACAATGCTTTGTTGGCGTGCTTCTACACTGAGTACGCTCGTTTGCATATCCCGAATGATGCTACGGGTGTTTTGCTTAATCTCGCGGTAGGTGTCTTCGAAGGTTTCGTTAGCCACGTCCAGGTTGGCATACGCCTCACGACTTTTCGAACTAATAGCACCCCCTTGATACAGAGGGACGCTGAAGGTTAACCCAACAACCTTGGAGGTCACATCGTCACGATAGGTGGTAGAGCCATTGTCGTAATCGTAGGTCGCTTGGAAATCCAGCGATGGCAAGTGCGCAGCACGCGCGGCTTTTGCCGCCTGACGGCCAGACTCCATCCCTAAGCTTGCCACCTTAAGGTTCAGGTTGTTCTCGAGGGCTTTTTCTACCCAAGAGTCAGGCGTTGCTGGGTTGGGAAGGGTGATCGGAAACTCATCGCTGAGTGGGTCGACCGTGGCCACTGGCTCGTTAATTAAGCGCTCCAGCGCTTCGTAGCTGTTATCTAACGCACCTTGCGCCTCAATCAAACCAACCCGCGCCGCATCGTAGGAGGCCTTGGCTTCGTGTACGTCGGTAATGGCGATTAAGCCCACTTCAAACTGAGCATTTACCTGATCTAAGCGACGTTTGATCGCGCGCTCTTGCGCTTCGGCGGTTTCAAGGTTGCTTTGGGCGCTCAGCACATCCAGATAGTTTTGAATAACCGTCAAGATTTGCTGTTGCTGGGCCAAATCAAAGGTCAGTGCCGCTTGCTTATCCAGTACTTGACCTCGCTGGAAGGTAAACCAGTCAGAGGCCGCAAAGAGTGGCTGGGTTAAGCTTACGGTATAGCCGTGGTTGTTGTAGTCCAGAAGCGTTGTGTCGTAATAGGTGGTATTGGCCGAACCCACCACGCTTGGCAGTAGTGCGGAGCGTGCTTGTGGCAGCAGCTCCTTGTTGGCGCGGTAGGTGGCCTCGGCAATTTTAAGCTGCGGGTCGTTCTTCAGTGCTTTTTGATAGATCTCTTCCAAAGAAGCCGCAGACGCGCTTTGGGCTGTCAAGAGAAGGGATGATGTAAGCCCAAAGAGGACCGAGTGTAGCCGGTTCATTCGTAATCCTTATACCGTATGAAGGCCTTGATGCTGATAAAATAAGCGATCAAGACGTGCTTTCGATGGCTGTTTTGATGCGAGCAATGGCATCCTGCAATGTGCTCAAACCCGTTGCAAAGGATAAACGCATGTTACCCGGAGCACCAAAGGCCGATCCTGGCACTAACGCCACGCCCGCTTCGTTTAGCAGAAACTCAGCCAATTCGATGTCATTGCTAAAGCGCGAGTCATTGTCGATGACACCCTGAAAACTTGGGAACGCATAAAACGTACCGTCGGCTGGGATGCACTCTACGCCCTCTATCTCATTAAGGGCGTTCACGACGTATTCATGACGCTCCTTAAAGGCAACCACCATCTTTTCAACGCACTCGTTACCGCCTTCAAGCGAGGCTTGAGCGGCCACTTGTGAGATCGATGTCGGGTTGGAGGTGCTTTGTGATTGCACTTTCTTCATAGCGCCGATCAATTTAGCTGGGCCTGCCGCATAGCCGATGCGCCAACCTGTCATCGAGTACGCTTTGGATACACCGTTCAACACGATGGTGCGCTCGTACAATTCTGGGCACGCGTTCAGGATGTTCACAAACGGTTGATCGTTAAAGCGGATGTGCTCATACATATCATCCGTTGCAATCATCACCTCTGGGTACTTCGCCAGCACATCTCCAAGGGCTTTTAGCTCCTCTAGCGAGTAAGCCACACCCGTTGGGTTGGATGGGCTGTTGAGCACCACTAAACGCGTGCGGTGGGTGATCGCCTCTTCAAGTTGTTGCGGGGTGATCTTAAAGCGTTGTTCCTGTGTGGTTGTGATGATCACAGGCTTACCATCGGCCACCAACACCATGTCGGGGTAAGACACCCAGTAAGGTGCTGGAATGATCACCTCATCGCCTTCGTTTAAGAGGGCCAGTGACAGGTTAAAAAAGCTTTGTTTACCACCACACGACACCAAAATTTGATTGGCTTGGTAATCAAGGCCGTTCTCATTTTTGAACTTATGAATGATCGCTTTCTTAAGGGCAGGCGTACCATCAACAGCGGTGTATTTTGTAAACCCGTTGTTGAGTGCGTTAATCGCAGCATCTTTGATGTGTTCTGGTGTATCGAAATCCGGTTCGCCAGCGCCTAGGCCAATAATATCTTTGCCTTCTGCGCGTAGCTCAGCTGCGCGGTTGGTCACCGCCAAAGTAGGGGATGGCTTGATACGATTGACGCGGTCAGAAAGTTGAACGTCCAATGGATTGTCCTCTGTGTGTAAATAAGCTCATTTCGCTGATTTATAGCGTCAAAAGTATATCGAAGAATGCTAGGAGTCTAAATCGGTATTTGACCGAATCCCGATGAGCCCATTTTAATATCGCGGTATACTGACACGTTCTGTCAGTGGTTTAGGGTGTAATGGCAGTTATAAAGGGTATTTGTTAGTACGTTAGTTACACAGCCCCATAAGGAGCAGCATGAGCGCAACCGAGAAGCATCGTTTTAGAGTCAACTCACCGTTTGAGCCATCGGGTGATCAGCCGACGGCCATCAAAAAACTGGTCGAAGGCTTAAATGCAGGCCTTGCCGGGCAAACTCTGCTTGGGGTAACAGGCTCCGGTAAAACCTTTACGATTGCGAACGTGATTGCTCAAGTGCAACGCCCCACCATCATTTTGGCGCACAACAAAACACTGGCCGCGCAGCTTTACGGGGAGTTTAAAGAGTTTTTCCCCGACAACTCGGTTGAGTATTTCGTCTCGTATTACGATTACTACCAGCCTGAGGCGTACGTGCCGTCATCCGATACCTTCATCGAGAAGGACGCCTCCATTAACGATCACATCGAGCAGATGCGACTCTCGGCGACCAAAGCGCTGATGGAGCGGGATGATGCGATCATCGTCGCGACGGTATCGGCGATCTACGGTTTGGGTGACCCTAAATCTTATCTGTCGATGATGCTGCACCTGGATCGGGGGGATCAGATTGATCAACGCCAACTGCTGCGCCGCCTAGCCGAGCTTCAATACACCCGTAACGATGTGGAGCTGCATCGCGGTACTTATCGCGTGCGGGGGGATGTGATCGATGTGTTCCCGGCCGAATCGGAGCGCGAGGCGATCCGTATCGAGCTGTTCGATGAAGAGATTGAGCAGCTGAGCTATTTCGACCCGCTCACGGGGGAGGTGCTGCGTAAAGTCCCACGGGCGACCATCTACCCGAAAACCCACTACGTAACCCCGCGCGAGATTCTGTTGGAAGCGGTTGATAAGATCAAAGAGGAGCTACACGAGCGTTTGGCTCAGTTGAAAGAGGCCAACAAGCTGGTTGAACTTCAGCGTCTTGAACAGCGCACCATGTACGACATGGAGATGATCATGGAGCTTGGGTATTGCTCCGGCATCGAGAACTACTCGCGGTACCTATCTGGCCGTGGCCCCGGTATGCCGCCACCGACCTTGTTTGAGTACCTGCCGGATAACGCGCTCTTGGTGATTGATGAATCCCACGTGACGGTGCCGCAATTGGGTGCCATGTATAAAGGGGATCGATCCCGTAAAGAGACGCTGGTCGAATACGGCTTTAGGTTGCCATCGGCGCTGGATAACCGCCCGTTAAAGTTTGAAGAGTGGGAGCAGCTCGCCCCGCAGATGATCTTTGTGTCAGCAACGCCTAGCAAATACGAAGCTGCCCATGGCGAGCAAGTGGTGGAGCAGGTGGTGCGCCCAACGGGCTTGATCGACCCGATTGTTGAAGTGCGCCCCGCCAGTACTCAGGTGGATGATCTACTGGGTGAGATCACCTTGGTGACTGGCCAAAATTTGCGAACCGTCGTGACCGTTTTAACCAAACGCATGGCGGAGGACTTAACCGAATACCTGGCCGAGCATAACGTGAAGGTGCGCTATCTTCACTCGGACATCGACACCGTAGAGCGGGTCGAGATCATTCGCGACCTGCGTATTGGTGAGTTTGATGTGCTGGTGGGGATCAACCTATTGCGAGAGGGCATCGATATGCCCGAAGTGGGTTTGGTGGCCATCTTGGATGCCGATAAAGAGGGCTTCTTGCGCTCGGAAACCTCGTTAATCCAGACCATCGGTCGTGCGGCGCGTAACGTCAACGGCCGCGCTATCTTGTACGCCGATAACATCACAGGTTCCATGAAGCGTGCGATGGACGAGACAGAGCGTCGACGTGTCAAGCAGGTGGCGTACAACGAAGAACACGGCATTACACCAAAAGGCATTGTGAAGTCCGTTGCCGACATTATGGAAGGTGCGACCACGATTCCTGGCCGCAAAGCGGCACGTTCTGCGAAGAAAGTGGCGAATAAAGCGGAAGAGCTCACCGTGGATGCAGCGAATATGTCCAGCGCGGAGCTGACCCGTGTGATGAGCCAGCTAGAGGATAAAATGTACGAGGCGGCCAAAAACCTCGAGTTTGAGTTGGCCGCGCACTATCGCGATGAGCTGGAAAAGCTCAAGCATTCAGGCTTATAAGGTAAGCCTTTAAGCGGTACGTGCACAGACAGGGAAGTCGTGCGCAAAGATCTGAATCCACTCAGCCGCAGCTGATTCTTGAGAGATCAATCGTCCCTCTTTGGATTCAATCCGCTGGCGATACGCCTCAATATGGCACAGCTGTTCGATCATTCGAACGGAATAAGCGATATCCGGATCATCAAACTGAACCCCAACCCGAAAACGACCATTCGGTTCTGGATTGCACCAAGAAACAAAGCCAATCGTTTCAAACAAGGCCCCATTAATCGGGATCACCACATCCAAGGCTGAGCCTGTCGCATGAAAACGATCGCAAGCTAAGCTGATGCCCATAAATTCCGAATGTTGGAGCTCTTTGCAAGGTTTGAGGGTGTCTCGGCACGAATTGACCGTGGCGGGAATCTCGTCAGGATGTCGGATATAACCTTGTTCAACATCAAAGGTCATTCAATAGTACCTATATGTGTGCGAGCACGACTGCCACACAGGAACACAAATCGCATACACTATCCATCGAGCGATACTGGATAAGCCCCATTCAAAACAATAAAACCTGAATGCAAGCTGACTGCAATGTGCATAATAGCTAAAAAGTGAGCAGTATGTCGTTAAAACTGAAAATTCTTGCACTGGCATTGCTGCCTTTATTGCTTGTGACGGCGACCATTACGTGGATTAACGCCAAGCAAGCGCATGAGTTAGCGCACCTTGAGATCACGACTTTCGAGCACACCTTGCTCCTATCCAAGCGACAAGAGCTTAAAAACTACGTAGAGATGGGGATGGCGGCGATAGAGCCGATTTTAAACGACCCCGCCTTACCCGAAGCCGAGGCGCAGGCTCGGGTTAAACGGATTTTGCACTCCCTGACCTTTGGCGATGATGGCTACTTTTTTGTGTACGACCTAAACGGGGTCAACTTAGTACACCCCGCTTTACCGGAGCTTGTGGGTCAGCCACTTTGGGAGCTGCAGGATGATAAGGGCGAGTACGTGATTAAAAGCTTGGTCAGTATCGCCAAAGCCGGTGGTGGGTATCACCGCTACCGCTGGAGTAAGCCGTCTGTCGGTGGGCAGGAAGACAAATTGGGCTACGTGCTGGAGATGCCCAAATGGGGCTGGATGATCGGCACAGGCTTATACCTGGATGACATCACCGCCGAGGTGGCGCGCGTTCGGGAGGAGGTCACCCAAAACGTGCGCAACACGTTTTTTGCCGTGATTGTGATCACCGGTTTAACGGCGCTGATCATTGTGGTAATCGGGATTGCGATCAACCTGCACGAAAGCCGCCTAGCCGACAGTCGCCTTCGGGATTTGGCGCATAAATCCGTCCGATTTCAGGTAAATCAACGGCGGCGATTTGCCCGTGAACTGCACGATGGGATCAATCAACTGATGGTGTCGGTTAAGTTTCGGGTGGAGCTTGCGGTCAATAAGCTCAAAAAAGGCGATGACACGGCTATTGAAGATCTTAAAACCGGGATGCAGGTGCTCAATCAAGCCATGCAGGAGGTACGCCGAGTCTCCCACGATTTACGTCCCAGTATTTTGGATGATCTCGGTTTAGAAGCCGCGCTAAAAAGCCTGTTGGATGAATACGAAGCCCGAACCGGCATCATCGTCGAGACTATTCTGCACCTACCGCCAGAGCGACTCCCCGATGATATCGAGATTACCCTGTACCGTGTGATCCAAGAGGCGCTGTGGAATGTGGAAAAACACTCCGGCACAGATGAAGTGCGCCTGACCACACGGTTTGATCGTCGCAGTATATACTTAAGCTTAAAAGACAACGGCTGCGGTTTTGATCCAGAAGCCAACAGCGGGGTAGAAGGGATAGGTGTGCGCAACATGCATGATCGCATCGAGTTATTGAGTGGCGAGTTTGAACTCACCAGCGAGATCGACAAAGGCACCCGTATTCGCGTTCGCTTGCCCATGGCGTAATTGCGGCTTTCTTTGGTAAAAATGGCTAGACGCGTACGGTCTATCTGAATAGGCTAATGACAACAACGGTTTATCAACAAAGGCAAACTATGATTCGGGTATTACTGGTAGACGATCATCCACTGGTGTTGGATGGCATTAATGCGTGTTTATCCAGTGAATCGCACATTGAAGTCGTAGGCCAAGCCAACAACGGCCTAGAGGCGCTGGAGCTTGCCGAGCTGCTCCAGCCGGATGTCGTCCTGATGGATGTCACCATGCCGGTGATGAACGGCCTTGAAGCCACTCGAGAGCTAAAAAAACGCTTCCCCGAGTACCGCGTGTTGATTTTGTCCATGCACGAGAACCGCGAGTACATCTTACAGCTGATCCAGTCCGGTGCCGCAGGCTACGTGCTAAAAGATGTCCCCTCGGAAGAGCTGGTGAAAGCGATCGAGATCGTCAACAAGGGCGGCACCTACTTTAGCTCCAAAGCATCCGAAACCTTGATGAAAACCAGCGATGCAGGCGCACACAGTAACAGCTCACAACAAGAGCTGACCAAACGCGAGCGCACCGTCCTAAAGCACCTTGCCGAAGGTGACAGCAACAAAGACATTGCCCGCAAACTGGATATCTCGGTACGCACGGTCGAAACCCACCGCCAAAACATCAAACAAAAGCTCAATATCCAAACCGCCGCAGGCTTGGCGAAGTACGCGATTGAGAACAATATTGTTTAGATGGTTTATAACCGTTGATGTTGATTATTTTCAGTTAATGAAGTGTGAGAATCTCTAATCATAATAGGTGTAATGATTGTTTACCTATGGATATTGGCTTAATACTGGCTTAGGAAATATAAGCCTGATGATTGGAAGGCTATTCTCAAAGATTAGGGTAGGAGTTAGTCGGCTTTATGCGCTATTTAGTGTTTTTTTAATGATGTTGAGCTTTAAATCCTTTGCGGTCGGTTCGGTGAAGGATGATACCTGTGCTAATAATGAACAAAAATACGACAGGCACGAAGCTATCATTGATGATGTTAAGCATGATGAGTTTCTCAGTCTTTTTTATCTGACTGAACTCAAAGTTATTCAGCTTCATGAGTTTCTTGCTGTCCTGCATCAAGGCGATCAAACCATCAAGGTGGTTTATAAATTTACTGGTGCATGTACCAATGGTAAGCCTGACTTCGAAAAAAGCTGGGATTAACTCTAAAAATAGCCCTACAGCTAAGGAAGCTGCGAATAAATCCTCCACTCGACAACCACGAGTAATTAAATCCTTTACTTTCAATAAGATATTTTTGCTGAATGCTTGCGGAAATGACTTATTCGCAGCTTCCCAAGCGCCTGATCAAGGGCATTTGGGGTATTTTGGGAGGGAGTAGGTTGAGTAGCACTTATCTGCTGCATCCGAGCTTGTCGGCGCTTTAATACAGCATCCAATTGAGTATCTTTACTAAATTCGGACATTAAACTTTCTCAGTGATTATTCTCTGAGAAAGTTTAATGGTTTATCTAGTCGTCCCTGAAAAACACCCTTTACGCACGGACCAAACTCAGGCTCTGTGCGTTCATTTCTCTTCTTTCCAATAACCCGATCAAATACA
>NZ_JBSWXK010000022.1:0-52283 GCF_056160565.1 Neptunomonas sp. ABH4_499 | reverse complement strand
AATCAACTAAAAAGTTATTTAAAATCAATCGGTTAAAACAAGCACCCAACTAACAATCCCGTTCAAATCTTAAGCTGTGAAACCGCTTTGGCTTGAACCCCTCGCTGGTTGGGAGGGCAAATTATACTGATTTAAGATCTGGCATCAACACCTTTCTTTCATATTTTGTAAATTATTTACGAAAACGAAAAACGCCCTCGCAAAGAGGGCGTTTTATAACAATAAAGGACTTTATTAAGACAGCACAAACAGTTGGTGCTTCTTCTTACCCAGCTTAACTAAGAAGTACTGGTCAAACTTTGCTTTAGCCGGTGTAAACAGATCAGATGTTTGTCCGATGGCATCTAGCCCTAATGCTTCGCCATTAATGGTAACGGCATTTCGCTGTAGCGCATCTTTGACCTGCTTGCCGGTTCCCATATCCGCTTCTGACAACAATTGAGTCAGGGGCTTATCGGTTAGCTCTTCTGCTTTGATGCGAGCGGTTGGTAATCCATCGAGACTCAGTTGCTCGTAATCATCCCGGCTTAGGCTATCGGTATTACCTGAGAATAAAGCATCCGTAATACGAGTCGCCGCTTCTAATCCCGCTTCGCCGTGTACTAATTTTGTTACTTCAGTTGCCAACACAGATTGCGCTTGCGGACGACCTTGGCGCTCTTTGTCTTCCGCTTCCAGTGCATCAATCTCTTCAACGCTCAGGAAAGTGAAGTATTTCAAGAAAAGGTACACATCAGCATCCGCGGTTTGCAACCAGAACTGGTAAAACGCGTAAGGGGATGTTTTGTTCTTGGACAGCCAAATCGTTCCGGATTCTGTTTTACCAAACTTTGTACCGTCCGATTTAGTGATTAGCGGCAACGTTAAGCCAAAGACACGATTGCCATTCATACGGCGCGTCAGTTCGGTACCACCTGTGATGTTACCCCACTGGTCAGAGCCGCCGATCTGTAATGTACAGCCGTGAGTGCTGTTTAACTTTTGGAAATCGAACGATTGCAAAATCATGTAGGTGAATTCGGTGAACGAGATCCCTTCGCCTTCGCGATCGATTCGTTGCTTAACGGACTCTTTCGCGATCATCTGATTGACCGAGAAGTGCTTACCAACATCACGCAGGAACGTCAGAATATCCAGATCACGCGTCCAATCCAGGTTATTCACAACCTCTGCGCTGTTTTGGCCGCAGTCAAAATCCACAAACGCACTGACCTGCGCTTTCAGCTTGTCGACCCAACCAGCAACGGTAGAGTCATCATTGAGCTTTCGCTCTTGGGCTTTAAAGCTAGGATCGCCGATCAAACCGGTTGCGCCACCCACCAGCACCAAAGGCTTATGCCCATACGCCTGAAAACGCTTAAGTGCCAGCAAAGGCACAAGACTACCGATGTGTAAGCTATCGGCGGTTGGGTCAAAGCCGCAATACAAGGTCACACTGCCTTCATTGAGGTGTTGTTCCAGCTCTTCTTCGCTGGTCATTTGCGCCACTAACCCACGCGCTTTTAAATCCTCTAACAGTGTTAACTTCGTCATTGCTGTGCCTTTACCTACATAAAAGATCATTTCAAAAAAAGAGACGCAATTCTAACCAGAGCCGTGCCATTGAACAAACGATAATCACTGCTTAACCTTCCGAGCGGGCGGCCGATAGTGCTTTTATGACTCTTAACGGTACTCATCAAACCACTTTCGATCTTTTTTGTAGGCTTTTTTTAGCGCTGCTCTGTTTGTTCACCCTATGTTTCACCGCTAGCACATCTCAGGCTTCTGAAGGGTTTCGCCAAAACCTAAAAGCCAATCAAGCCTACCTTGAGGGACAAATAAAGACCTCATTTTCCAAAGATGCCCAATTAGCCGGTTTACCCAAAGCGATTGTTGATCAGATGATTGATATGTTTGCGTGGGATGTCGACTTTGCCAAAGACATTCAAGCCTACGATCGTTTTCGAGTCATCTATCAAGATGACCCTTTGAATAAGCCCTACGTCATCGCGGCGCAACTCGTTGTCCAAAAACGTACCTTCACAAGCGTACGCTACGTCACCCAACAAGGCGTTGCCAGCTACTACACGCCGGAGGGCTTCAGCACTCGAAAAGCGTTTTTACGTATGCCCGTTGAGTACGCACGTATCAGTTCGCGGTTTAACCCCAATCGCCGCCATCCGATCCTTAATACCATTCGCGCCCACAAGGGGGTGGATTACGCAGCAAGAAAAGGCACCCCGGTGAGAGCAACCGGTGACGGACGAGTAACTTGGGCTGAGCGTAAAGGCGGATACGGCAATACCGTGATAATTGATCATGGCGATCAGATCACAACCCTTTACGCCCATCTGTCACGATTCTCGACTTCATTAAAAAAAGGCAGCCGTGTAAAACAAGGACAAATTATCGGTTATATTGGCATGACAGGTTTGGCGACTGGACCACACCTGCATTATGAGTTTCGTATTGCACAGGAGCATCAAGACCCATTGAGCGTGGAACTTGAGCATACCTACCCGATCCATGTTCGGGAACGTCTACGATTCAGAAACGAAGCCAATCAAAAGCTGGCTCTTTTATCCCTTTATGCAATGCGTTTTGCCAGCCGGGATTAAAACGAAAAGAACGATAACCCATGATCACACCCGTGTTAAAAGATGGCTTGTACATCGGCATCATGTCCGGAACAAGCTTAGATGGCCTTGATGTAGCTGCCGTTGAATTCACCAATGATGTCCCTCGCTTTGTAGCAGCGGATGCCTTCGACTTACCCGACATCATAAAACACAACCTTGAAGAGTTGATGCAGCCTGGTGATAACGAAATTGAGCGAATGGGGCGCGTTGATCTAAGCTTTGGATATTTTATTGCCGACTGCATTAACCAGTTTATTGATCAGCACGAACTGGATCGATCATCCATTATTGCCATTGGATCGCACGGCCAAACCATCCGTCATCGCCCTTGCATTGGCTTCACACTCCAAATTGGAGACCCAAACATCATCGCATCACGCACCGGCATCACAACCGTTGCTGACATTCGACGTCGAGATATGGCCGAAGGTGGCCAAGGTGCGCCATTAGTGCCCGCCTTTCATAACACCCTGTTCCGATCCGATGAAAAACAACGCATCATCCTGAATATTGGTGGTATCGCCAATGTCACTGAGCTTTCTACATCGCAAGAAAACGCCGTCATCGGATTTGATACAGGGCCTGGGAACACTTTATTAGACCAGTGGCATTTAAAGCATCAAGGTGAGCCGTTCGATGCTAATGGAAACTGGGCGCGAGCAGGGCAGTGTAATTCAACACTGCTTTCAACCTTGTTAGCCGACCCTTACTTTATGAAAGCGATCCCCAAAAGCACGGGGCGAGAACACTTTCATTTAGAATGGTTAGCGACGCATCTTGCCTCACTAGAGCCGATCAACCCTGCGGATGTGCAAGCCACTCTGCTGGAGTTAACCGTCGTATCGATACGCAATGCCATCGAAGCGTTTTGTCATCCGCCAGATGAGATTTTCGTGTGTGGCGGCGGTGCGCGAAATGGTTACTTGATGGAGAGGCTACAACAGCTGATGCCAAACACCGAGATTGCGACCACCAGCGTTTTGGGTATTCATCCTGATTGGGTTGAGGCCTGTGCATTTGCTTGGCTTGCCAAACAAACGCTGTCTGGCACCCCTGGGAACTTAACCGATGTCACCGGAGCTAAACGCCCTACTCTGTTAGGCGCCATCTACCCAGCGTACGGATGATATGGATAGGCATTAAAAAAGGGCTTATTCAGCCCTTTTTTTGTCACACTTCTGCGTGTTTAAATCGAGAAGGATGATCCACAGCCGCACGTTGTCGTCGCGTTGGGATTCTTCACCGTAAATTGGGAGCCTTGCAGCCCCTCTCTGTAGTCCACTTCCGAGCCTTGTAGATACTGATAGCTCATTGGGTCGACAACCATTCTTACGCCTTGATTAACGATTTGCGTATCATCTTCGGCCAAGCTTTCATCGAACGTGAACCCATAAGAGAAGCCTGCACACCCACCACCGGTGATGTAGACGCGCAACATTAGGTTGTCGTTCTCTTCCTCTTGGATAAGAGACTTTACCTTATTGGCTGCGGCATCCGTAAAGATCATGGATGTAATATCTGTCACTGCTGTTACTCTCTTTGTTACCGAAACGCAGAGCCTACTGGGACTCTGCTACCATTGATTGTGATTTAACCAACCAAATTAGTCAAGATTAAGGCATCATACCCAAGGCCGTAAGCCCCTGCTTCTCAGGGAGATCAAACATGATGTTCATGTTCTGAACCGCCTGACCTGCCGCGCCTTTCACAAGGTTATCGATAACGGAAAGCACCACAACAGTATCATCGTTCTGGGGACGGAACACACTGATGCGACACATATTCGCGCCTTTAACGCTGCGTGTTTCTGGGTGACTACCGGCTGGCATCACATCCACGAACGGCTCGTTCGCATAACGCTGCTCGAACAATTCCTGAAGGCCATCCACCGGATCTTTCAAGCGCCCATATAAAGTGGCATGAATACCACGGATCATTGGCGTTAAATGCGGAACAAAGGTTAAACCAACATGCTTACCCGCCGCACGGCCCAATCCTTGACGGATTTCAGGCAAATGTCGGTGACCCGCAACGCCGTAGGCTTTCATGCTCTCGCTGGTTTCACACAGCAAAGAACCGACACTGGCACCACGGCCGGCACCACTGACGCCGGATTTACAATCGGCGATCAAGCGACGGTGATCGATTAGATCGTTTTCAAGCAACGGCAGAAAACCTAACTGAGCCGCGGTTGGGTAACAACCGGGGCAGGCAATCAACTGGGCATCTTTGATCGCTTCGCGATTCACTTCAGGAAGGCCATACACGGCCATTTCAACTAAATCTGGGCAGGTATGCTCTAACTTGTACCACTTGGACCAAAGCTCAACATCTTTAATGCGGAAATCCGCCCCCAAGTCGATGATACGCACTCCTCGGGCCACCAGCGAAGGTGCCATGCTCATAGCCACACCGTGAGGCGTTGCAAAAAACACAACATCACACTCGGCCAGGCGATCTTCATCAGGAACGGTAAAGGTCAAGTCGTAATGATCACGTAGATTGGGGAACATATCCGCAACACGCATACCTTCTTCAGATCGAGATGTAATTACCGCCACTTCTACGCCAGAATGATTGGCAAGAAGACGTAACAACTCAACCCCGGTGTAGCCTGTGCCACCCACAATACCTACTTTAATCACGACAACCCCTCATCGGAATAATGAATATATTGGGGTATAATACCGCCGTAAAACTCTAAACACTATGGACGATGAGTTAAATTCTGGATGCCCAAGATCACTACGCTACTGCAGCAGTTTCGGGAACGGCTCGCGCATTATGATGCGCTACCTCAGTTGGTCATCCTAGGATTGTTGTCCGGCGTACTCACCGGCTTTTTGATGGTTCTGTTTCGTTTGGCCATCGAAGCCCCATTGACCTTCTGGCTAGGTCACCCCGAAGCGTTTGAATCCCTGCCGCAATCTCAACTCTTTTGGTGGCCGTTAGCGGGCAGCATCGTACTGATTGCGATCTATCTAAAGTGGCCCGTCATCGCTCGACAAGTCGGCATGGTGAACATGTTTGAACGCCTAGCCTATCACCAAGGGGTGATCTCGGGTCGCAGCCTCATCATGCAGTTTGTGACGGCCACCACCGCTTTGGTCAGCGGTCACTCCGTTGGGCGAGAAGGCCCTGCGATCTTTCTTGGAGCCGCGTGTAGCTCGTTGCTTGGCCAAAGGATGCGCTTACCCAACAACTCTTTGCGCATATTAATCGGTTGCGGCACCGCTGCGGCCATTTCTGCGGCCTTTCACACCCCGTTAGCGGGCGTTATTTTTGCCATGGAGGTAGTTTTACTCGAATACTCGGTGATCGGTTTCACCCCCGTCATTGTTGCTGCCGTTGCCGCTGACTTGGTGATGCGCAGCACTTTGGGGTACGAAACAGCGTTTTTAGTGCCATCGTTCGAGATAGGTACCTTAGCCGAAGTCCCTTGGATCATGCTGATGGCCGTAGTGATCGGTGCCTGTAGCGCGCTCTTTAACCGACTCATGATTGAAACGATCAACCGGGCTAAGTGGCCTGTTGCTGGGCGCTTTTTACTGGCCGGAATCTTAACAGGCATTGTCGCTACGTTTTACCCGGGCGTCATGGGGGTGGGTTACGACACCATATCCCAAACCTTTACCGGACAATTTGAGTTCACCCTGTTAGCAGGCCTCTTGGTAGCGAAATTGCTACTGACCCCTATTATTCTAGGGCTCGGCATTCCCGCAGGCTTGATTGGCCCTACCTTATTAATTGGGGCACTCATCGGCTGTTTATTCGGCGAAGTCGGCCATTGGCTGACCGATATGAGCGTATCCCATATCGGCCTGTACGCTATGCTCGGTATGGGCGCGATGATGGGTGCGGTATTAAATGCCCCCTTAGCGGCCTTGGTTGCCCTTTTGGAGCTTACCGGAAACCCGAACATCATTTTCCCGGGGATGATTGCCATCGTCATCAGTAACTTAACGATGCGCTTTCTCTTCCACCTGCCCTCGATTTTTATCTCCTCTTTGCAAGCGCAAGGATTGGATTACAGCCGAGAGCCGCTGGCTCAGGTGTTATCCCGAGCGGCGGTGGCAAGCTTGATGGATCGCGATTTTGCTAAAACGCCGAAAGTCACTACCGCCAACGCCGCTACCAAACTGCTAGAGCTCAAGCCCCGCTGGCTTTTGATTAAAGAGCCCGATGAGAAAGCGCTTTCCGTCATGTTGCCCAAGAACCTAGCTGAGTATTTGCAACGTGAGAGTGACGCTGACGAGGTCAAAATGATGGAGATCCCGGCGGAGCGCTATGACGTAGTCGAGATCAGCTATCGATCAACCTTGTATGAAGCCTTCTCGAAGATGGAAGAGCTCCACGCTCCGGTTGTGTGCGTAGTGAACAATCAAGGGGATGTTATGGGCATGCTGACCCAATCCAAAATCGAATACTATTACACGCACAAACAAGCTCTATGACACTGAACAAAACAACGGCGCTCAGCGGTTTATATGCGCTTACCGACACCGAGCTAATGCCTGATGATGAGACGATGATCCGACTCGTCACAGAAGCGATAGACGGTGGCGTCCGTATTCTGCAATACCGCGATAAAAGCGGCGATGATGAAAAACGTTTCCGCCAAGCCACCCAACTTCAAGCTTTATGCCAGGCCAAAGATGTTGTGTTCTTAATCAACGATGATGCCAAACTTGCCAAGGCCTGTGGCGCATCCGGAGTACACTTAGGTCAGAGCGATGGCGCGGTTCCTGAAGCGCGTACGTTATTGGGGGATTCCGCCATCATAGGGGTGACCTGTCACGACCAGTTAAGCCTTGCCGAGACCGCCCTACGTCAATCGGCCGATTATGTCGCTTTTGGTGCTTTCTTTCCCTCTAAAACAAAGCCGAACGCCAAACCCGCACCGATGAGCATCATCCACGAAGCCAAGGCACGCTTTCAATGCCCAGTGGTGGCGATTGGTGGAATTACGGTGGATAATGCCCCTCAATTAATCGACCAAGGTGTTGATATGATCGCGGTGGTTCACAGCCTCTTCAGTGCTGAAAACGTACAGCAACGTGCCGAAGCATTCGCCCGATCGTTCTAACCGATACTGTTTTTGACCGTTATAAAGGTGTTGATATGTCCCGTTCCGAATCTCTATTCCAAGCTGCTCAAGCTCACATCCCAGGCGGGGTCAACTCCCCTGTTCGCGCTTTTAAAGGTGTGGGCGGCACGCCAGTCTTTTTCAAAAAAGGCGAAGGCGCATATCTGTTTGATGAAGACGATCAACGCTACATCGATTACGTTGGCTCTTGGGGACCGATGATTCTGGGCCATGCCAATCCATTAGTGTTGGATGCCGTGCGCTCTGTTTTAGATAACGGCCTTGGGTTTGGCGCACCGACCGCCATCGAAACGGAAATGGCCAATAAAGTCTGCGAATTGATGCCTTCGATTGAGATGGTGCGCATGGTTAGCTCCGGCACCGAAGCCACCATGAGTGCGATTCGACTGGCACGCGGTTACACCGGTCGCGACAAAATCGTGAAGTTCGAAGGTTGCTATCACGGCCACTCTGACTCTTTACTGGTTAAAGCCGGCTCTGGCGCACTGACCTTGGGTGAGCCTAACTCGCCAGGCGTACCAGCTTCATTGGCCGAGCACACCATCACTTTGACCTTCAATGATCTGGATAACGTGAAAGAGGCATTTGCTAAAGTGGGCGATCAAATCGCAAGCATCATTGTTGAACCGGTTGCAGGCAACATGAACTGCATCCCTCCTCAACCTGGCTTCTTGGAAGGCTTACGTGAGGTGTGCGATCAATACGGCACGGTGCTGATCTTTGATGAGGTCATGACCGGATTTCGTGTGGCACTCGGTGGCGCGCAGTCCTACTACAACATCAAACCTGACCTCACAACCCTAGGTAAAGTCATCGGTGGTGGCTTACCGGTGGGTGCCTTCGGTGGTAAGCGTGAGATCATGGAATACATCGCACCGCTGGGCCCTGTCTATCAAGCCGGTACCTTATCCGGTAACCCGTTGTCGATGAGCGCAGGCCTTGCCATGCTGAATGCCTTGGCGGCTGACACCAGCATCCATGAGCAACTTGAAGCCAAAACTGAGCTACTGACGCAAGGCTTAGAAGCGAAAGCACTGAAACATGGCATCCCGTTCACGACGTCAATGGTCGGCGGTATGTTTGGCTTATTCTTTACCGAGCAAGACAAGGTGACGCGCTTCAGTGATGCCACCGCGTGCGATACCGAACGCTTTGCGGCCTTTTTCCAAGGTATGCTGAAAGAGGGTGTATACCTAGCCCCTTCAGCGTATGAAGCGGGCTTTATGTCCCACGCCATCACCGAAGCCGACATTGAGCACACGCTGGATGCAGCAGACCGCGTCTTTGCAACGCTGATCCAAGGATAAGCAATGCTGATGCTCGGGGAGTTATTCATCCTATTTGGAGGCATGGTGGCGGCCATTTTGATGTTCCGCCATCCAGAGCGCTTGAATGATCGACCAAAGGATATGGCCGTACTGCTGAGTTTTTGCTTTTTAGCCACGGCCCTATCGGGATTAACCCAACTGCTTATCCCTGCCAACAATCAAGATCAGCAAACTTTACTGCGTTTGATGATCAACTTGCGGGATTTTATCGCCATCCCTCTGATCGCCTCCATCTTATTAATGTACGCATTCGGTAAAACCTTCTCGCGTGCTGCTTGGGGCCGATGGGCGCTGGTGCTCTTCGCAATGTTTGAGTTGCTTCGCCGCAATGGCAGCGGTGAGATCTATGGCGAAACCTTGCACCTTATCAGCACCGCGTGTGTGCTTATTTTGGCAATCAAAGCGTTTCAAAAAGCAATTACGCTACCGCTTTTCGGGGCTGCACTGTGCTGGTGTGTGTCCTTAAATCTTTTGGGTAGCTACGCGATGATCAATCTGAACAGTCACCCTTGGGGACTCTGGCTTTATTCAGTCCTCTTGGGTGTCAGTATGGTTTTAATCAGTGCGGGGCTAAATCCCATTATTCGGCAACTGCAATCAAACGATTAAGCATAAAAAAAGGGCTCATTGAAGCCCGTTTTTTATTCGACAGTGCGATTAATTAATAGCGCTGTGCAATATTGGTCGCTTTATCCGCCCCTTCCAGATCACCCGAATCGGTACGGATCGATGCGATCAAATTCCAAAGACGACGCAGCTGGCTGTTTTGCCCTTGCGCTGTGGATACGCCCTTGAGCGCCACTTGCTCAGCCTGCAGAAACTCACCTAAACGGCGGTGCGTATCCGCCAGCGAGTAATAGACGTTAGGGTCACGCGGCGAGATCCGCTGTGCGCGCTGAAGACTGGTCTGAGCCGCACGAAGATCACCGTTGTTGGTTTGCTTTTTAGCGGTATCAAGCAGCGCTACAACGGCCGGGTTTTGCTTCGCTTCAACAGCTACCGGTGCAACCGGTACGCTTGGTGTGCTCTCTTCGGTGGTTTCATCACGCTGAGATCGAACCACAGGGACGGGTGCTGTAGGGGTTACCGTAACACCAATGCTTGGGTCGGCAGCGGACACAACGCTGTTGTTCTCATCCGACGGTGGCGCCGTTGTCGAACGATCTTCAATCGGCGTATTGTAAATACCGGAAGTTGAACAGCCCGCCAGTGATACCAGTGCAGCGGCCACGCACACTCTCTGAAACGTCTTCATACTTATTCCTGTCTAAACCAACGGCGAAACCAATCAAGCGGCTGCCCGTTATTATCCTGTTGCGGGCTATTCTGAAGGTCTTGCACCCCACAATCAACCCGATAATCGGGACGCGTCCCTTCTAGGAACGGAACTTGAATCGCGCCTTGGCAACGCTGATCGGATAAATACCCTGTTTCCTTATCAACCCACAGGTACTCGATACCTTCTGGAGCGGGTGCGAGATACGGCTCTAATTGCTCCGTTTTCATGTAAGCGGTCCATGCGCGCAACGCACCACCACTGCCCGTGAAGGGTAAAGGCGAGTTGTCGTCGCGACCAATCCACACAACGCCTAAACGGTTGCCGGTGAAGCCAGCAAACCAGCTGTCACGCTGATCGTTCGATGTACCGGTTTTACCCAGAATGTTAATGTTGGATGGGATCTGGCTGTACACGTAGCGCGCCGTGCCTTCACGAGCCACCTCTTGCATGGCGTATTGCAGTAAGTGCACATCCGCTGCAGGAAGGCTTTGTTTCACCTCGTAGTTGTAACGGGAAAGCTCTTCGTTATCTTTATCCGTCACCGTGCGGATCGCCCGAAGCGGAATCTGGAAACCGTTTGCCGCGATGGTTTGGTAATACTCAGCGACTTCGACCGGCGGTAAGCCTTGCGCACCCAGCAATAAAGAAGGGTAAGGGTCAAGATGACGCGTAACACCTAACTTATTCAGCGTTTTAATCACTTTATCAACGCCAACTTCCAAACCAATGCGTGCTGTGGATAAGTTGTACGAATTGGCCAACGCTCGGTGCAGCGGAATCACGCCGTGCTCTTTATGATCGAAGTTACTTGGGTTCCACACTTGGCCGTTAGGCAGCTTGAGATTGAGTTTTTTATCCTCAATCGGGGATACCAGCGTGTAGCCCTCCATGAGCGCGGTTAGATACACCGACGGTTTAACCAAGGAGCCGATGGGACGAATCATATCCAGCGCGCGATTATAGCCTTGATAGCGAGTACTGCGACCGCCAATGATGGTGAGCACTTCACCGGTTTGAGGGTCGGTCACCACCATACTGGTTTCAAGGTTCTTTGCTTTATCCCCATACCGTTTTTCGAGCATGACCAGCGTGTCGGTTAACCCTTTCTCGGCCTTCGCTTGGGTGATCGGGTCCAGCGCTGTAAACACACGAAGGCCTTCGGAGCTTAAATCCTCTTCGTGATACTGCTCCCGAAGCTGACGTTTCACGTAATCCAAGTAGGCTGGATACGCGCCTTTCAAAAGACTCTTTTGCTTCACAACACTGAGTGGTTTTGCCACCGCATCCGCGTATTGTTCTTGGCTGATCTTCTCTTGGCGCAGCAGTTCGCTCAAGACAAGGTTTCGACGCTCTAAGGCGCGCTCAGGATGACGTCGAGGGTCATAGTAGGATGGCCCCTTCACCAAAGCGGCCAACAACGCCACCTGATGAAGTTTTAACTCTTGAATCGGCTGCGCAAAGTAATACTCAGAGCCTAAACCAAATCCGTGAATCGCTCGTGAGCCAGATTGCCCTAAGTACACCTCGTTCAGGTACGCTTCTAAGATCTCCTCTTTGCTGTAATGCAGATCCAACAGCACGGCCATTGGGATCTCCATCAGCTTACGCGCAAGCGTACGGTCCGAGGTTAAATAGAAGTTTTTGATCAACTGCTGCGTCAGCGTACTGCCGCCTTGGATAAATTTACCGGCTTTCAGATTCACCAACATGGCACGGGCAATACCACGAATCGAGATACCGTGGTGGTCGTAAAAGCTACGATCTTCAATCGCAATTAAGGCATCGGCCAGATAAGGAGGTGCATTTTCAAGGCGAATCAGGTCGCGGTCTTCGTTGTTTTGCGGGTAGATCCCACCAACCAAAATAGGCTCCAATCGAACCAAGCTTTCGGAAGCCCCGACTCCGTTTTGGATGGCGCTGATCTGCCCACCGCTGAAACTGACCAATAAGGTCTGCGATTTTTCTAACCCATCGGGGAATTGAAACCCGCGCGTCACCAAGCGCACACGTGTGCTGCCATACTCCACTTGGCCTGGATACTCTGCGCTTTTAACCGACTGATAGCCCAAGCCTTGAAGCTCGACCTTAAAGTCGGACATCGACAGCGTTCGGCCCGGGTACATTTCAAGCGGACGAGCAAACACTTTAGCGGGCAACGCCCAACGCTTACCTTCAAACTTCTCGGTGATTTGGGCATCCAGATAGATCATCCCAATGGCACCGACAACCACACCCAACAGAAGCAGCTTTAAAAAGGTGTTGCGAATGCGCTTCCAGACACTGGGTTTGGTCGTTTTTTTTGTACTTTTGCGGCTGCCTTTTGGGGCAGGAGTTCTCTTTTTACTCATCTGAACCGTATAATTCCCTGATAAACGATCGAATTTTCACTCAACAAACATGGGGCATCACAGCCAGTATGCAACCGGAACTGCTTCAAGCCTTACAGAACCCGGATGTTTATCCACACCCCGTTGACGCCCCTATACAAGTCATCGAAACCCAGATCTCGTGGTTATTCCTGACGGGCGAATACGCCTATAAACTCAAAAAGCCGGTTAACTTTGGCTTTTTGGACTTTTCTACTTTGCGTCAACGCCAAACCTATTGTGAAGAGGAGATCCGCCTCAATCAGCGTTTAGCGCCAGACATCTATGATACCGTAATTGCCATCATCGGGTCGTCTGAAAACCCATCGCTGATCGACCAATCGCAGTTGATTGATGATGAGCCGATCGAATTTGCCGTGCGCATGCATCAGTTTGATCCGGATCAGCGCTTGGATTTGATCCTAAACCGCCGCCGCTTTGAACCGGCCTGGATCGACCTGATGGCCGAACAAGTCGCGCATTTCCACCTGCGCATACCGCGGGTATCAGCCGAAAGCCAGTGGGGAACGCCCGAAGGCATTTGGTCGTTAGCGTCCGACAACTTTACCCAACTGGATCGCCAGTACCTTGAACCCAATGATGTTCAGTTGCTGCAGCAACTGTCTCAGCGCGCTGCCCAGAGCTTTCGCGAGCTATTGCCCCGTCTAAAACGCCGTCACCAAGAGGGCTTTATCCGCGAATGCCACGGTGACCTTCACCTTGGCAACATCACCTTGTACCACGGCCAGTTGCGACTCTTTGACTGCATTGAGTTCAATTTGCAATTTCGCTGGATAGACACCATTTGCGACCTTGCGTTCCTTTTAATGGACCTTGAAGCCAAAGGCCAGTATCGCTGGGCCAGCCGCTGCCTAAACCGCTATCTTGAGCTGACCGGCGACTACGAGGGACTCACCTTACTGAATTTCTACAAAGCGTTTCGCTCCATGGTCAGGGCAAAAGTCGCTTTGCTGGGCCATGCTCCAGACCCAAAACAGTGCCGACGCTACTTACACCTGACTCAGCAATACATGCACAAGGGCCAACCGACGCTGTTCTTGATGCACGGTGTGTCGGGCAGCGGTAAAAGCCACTTAAGCTCGCAACTGATGGAGCGCACCGACTGCATTCGCATCCGCTCCGACGTCGAGCGCAAACGCCTGTACCGCGAGCTCTCCCGTCGCGGCGTACGCCTTGACCTCTATGGTCAGGAGATGAACGCCCGTACGTTTCAGCATCAGTTCGAGCAGGCCAAGGCACTGCTTGAAAGTGGTTACTCCGTCATCGTCGACGCCACGTTTATTCGCCGCCGTACCCGTAAAAGCTATCTCAGCATGGCCGAGAAACTGGGCGTACCGGCGCGTATTCTAAGCTGTTTCTGTGAACAGAAGCTGATTGAAGCGCGTTTGCGTCGACGCAAAAAGATGGGCGGCGACCCATCCGATGCCGACATCAAGGTGATGCAGCAGCAGATGAAACACGCCGAAGCCTTAAGCAGCTCAGAACAGGCCTCCACGATTTGGGTGCACACCGACGACGATGACGCCATTAATCGTTTAGTCGCCGAGCTGATCAAACAAAACTTGATCGAGCCCTAACTGTTAAATTAACCAACCCCATTACGAGTACCTGTATGCAAACCCTGTGCGCACTGTCTGATTTTCAAGACCCCGAGTCCAAAGGGTTTAACGTGGATGATCAAGCGATTGTGGTGGTGCGAAAAGGGCAAGATTGCTTTGCCTACATCAACAGCTGCCCACACCGAGGCGTACCACTTGAGTGGATTGAGGATCAGTTTCTCGACTATGAGAAAACCTTTATCCAGTGCGCCGTACATGGGGCACTGTTTAGCATCGAAACTGGCGAGTGCATCGCAGGCCCCTGCCCTGGTGAGGAACTTACGGCTATCCCCTGCATCGTGGATGAGGGGATGGTAAAAGTGGATCTTAAGCGAGCCACTTAGCCAGTCGCGACAAGGCAAGCTCGATGCGGTCCAGCCCTGTGGTGTAGGAGAAACGGATAAACTGATGCGCACGATGATGACCAAAATCGAGCCCTGGTGTCACCGCGATGTGCTGCTCTTCCAAAAGTTTCCAACACCATTCAAAGGTGTCATCCGTTAAATTGGATGCATCCGCATACACGTAAAAAGCCCCCTCTGGCATTAAGGGGATTTTAAACCCAAGCGCCCTTAACCCTTCGACCAAACGAGCTCGCCTGGCCTGAAACGCCTTGCGACGCTCTTCGAAGATGGCCAGCGTATCTGGCTCAAATGCCGCTAAAGCGGCGTACTGAGAAACCGTCGTTGGCGAGATATAAAGGTTTTGCGCCATGCGTTCCAACTGCGGCACAGCGCTTTCAGGCGCGACAATCCAACCTAAACGCCAGCCGGTCATGCCAAAATATTTCGAGAAGCTGTTCACCACAAATGCATCATCGTTGACCTCCAGCACTGAAGGCGCATCAAAGCCATACGTCAGACCGTGGTATAACTCATCCACAATCATATGCCCGCCAGAGGCTTTGACCTGCTCGGAGAGTTCAGCCAGCGCCTGGTGACTTAGCACCGACCCCGTTGGGTTAGCAGGCGATGCGACCAAAATACCGGCGGTATTACTCTGCCAATGCGATTTCACCAAAGCGGCCGTGAGCTGATATTGATCATCAGCCCCAGTCGGCACCAGCTGGGGTTCGGCTTCCACAAAACGAAGGAACTGGCGGTTACAAGGGTAACCTGGATCCGCCATCATAAAATGGGTATCGGGCTCTGCAAGTAGGCCAAACAACATCAAAAGTGCACCCGAGGCACCCGAGGTTACGATGATCCTTTCAGGCGAAATCGTAAGGCCGTAACGCGTGTGGTAAAAACGCGCAATCGCTTGGCGAAGCTCAGGGATACCCGCCGCAGGTGTGTACTGCGTCAGCCCCTTATCGATGGCGGCCATTGCGGCTTCTTTGATCGGCAGTGCGGTTGGAAAGTCCGGTTCACCGGCTTCCATATGCACCACATCAAAGCCTTCGGCGTCCAAGGCTTTGGCACGCTTAAGTAAGTCCATGACTTTGAAGGATTCAATTTTATGGGCTCTTTGCGACCACTTGGACATCGTACACCTCATCTAAAAACGGATCTGGACAGTATAAACCCGGCAGTGAGGCGTTCTGTAATGGATATCTGCTGAATTTAAGAGATATGTCATTAATTCGTCCTATTTTAGTCGCGTTTTTCGCGTTTTTTTTCAAAATCAGGACTAGCCTAACGATAGGTGTTCTGGTAATTTCCTCAACCTTCCGAAATTTGGAAGTTGGGAATAATCACATAAAGACACGGTATGTCGACGATGTTCGCCGCAGTACCGGGTCCCATCGGAGAAGTGAGGCTGATTATGCCAAACACGAACGATTCGCAGTTCTCGCAATTTGAACCGTATCAACCGGGTCAAGGTGAAGAGTACATGAATGAGCCCCAAAAGGATCACTTCCGAGAAATCCTTTTGGCTTGGAAACGGCAGCTGATGGAAGAAGTGGACAGCACAATCCACCATCTTCAGGAAGAAGCGACCAACTTTGCTGACCCTAGCGATCGTGCCAGTCAGGAAGAAGAGTTTAGCTTAGAGCTGCGTACCCGCGACCGTGAGCGCAAGTTGATCAAAAAGATCAACGAAGCGATGGAACGGATTGACGAAGATGACTACGGTTACTGTGACGCCTGCGGTATCGAGATTGGCATCCGCCGTCTTGAAGCGCGCCCTACAGCCACCATGTGCATCGACTGCAAAACGCTGGCCGAAATCAAAGAGAAACAAGTCGGCGGCTAAGCTCACCGCGTGTTTTTCGACTCAAGCCTGCCTAGATTCCTATCTGGGCTGGTTTGGTACACTCTGCTGATCGCCATCACGGAGTCCTGAATGTACATCGGCCGCTTTGCACCTTCGCCTACGGGCCCACTGCACTTTGGGTCGCTTCTGGCCGCGCTTGCCAGTTACTTGGATGCCAAACATCATCAGGGCTTATGGCACCTTCGCATCGAAAACATCGACCCACCGCGAGAAAAACCGTTATCCGAACACCGCATCCCAGACACCCTAGAAACATTCGGTTTTGAATGGGATGGGCCTTTGGTATGGCAATCGGACCGCGATGAAGCTTATCAAACAGCCTTGAACACCTTGATCGATCAACAGCGCGTCTATAACTGCGATTGCTCCCGCAAAGAGATTCAACTTAGAAGCGGACACACGCTTTACGATGGTCACTGCCGGCATCGCGCTTTGCCTTTTGATACCGAAGGCGCGCTTCGTTTGTGCGCCCCAGCGATGACCGAGACCTGGCAAGATCGCATTCAGGGCGAGCAGCCCCAAGTCCCTTGTGAGGATTTTGTTCTGCGCCGCAAAGATGAGCTTTGGTCTTATCACCTTGCGATGGTGGTGGATGATCAAGCGCTCGGTGTGACGGATGTCGTACGCGGTTTTGATTTGTTACCCGAAAGCCCCAAACAGATGGCCTTAATGAGCGGATTGGGTTTTGAGCACCCACGTTATGCCCACATCCCGGTCGCAACCGCCTTAAATGGGCAAAAACTCAGCAAGCAAAACTTGGCACCGGCCATCATGGATGAGCCACCCGTCCCGTTATTGGTAAAAGCCCTTGAGTTTTTACATCAAGACATTGATGCTAATCTTCATTTAGCCAGCCCCGCCGAGATCTTAGCTTGGGCCATACCTCGATGGGACATTACCCGTCTACAACAACGCGGTTCGCAACCGATCGTTTAACCGGAAATTTCAGCATGTATTCACACCGCATTGTCCTGTTGTTGCTGTCGATGTGCTGGTTGTTCCTACCAGCGGTCTTTGAGTGGTGGCTTTCGTTGGAGCACAGCTTCATTTTGACCTTTGCCGTGTGGGCGGTTGGCATTGGATTTAGTTTTCTGAGCGATATGAAACAGGAGCGTTCATGAATTTTTCGGTCACGGAACTCTTCCTGATTTTTACCGCTTACTTGCTCTTCTTATTTGTGATCGCCTATGCGACCGAGCGAAACATCATCCCGCGTCGTATTGCAGAACACCCGTTAGTACAAGCCGTTGCTTTGGGTACATACGCCAGTATTTGGACCTTTTATGGGGCCTTTGGCATGATCGAGCAATCGGGCATGTTGTTTTTATCGTCCTACCTTGGGGCCACGGCGGCGTTTTTTTTAGCCCCCATCCTGTTTACCCCCATTTTCAACATCACCAATCGGTATAAACTCAGCTCCCTTGCCGATCTATTCGCGTTTCGCTTTAGAAGCGCTATGGTTGGTACAGTCACCACACTTTTACTGTTTGCCGCCAGCTTGCCCTTGATCTCGATCCAGATCCAAGCCGTTTCAAGCTCATTGAATGTGCTGAACCGAAACGTCTCAAGCCCACAAATTGCCGCGGCTTACTGCACACTGATCGCCTTATTTGCCATCTTGTTTGGCACACGACACCCCTCGCTTCGAGCACGAAACCGTGGATTAATCATGGCGATGGCCACCAGCTCCGTGATTAAGCTAATGGTGTTGATGGGTATTGCGCTCTATATCCTCTTTACCGTGTTCCAAGGGCCATTGGACCTGCACAACTGGCTGATGGAGCGCCCAATGATTTTAGAGCGCTTACTTCGGCACGACGAAGGCGAAAACTGGCGTACCTTGTTGCTGACCTTTTTTACCGCGGCCTTGGTCATGCCGCACATGTTCCATTTGGCGTTCACCGAAAACCGCTCCGCCGATACGCTGCGCAAAGCCTCCTGGGGGATGCCGCTGTACCTGATGGGATTAGCCGTTACCGTTCCGATCATTGTGTGGGGCGGTTACAAGCTTCAAGTGACGGACCACTCCTCCTTTGTGCTGCTCTTTATCAGTAAGGCGCTTGAGTCGGATCTGATGACCATCGCCGTGTTGATTGGCGGTTTAACGGCCGCCAGCGGCATCATTATTGTGACCGCAATTTCTATGGCTTCGATGATGCAAAACCACGTCATCCTGCCGCTGATTAAAACCCCCGGTAACATTAAGTTTTACGACTGGTTATTGTGGCTTCGCCGAATCCTGATCATTGCGGTGGTCGCATGCTCTTATCTGTTTTACAGCGTACTGGGCGGCGGGCAGCAATTGCACTTACTGGGTTTAAGCGCCTTTATCGCCTTCTTGCAGTTTTTACCCGGCGTGCTCGCCACCCTCTTTTGGCTTGGGGCAAATCGCATCGGCTTTATTGCAGGCATCACGATTGGCATGCTGAGCTGGAGCATCACTACCTTCTATCCGTTTTTCCAAGCTCAAACCAGCATTCGCGCCATTGCTGAGTCGGTTTCCATCAATGAGATCAACTGGCAATCCGCCGCCATCGTTTCGCTGATCCTTAACATCGTGGTCTTTGTCTTGGTATCGCGCTTTACCAAAACCACCCAAGAGGAGCGACGTGCTGCCGAAGCCTGTTTTGCAAACACCATGGATTCGCCAACGGACATCGCTCGCCCCGCGTTTGAAACCAAGGACATCATCCGCTTACTGACACCGAAACTCGGTGAAGTCGTGGCTCGGCGCGAACTGCAACTGGCCATCCGAAAGCTCAACCTCACCAATGAGCGCATCGGCCCGTTCGACATGCTCCGTTTAAAAAACACGCTTGAGCAAAACCTGTCGGCTCTGATTGGCCCAATTGAGTCCGCCACCTTATTAGAGCCATTATCCAAGGTGCCAGAGGGCAGCACTCCCTACCCTGGTCGAGACATCCACTTACTGGAATCTCACCTTGAAACGTACCAAGCGAAACTGAGCGGCTTAGCGGCAGAATTGGACGAGGTGCGCCGCTATCACCGAACCACACTGGAAAAACTCCCCATCGGCGCGTGTACCGTAACACCCAATCAGCGCATTGTGTTTTGGAACCACGAAATGGCAAGGCTCACCTCCTTAAATGCGCGCGAGGTAGGCGACCTTACCTTATCCGACCTTCCGGCCCCTTGGTCCGAGGTGTTACCCAACTTCATTCAACAATCGGCCAACCACCTCACCGAAATACAGGTACGCACCAAAAACGGCGATCTTTACCTTACGCTGCACAAAAGCGCGGTGTCCGACAAACCTGACAGCGCCATCGTGCTCTTGGTCGAAGATGAAACCAATCACCACCTGTTGACCGAAAAGCTGACCCATAACGAGCGCTTGGCTTCGATCGGCCGCTTTGCCGCAGGCGTTGCACACGAGATCGGAAACCCCGTTACCGGAATCGCCTGCCTCGCTCAGAACTTATCGCTGGAAACCGATCAACCCGAAGTGTTAGATACCGGTGATCAAATCGTTGAGCAAACCAAGCGCATCAGTCGAATCGTTCAGTCTTTAATCCGTTTTGCACGAACCGGACAATCCATGGCGGATGTGCAACTGGAGCGTCTATCCTTAACGGAGTGCTTGGATGAAGCGATCCATCTTGTGACCTTGGACTCGCACGCCAAACAACACAATTTTTTCCGAAATGTACCGGAAGGACTGGAACTTGAAGCCGACCCTCAACTTCTGCTGCAAGTACTGGTCAACCTGTTGAACAACGCCTGTGATGCATCACCGGCGGATGGCACAATCTGGATCGAGGCTCACAGCCTTGATGGGCAAGTCCAGATCACCATTACCGACGAAGGCTGTGGGATTGATCCTGCGATTCAAGACAAGCTCTTTGAGCCCTTCTTTACCACTAAAGACCCGGGTAAAGGGACGGGCTTGGGGCTTGCTTTGGTCTACAACATCATCTCGGAGCATTATGGTAATATTGAATTAATAAGCCCTGCCAATGCCGAGCACTCCAAAGGTACTCAGGTGGTTATCACCTTGCCAGGTCTACAAGAGGCGGCCGAGAATCGCCCAGAGCCAGATGAACAGTAGGTAGAGAGATCATGCATCGTATTTTGATCGTCGAGGACGAATCAATCATTCGTGCTGCGTTAAAGCGACTGCTCGAAAAACACGACTACCGCGTGGATGACGCAGGGTCCGTCGATGAAGCGCTCAGCACGTACTCACTGAAAGAGTACGACGTCATCATCAGCGACCTTCGCCTGCCGGGTGCTCCAGGTACCGACCTGATTCCGCACGCCGGTGATGTTCCTGTTCTGATCATGACCAGCTACGCCAGTATGCGCTCGGCCGTGGATGCAATGAAGATGGGCGCTGTGGATTACATCGCCAAGCCCTTCAACCACGACGAGATGCTGGAAACCATCCGCACCATCTTGTCAGAAGCCAAACAAGAGGCAAGCGATTCTTCGTCGTTCGCACCTCGTACTCAAGACAGCGCCCCAGCCGCCCCTAAAGCGTCTGAAAAGATCAGCTTTATTGGTCATTGTGAGCCGATGCAAAAGCTGTTCACCAAAATTCAGAAAGTGGCTAAAACCGACGCAACGGTTCTGATTTTAGGCGAGTCCGGCACGGGTAAAGAGTTAGCCGCTAAAGCGATTCACGAGCAAAGCGCCCGACACAGCGCGCCGATGATCTCGGTGAACTGCGCCTCCATCCCTGAAACCTTGATTGAGTCAGAGCTGTTCGGCCATGAGAAAGGGGCCTTTACCGGGGCAAATGCGGCCCGGAACGGTTTAATTGAAGCGGCCGACGGTGGCACCTTGTTTCTCGATGAGATTGGCGAGCTGCCTCTGGAGGCACAAGCTCGATTACTGCGTTTCTTACAAGAAAGCGAGATTCGCCGAGTCGGCTCTGTCCAGTCAAAAAAGGTCAATGTTCGCTTGGTTGCGGCCACGCACCGAAACCTCAAAGAGATGGCCAAGCAAGGCGACTTTCGTGAGGATTTATACTACCGTCTTTACGTGATGGAGCTGCGCATGCCGCCGCTTCGTGACCGCGGTGAAGACATCATCTCACTGGCCGACCGCTTCTTAGCCAAAACCTGCGAGAAAATGGAGATGCCCACCGCCCACCTGACGGCACAGGCACAATCCATGATGTTGAACTATCCTTGGCCAGGTAACGTACGAGAATTAGAGAACGCGATTGAGCGGGCTGTGATTCTGGCTGATGATCAATGGATTACCCCCGAGTTACTGGGGCTGGATCACGATACGAAGCCCGCGCCGCTTGATGAAGTGGCCGACCGCTACGATGCCTTTGTCAGCAAACCCAAAACGGATGAGCCGATTCAACGACAATCGCGCGCGGGCCTATCGCTTGACGATTACTTTCAGCGCTTTGTACTCGAGAACCAAGACCGTATGAGCGAGACCGAGCTGGCTAAAAAGTTGGGTGTAAGTCGTAAATGCTTGTGGGAAAGACGCCAAAAGCTTGGCATCCCGCGTAAGCCAAAAGGCTCATAAATCAGTACTTTAGACCTAAGTCTAATGGGTAACACTCACCCCACAATGTGTTACCCATACTGTTACCCTAGGTAACACTTTTCAGTAACACTTTGTTACATTGTTCATCTAAAATTCAGTATTAAATTTTAACAACCAATAAAAACAACAACTTAAAAAAGTTGGCACACCGAATGCTTTATCTAGGATGTACAAACAACAACAAAACGCTTTGAACACAAGCTATCAATAAAAATAAAAATAGGTGAGTGTAGATAAGCTAGATGCCTCGAATAAAAATAATAATGAGGTTTAAAAGCTGGTCGCTGGATTGTGTGGTAACACCCCCTCAGCGCCAAATAAAAATAAAAAGCTTAGGTTACTCCGGCTTGCGATCAGCTAATATATCCTTTCTTCAGTTTCACGATCGAGTTTGCATCTTTAATCGCCATTCAATGCTACAATGCGCGAAATCGTTTAGAGCAGAACGTCTATAAACCAATGCCAATTCAGATCATAAAAAAAGTATCCGGTTTTTTTAAAAGCCCAAAAGCCTCTTCGGACGACACCGCAAAAGAGATCCCCGTTCACAAAAAAGAACGTGCGCCTCAGCCTGAGTCCAAACCTCAATCGCAATCTCAGTTACCGATCCCGACGTTTAATTCGGACGTACGCGTGATCGAAAGCGATGAGCACAATATTCCTCGTAAGTATCTCGATGATAATGCCGCAAAAGTGGTGTATCGACTGCTTGATGGCGGCCACCAGGCTTATTTGGTCGGCGGCTGTATCCGAGATCTGCTCCTCAAAAAGCGCCCTAAAGATTTTGATGTTGCCACCAGCGCGCACCCAGAGGAAGCCCACGGTCTGTTCAAACGCTCGCGATTGATTGGTCGACGTTTTAAATTACTCCACGTGCGTTTTGGCCGTGACATTATCGAGGTCGCAACCTTTCGTGCCGCGCATGACAGCACGGATGATGCAAACGACCAGATCGCCAAACAATCGGATTCAGGCCTGATCTTACGTGATAACGTCTACGGCACCGTGGATGAAGATGCGGTTCGCCGCGACTTTACGATCAACGCCCTGTACTACAGCATGGCCGATCACCGCATTTATGATTTCACCAAAGGATACGACGATCTGCAAAAACGCACCATTCGCATGATTGGTGATCCAGCCAGTCGCTACCGTGAAGACCCCGTCCGAATGCTCAGGGCAATTCGCTTTAGCGCAAAACTTAACTTTGATATCGAACCGGCCACCGAGCAGCCTATTCGCGAGTTAGCACCGTTACTGAATGATATCGCCTCTGCGCGTTTATTTGATGAAGTGCTCAAACTCTTGCAATCCGGTCATGGCGCCCGCTCCTTTGAGCTGCTTGAGTCGTATAACTTGTTGGCACCGTTACTGCCGTTAACCGCCAACTCACTTAAAGACCCAGAAACCGGCGCAGCCGCTCGTGAGCTGATCATGATGGCGCTTAAAAACACGGACCGCCGTCTGAGCCAACGTAAGAGCGTAACGCCAGCCTTTTTGTTTGCCGTACTGCTTTGGCACCCGGTACAGAAACGCATGCAAGATAAGCTCAATGAGCGTCGCATGTCGCCCTTCAGCGCACTGCAAGAAGCGGCGGATGAGGTTATCCAACAGCAGGTTCGATCCACCGCCATTCCGAAGCGTTTCTCAATCCCAATGCGCGAGATCTGGGAGATTCAATTAAAGCTTCCGAGCCGTCATGGCAACCGTGCTTATCAAACTCTTGAGCAATCACGTTTCCGTGCCGCTTATGACCTTCTGCTGTTACGCGAGCAAAGCGGAGAAGCGCTGGATGGGTTAAGCCAATGGTGGACTCAGTTCCAATCGGCCGATGAAGCGACACAGGCGGCTATGATCTCTGAAATCAAAGCACCTGAACGCAACAACAAGCGCAAGCCATCTCCTAAGCCAAAGCGTGATCATAACGCAGAGGGGAGTGCTAAACGCGACGCTGCGCCACGTAAGTCGAGCAGCAAACCAAGTCAAAAGCCGGCTGCTCAGTCGAGTGCACCGCGGGGTGAAACGACACCGTCGCACACCGCACAAGATGATCAGCCACAGGCTCGTCGCCGCCGTTCGCGCGCTAAGAACGACCCTCGTAATCGCCGTAATACCGAGATTTCAGGATGATCACCTGCTATATCGGACTTGGCAGTAATCTTGAGGACCCGGTTGAGCAAGTCTCAACCGCCCTTAAAGAGCTAAGCCAAATTCCCGATACCACGCTGGAACACGCTTCATCGCTTTATCGATCCGACCCGGTCGGTCCACCTGGCCAACCGGATTACATTAACGCCGCGGCCTGTTTAATCACGCGCTTAGAACCCCATGCGTTATTGGATCAACTCCAAGCGATCGAACAAGCGCATGATCGCAAACGCATTCAACATTGGGGACCACGTACGCTGGACTTGGATCTGATCCTCTACGGGAATCACACCCTTGCCACCGAGCGCCTTAATGTTCCTCACCCTTACGCCAAAGAGCGCGCCTTCGTGCTCTGGCCATTGGCCGAGATCGCCAATGAGCTAACCTTCCCGGATGGAACAGTGTTATCAGAACTGTTAGTCCAATGTCCGGTGGGCAGCTTGGAAAAGATCTCGCTATAATCCGCACTTTTTACAACAACCGACTGGGTTACCTATGAAGACTGTGACATTACACACACTGGCCGCTCGCAAAGCAGCGGGTGAAAAATTTGCTGTCTTAACTGCATACGATGCCACTTTTGCAAAAGCCGTCAGCGAAGCGGGCGTAGAAGTGATTTTGGTGGGTGACTCTCTTGGCATGGTATTGCAAGGTCAATCCAGCACCCTGCCTGTTACCATGGACGATATGATCTATCACACACAAGCCGTTGCCCGTGGCAACGAAGGCGCGATGGTGATGGCCGATATGCCGTTTGTTAGCTACACCACACCTGAGCAAGCGATGCTAAACGCAGGCCGTTTGATGCAAGCCGGTGCTCAGATCGTCAAAATTGAAGGCGGCATCTGGCTTAAAGAGATCATCGCTCGACTGTCCGAGCAAGGCATTCCGACCTGCGCTCACATGGGTCTAACACCGCAAGCGGTGAACAAACTGGGCGGATACAAGGTACAAGGTCGTGATCCTGAGTCTGCTAAGCAGATGATCGAAGATGCCGTTGCCCTTGAAAAAGCCGGTGCCAGCATGATCTTACTGGAATGTGTGCCAACGATCTTGGGGGCCGAAATCACTCAAGCGGTCGACATCCCTGTGATTGGCATTGGCGCAGGCGTACACACCGACGCACAAGTATTGGTGATGCACGACCTATTAGGCTTAAGCCCACGCATACCTAAATTTGTGAAGAATTACATGGAAGAGAGCAGCAGCATCCAAGCGGCGTTCCAAGCCTATGTGGATGATGTCAAAGCAGGACGCTTCCCAACCGAAGAGCATTCGTTTAACTGATTCGACGCCATGAAGACTTTCCATACCATCGCGGAGCTTCGCGCGGCTGTTAACGCCGAAAAAGCCAACGGAAAACGCATTGCCCTAGTACCGACCATGGGCAATCTGCACGCTGGTCACATCTCCCTTGTGGACGCTGCCCACCAGCATGCCGATGTCATTGTCGCCACCATTTTCGTTAACCCACTGCAGTTTGGTGAGAACGAAGATTTCGACAAATACCCGCGTACCCTCAAAGAAGATCAATCCAAACTGAGCCAAGCAGGCTGCCATTACGTGCTGGCCCCATCGGTGGATGAGGTATATCCGCAAGGACAAACAGGACACACCACGGTGAATGTACCGGGCGTATCCGAACTGTACTGCGGCGCGAGCCGTCCTGGCCACTTCCAAGGTGTTGCAACCGTTGTCAGTAAACTGTTTGGCATGGTGCAACCGGACGTCGCCGTCTTTGGTGAAAAAGATTACCAGCAGTTATTTGTCATTCGCAAAATGACGCAAGACCTAAGCCTGCCCATCGAGATTGTCGGTGTACCGATCAAGCGTGATGATCAAGGGCTCGCACTCAGCTCGCGAAATGGCTATCTAAGCGACGATCAACTCAACGCGGCCCGCGAGCTGAATCGCGTATTAGCACGCTTATCCGATCAGATGCGCGATCGTACCGATACCTTTGATGCCCTCATTGAACAAGGCCAACAAGCACTGGAAGCGGCTGGGTTTCAACGAGACTACCTTGTGATCGCCCGTCAAAGTGACTTGATGCCCGCAAGCGAAGAGGACACCGATGTCGTGATCTTAGCGGCCGCTTACATGGGCACTACCCGTTTGATCGATAACCGTCCGGTTCGGCTTTAGTCTCCTTTCCTCCACCCGTATTGCCTGATATGTTGCGACAAGTACTCGGATCGTTTTATTGATCCGGGTACTTGCTTTCGTTGTGGCACTCCCGCACACTGAGCTTTACTGCACTGCAGCATAATAAAGGAAGGATCATAGCCGCGCTGTGACACCCTGCTTTACCGTCACAGTACTGTCCTATTCTCATTCTATGATCCGTAGGGATTAATCAGGAAAAGAGGCACTACCATGCGTGATGTTGTAATCGTGGCCGCAGGCCGCACCGCCGTTGGAGCATTCAACGGATCTCTGGCGAGCGTTAAAGCATCTGATTTAGGTGCAACCGTCATTAAAGGATTGCTGGAACAAACCAAAATCAACCCAGCCGATGTGGATGAAGTCATCCTCGGCCAAGTGCTGACTGCAGGCTGTGGACAAAACCCTGCCCGCCAAGCCGTTATCAATGCGGGTCTACCGATTGACGTTCCAGCCATGACCATCAACAAAGTGTGTGGCTCTGGTCTAAAAACCGTTCAACTGGCCGCTCAGGCCATCCGCTGCGGCGATGCTGAAATCATCATCGCAGGCGGTCAAGAAAGCATGAGCCAATCGCCTCACCTGCTGCCTAACTCACGCAACGGCCAGCGCATGGGCGATTGGAAGATGCAAGATTCCATGATCGTCGACGGCCTGTGGGATGCTTTCAACGATTACCACATGGGCATCACGACCGAGAACATCGTCGAGAAATACGGCTTCACACGTGAAGAGCAAGATGCGTTTGCATCCGCATCCCAAAACAAAGCCGAAGCGGCGGTTACTGCAGGTCGCTTTAAAGATGAGATTTTCCCTGTCACCATCCCACAGCGCAAAGGCGACCCCATCGTATTTGATACCGATGAGCAGCCACGCTTTGGTTGCACCACCGAAGCCTTGGCGAAACTGCGCCCAGCGTTCAAAAAAGATGGCTCAGTTACGGCCGGGAACAGCTCCACCATCAACGATGGCGCAGCGGCTGTGATTTTGTGCTCGGCCGAGAAAGCGAAAGAGCTGGGCTTACCAGTGCTTGCTAAAATCAAAGCGTATGCATCGGCCGGTGTTGCCCCTTCCATCATGGGCACAGGCCCAATCTGCGCGACACAAAAGGCGTTGGCCAAAGCAGAATGGAGTGTGGACGATCTTGAACTGATCGAAGCAAACGAGGCGTTTGCCGCACAAGCGATGTCCGTCAACAAAGACTTGGGCTGGAATATTGATCTTGTTAACGTCAACGGCGGTGCGATTGCCCTTGGTCACCCGATCGGCGCTTCTGGTTGTCGTATTCTCGTGTCCCTGATTCACGAGATGAACCGTCGCGATGCGAAAAAAGCACTCGCAACCCTGTGCATCGGTGGCGGTATGGGTACCGCGCTGGCGATCGAGCGCGACTAATCATTACCCACTCTCTTATGTAGACATAAAAAAACCGCCTTCGGGCGGTTTTCTATTTAAGTGATCTATCAGGTCAAGCTTAAGCGGTCGCCACCGCGCCTTTCCCAATCCCCTCGTAGGCGCGAACCAACACATCATCCAATGGACGGATCTGCTTTGTGCGCTCCGCTAGATGCTGTGCAATCTGCTCTACCGTACTTTCCGTGGTGATGTCATAGCAGCGCTCTTTCGGCAACGACAGGTAGAAAGCCCCTTGTGGCGCATCATACGCGTATACGTTGTGATCACCTTGATCCGCTTGGCGGTGTGACGAGGTGCCAATGTAGATATCTTTCCAACGCTCGGCCAAATCAGCCTCAAGCTGAGCGTTACGCTCACCATTGATGAAGATCTCCACCTTGGATCGGTGACCGTGCGCGATACGCTGACAGTTGCCATCGTGTTGCTGCAAGCCGTGGCTGTAGTGGTAAAAGGCGCCGTTGATCTCTTCCGGAATGAAGCGGATCGATAAGCCCCTTACCTCTTGAGGAAACAGCTCGATCAAGCGTGCTTCACACCAGCTGGCCAGAGACTCAGGCGTGATCGACTCGACATCCACCTGAGCGATGGACGCCTTGGGCGAGCGGCACACCAGTGTCCCCTGATCCTGATAAGTCCAAACCACTTCGGTATTGCCCGCATCGTCTTTTACGGCCAATTGCTCAGACAGCGTTGGTACCACCAGCGCGTGATCGATTGTGCTGTCCATCCACTGACGCACTAACTTTTTCACAATGCCAAAATCACACACCATCCCTTGATCGTTCAACGAGCCATCGAGCTCCAGTTGAACCAACCAAGACTCGCCCATCAGGCCGCGCTCAGTGTGCAGGTAAGAAAAATCAACATTGGTCAGGTTATTAACAAACAGCTTCACTTTAACAATCCAGCTACTCGGTCGTGAATGAGGCGCCATTCTAACGCAACGATTGATCAGTGTGCAGTCAAAACTGTCTTTCAGGTTAAAAACAATCCATCGCATCTGCCGGTACGCTTTGCGTATAATGTGGGTTTTACATTTGAGTCGAAATACCTGTTTATGCGTCTGGATAAATACCTGTCTAAAGCCACTGGGCTGTCCCGAAAAGAGATCAAACGCGCCATCATGCAGCGTAATGTTACGGTTAATGGCGAATGCATTCGTGATTCGGGTCACCATGTGGATGAGTCCGACAACATTGAGTTTTTCGATTCAGAGATCGATGCCCCGCGTCCTCGCTATTTGATGATGCATAAACCCGAAGGCACGGTGTGCTCAAACGATGATAAGACACACCCAACCGTGATGGGACTGCTCTTTGATGAAGCTCGCCCGGATGATCTTCATACCGTTGGCCGACTGGATGTCGATACGACCGGCCTGTTATTGATCACGGATGACGGGCAGTGGTCGCACCGCGTCACAGCGCCTAAGCATAAAATGTCCAAGCGCTACTTTGTCGTCACTGAACGCCCGCTGGATCCATCCCTTGTGGATATCTTTCAAGAAGGCGTGCAATTGCACGGTGAAAAACAACCGACTAAGCCTGCGGTTTTAGATATTTTGAGCGATCACGAAGCTCACCTTACCTTGACCGAAGGGAAATACCATCAAGTGAAGCGGATGTTTGCGGCCGTCGACAATCACGTACTGGAGCTACATCGAGATAAAATCGGCGATGTTGAACTGGATGAGTCACTGGAACCTGGCGACTACCGCGAGCTGACCGAAGAGGAATGTCGTTTACTGGGCGTAGAGCTGGACGACTGATATGGATACGGCGCTCTCTTTATTACTGCCTGAGTTAACCTCAACAAACTCCCCCATTCTTTGGTGGATGGATGAGAACACACCGGCGGACCAGATCCCCTCATCTAAAGCAGGGGTAACCATTCAGACCAATCGTTATGATGTGGCGCAGCACCTTGAACGCCAGCAATGGGCTGTTCAATTTGGGGATTTTGGATCCGATTCACTGAACACAAGTCTTCAAGAGACTGCCCCTAAACGCATTGTAGCGCGCATCTCTAAAGAGAAAGCCTTGACCCACTTCTGGATTAACCAAGCCAGCCATTATCTTGCCGCTAACCAAGGCGACCTTGTACTGACCGGAGTCAAGCAAGAAGGGATCAAAGGCTATTTTGATCGCGCTAAAAAAGCCGGTGCCGATGTCGATATCTGGAAATCCGACAAAGAAACCTGGGCCGCCAGCCTTCGTTTTCCCCACCCGATTGCACTCGAGGATAAGCAGTATTCCAAGCTGCAACCCATCACCGTTTCGGACACGAAAACCGTGCTGAGCAAGCCTGGGGTTTTTGGTTGGGAAAAAGTCGACCAAGGCAGCGCACTCTTGATCGAGCACTTAACGGCGTTAGTCGAGACATATGCCACACGCACACCGACAAAAGCACTCGATATCGGGTGCGGTTATGGATTTCTAAGCCTAGAAACCGCCGAGCGATTATCGATACCAGTGATCGCAACGGACAACAACGCCGCCGCGCTGCTCGCGTGCGAGACCAATGCCCAACAGAGTCATTTGACGATCACCTGCTTGGCCGGCGACTGTGCGGACACCGTAACAGAGCGTGTAGACTTGGTAGTCTGCAACCCCCCTTTTCATACCGGTAAAAGCACAGACAACCAACTGACCGAACGTTTCCTAGCAAGCACAGCTCGCTGCCTGAACCCCGACGGGTTGGCTATTTTTGTCACCAACTTGCACATCGGGATAGAGCAACGTGCCGCGGCCTATTTTGGACAGGTCGAGACGCCTGCGCGCAGTGACCATTTTAAACTGGTGGTCGTAAAGCACCCCAAACCTTGACCCACAAAAAAGCCCGCAGGTAGCGGGCTCTTGGATGCATCAATTGAGCGATCGATTACAGAAGATCGCGGATGTGCTCTTCGCGATCGTCAGAAGCTGGGTGGCTTGAGAAAACGCTGTGGCCAGAACCGCCGGCTTCCGCTTCCATCTGCTGGAATTTTTTCATTACGCCGATACCCGCTTTCGGATCCCAACCGTGACGCTTCATGAATTTAACCGCGTAGGTGTCCGCATCAGTCTCTTGAGATTGAGAGAACTGAGCGTTAACCAGTGCATTGGCATATTCACCTAGCTGCGACTGAGAAAGCGCACCGACTTTGCCGCCTGCAGCAGAAGCGCTCTTTTGAACACCGGATGATGCGTAAGCAACTTGTGCCGCTTTCTTACTGTGACCCAGTTTTACGTGACCGATTTCATGTCCCATTACGAAACGAATCTCGTCGTCGGTCAGGATATCCATCAAACCTGCAAATACGCGTACAGTACCGTCTGCCATTGCAAATGCGTTGATGTCTTCTACCAGATACACCTTGATATCCAGTTTCAGGCCATCTTCGTTTTCCATTCCCTTGGAGATTTTAGCAAGACGCTTAGCGTATTTGTTGTTGGCAGGAGCAACAGGGTTATTCGCATCCATCTCTTTCTTAGCCGCAGCCGCCAGAGCGATAGCGTCTTCATCGGTCATGGTAGCGGCTTTCAGGAAGTCCGCACCAGCAGACAGACCCGTATCAACACAGCCTGTGGTCAGTAACGTAGCGGAGAGACATGTTGCGATCAGCAATTTTTTCATGATTTCACATCCAATGTGGTTTAGAGGGAGCGAAACTGTACCAAAAACCGGACTGTTTTACACTCATTGGCATAAAAAAAAGCCCTCCGAGGAGGGCTTTCTTAGATCGAGTATGGATTAGTTATCCACAGACTCGTCTTCAACCAAGTCTTTCATAGACAGCTTGATGCGGCCGCGTGGATCAACTTCCAACACTTTAACTTTAACCACATCGTCCATGTTGACGTAATCCGTCACTTTCTCAACGCGCTTGTTGTCGATTTGAGAGATGTGAACCAGACCGTCTTTACCTGGCAGGATGTTAACGAACGCGCCGAACTCTTCGATACGAACCACTTTACCTTCGTAGATTTTGCCTACTTCAGCTTCAGCGGTGATGGCTGTTACACGATCAGTTGCCGCTTTCGCAGCCGCTTTGTCCGCCGCGTAGATACGTACAGTACCGTCATCGTCGATGTCGATCATCGCGCCAGTCTCTTCGGTCAGAGCACGGATAGTCGCGCCGCCTTTACCGATCAGATCACGGATCTTCTCTGGGTTGATCTTCATCTGAGTCATTGCCGGAGCGTTATCTGGCAGTTCAGGACGAGCGTAACCGATCACTTTAGCCATCTCTTTCAAGATGTGGCTACGTGCATGGAACGCCTGATCCAGTGCGATTTCCATGATCTCTTCAGTGATACCTGTGATTTTGATGTCCATCTGCAATGCAGTAACACCGTGCTCAGTACCCGCTACTTTAAAGTCCATGTCACCCAGGTGGTCTTCGTCACCCAAGATGTCAGTCAGAACCGCGAAGCCGTCTTCTTCTTTAACAAGCCCCATTGCGATACCCGCAACCGGTGCTTTAAGAGGAACACCCGCATCCATCATGGCCAGAGACGCACCACACACTGAAGCCATAGAGCTTGAACCGTTCGATTCAGTGATCTCAGACACGATACGGATGGTGTAAGGGAACTCTTCTTGTGTTGGCAGCATTGCCGCAACACCACGACGCGCCAAGCGACCGTGACCGATTTCACGACGACCTGTTGCACCCATACGACCCGCTTCACCTACAGAGTAAGGAGGGAAGTTGTAGTGCAGCATGAAGGCATCTTTCTGTTCGCCTTCCAGTGCGTCGATGATCTGCTGATCGCGTGCTGTACCCAGAGTACAGGTAGCAATGGACTGAGTCTCACCACGGGTGAACAGTGCAGAACCGTGAGTGCCTTTCAGAACGTCGATTTGAACATCGATCGGGCGAACCGTTTTGTTATCACGACCGTCGATACGTGGCTCACCGTTTACGATGCGCTGACGTACGATTTTCTTCTCAAGAGAGCTAACAACGCCAGCGACTTCTTTATCAGAAGGCTGACCTTCTTCTTTGCCAGCCAAAGCTTCAACGGCTTTAGCGCGCAGTTCGTTCAGAGCGCCTTGACGCTGCATTTTGTCAGCAACTTGGTAAGCATCAGCGATACCTTGACCAACCAAGTCCGTTACCTGAGCGATCAGAGCTTCGTTTTTAGCCGGAGCCGTCCAATCCCACTGAGGCTTACCAGCTTCAGCTTTCAGTTCGTTGATGGCGTTGATCGCAACCTGCATTTCGCTGTGTGCAAACAGAACAGCACCCAACATTTCATCTTCAGTCAGCTCTTGTGCTTCAGATTCAACCATCAGGACCGCGTCATTCGTACCCGCAACCACCATGTCCAGTTCAGAGGACTTCAGTTGCTCGTAAGATGGGTTCAGAAGGTAGCCTTCGTCTTCAGTGAAGCCAACACGAGCTGCACCGATTGGGCCTAAGAATGGAATACCAGAAATAGACAATGCAGCCGATGTACCGATCATCGCAGCGATATCTGGATCGTTCACCTTGTCCGCAGACATCACAGTACAGATTACCTGAACTTCGTTCATGAAGCCTTTCGGGAACAGAGGACGAATAGGACGGTCGATCAAACGAGACGTCAACGTCTCTTTCTCAGATGGACGCGCTTCACGTTTGAAGAAGCCACCAGGGATACGACCTACAGCGTAGTATTTTTCTTGGTAGTGAACCGACAGAGGGAAGAAGTCTTGACCTTCTTTCATCTCTTTAGCGCCAACCACAGTACACAGTACTTGGTTGCCGCCCATAGTAACCAATACAGCACCGGTTGCTTGACGCGCCACGCGGCCTGTTTCGATAGTGACTTCTTGGCCACCGTACGTAAAAGTTTTAGTAACCGTATTAAACACGATTGTCTCCTTTGTGAGTGATAAAACTCCGGAGATCGCTGCGATTCATCAAAAAGGTAAAGCCAGTACTCAGTTAAACCCGCCTTGAAGGCTTAATTGAGTACAGGCTGACAAATGCAGTACGACATCTCGGAGGCTGATAAAAATTGGGGCCATACAACGATGGCCCCAATGGAGTTTTGCTTAGCGACGCAGACCCAAACGGCCGATCAGCTCAAGGTAGCGATCCGCATCGTTCTTTTTCAGGTAGTCCAGCAGTTTACGACGCTGGTTTACCATGCGAATCAGACCACGACGTGAGTGGTGATCGTGCTTGTGTGATTTAAAGTGGTCTTGCAGACCAGTGATGTTTGCAGTCAGCAGGGCTACTTGAACTTCAGTAGAACCCGTATCCGCTTCACCACGACCAAAATCAGCAACGATCTGCGCTTTTTGTTCAGCTGTTAACATAACAGTTACTCCAATTGTAATATGCAGACGGACTTTGCCGCCGGTTAAATGACACGACCTACCGAGCATATTTTCAGTGGATCGTCAGGGGCCAGTAGGTTGCCCTACTCACCCAATAAAAAAGGACCTTATTTGCGAACTTGACTGCTCAGTAGACGCGTCGGTTTTAACACAGCATCTTCGTCTACCCGACCAATGCCTAAGAACACATCGGTGTCCGCTTCATGTAATCGAACCATCTCGGACGGCTCAAATTGCACAGGAAACATTCGACCTTGGCGAATCAAATCGCTTTCAGCTTTTGGCAACACTAATAAAGGTTTATCTTCAATAGCGGCCCAGGGCGGTAATAATAGCGCATCCAAACGCGTTTGTATGCTATCTACCGATTCATCTTCAAACTTTGGTTGGGAAATCTCGGTCAATTGATCCAACGTCAGCATTTGATCAGCGGTGAACGCGCCGGTTTGCAGTCGACGTAGCATCGAAACGTGTGCACCGCAGCCCAGCTCTAACCCAAGATCCTCTACAATAGAACGGATGTAGGTCCCCTTAGAGCAATACACCTCAAGGTCGATCTCATCGCCACGAAAATCGAGCAGTTCAATAGAGTAAACCGTCACTTGACGCGGTTTTACCTCAACCTCTACGCCTTTTCTTGCCAACTTATACAGCGGCTGGCCATTAAACTTCAACGCCGAGAACATGGAAGGCACTTGTTCAATCTCGCCCTGAAAGCGCGCCTGTAACAACGCATCAATCGATTCTTTTGTTAAGCCTTCGGGTACCGGTTTGGTTTCAACCACTTCGCCATCAGCGTCGCTACTGTTGGTACGAATACCAAGCTTTGCGGTCGTGCGATAGCGCTTATCAGAATCGAGCAACACCTGAGAGAATTTAGTGGCCTCGCCCAAGGTGATCGGTAAAAGCCCAGTAGCCAACGGATCTAAGGCTCCGGTATGCCCAGCTTTGGCGGCATCAAATAAGCGCTTCACTTTTTGCAAAGCAGCATTAGAGGTGATGCCTTGAGGTTTATCTAAAAGAAAAATGCCGTCTATAAGACGGCCTTTTGAACGCTTACCCAACTGTTATTCCTCGTTGTCAGCGTCTTTGTCGCGCAGTTCCCGCGATGCCTTTTCGATCAAGCTGTGCAAGTGACGACCACGCTCTACACTTTCATCAAAGTGGAAGCGCAGTTGCGGCATCACACGCAGTTTGATCTCTTTCGACAACTCGTGACGCAGGAAGCCCGCCGCATTGCGTAACGCCTCTAAAGAAGCAGCTATGGATCCGGCCTCATCCTGATCACCTAACGGTAATACGGTAATGTACACATCAGCATAGCCCAAATCTTTAGCCACTTTTACGTGACTGATGGTGACCATGCCCATGCGTGGGTCTTTGATCTCGAACTGAATCAGCTGAGCCAGATCACGTTGGATCTGGTCAGCAATTCGGTCGGTTCGTTTAAAATCTCGAGCCATAATGACCTGATTTATAGGGTTCGTTGTACTTCGATGGTGGAGTAAACCTCGATTTGGTCACCCACTTTAACATCGTTGTAGTTCTTAACGCCGATACCACACTCCATACCTTGACGGACTTCGGCAACGGCGTCTTTAAAGCGACGTAGGGATTCAAGCTCACCTTCGTAGATAACCACGTTATCACGCAGTACACGGATACGCTTGTTACGGTAAACCGTACCTTCGGTCACCATACAACCAGCAACCAGACCCAGTTTTGGTGAACGGAATACGTCACGTACTTCAGCCACACCTACGATTTCCTCCCGGAATTCTGGTGACAGCAGACCAGTCATCGCTTGTTTCACGTCATCAATGATGTCGTAAATAACGCTGTAGTAACGAAGCTGGATGCCTTCACGTTCAATGATGGCTTTCGCTTGCGAATCCGCACGAACGTTAAAACCAATAACCAAGGCTTCAGAAGCCAGCGCCAAGTTGGCATCGGTTTCGGCGATACCACCAACACCGCTTGATACGATGGTTACTTTTACTTCGTCAGTAGACAGATCTTCCAACGCTTGAGTCAAAGCTTCCAATGAACCACGAACGTCGGCTTTCAGTACGATGTTCAGTGTCTTAACGTCACCGGCTTGCATGTTCGCAAACAGATTTTCAAGCTTAGAGGCTTGTTGACGTGCCAGTTTCACTTCACGGTATTTGCCTTGGCGGAACAGAGCGACTTCACGAGCCTTCTTCTCGTTCGACACCACGGTGAATTCATCACCGGCTTCTGGCGTACCGTCCAGACCTAAGATCTCAACTGGAATCGCTGGGCCTGCTTCATCGACGCTCTGACCGTTTTCATCCAGCATCGCACGAATACGACCATAATGAAGACCCGCCAAAACGATGTCGCCCTTACGCAAGGTACCGTTTTGAACCAGCAAGGTGGCTACAGAACCACGGCCTTTATCCAGACGAGATTCAACAACAACACCCTGACCCGGTGCTTCAGGTACCGCTTCAAGCTCCAATACTTCGGCTTGCAACAGAATCGCTTCTAGCAGCTCATCGATACCCTGACCGGATTTCGCAGAGACATGTACGAACTGTACGTCACCGCCCCAATCTTCAGGGATAACATCACGCTGAGCCAATTCGTTTTTAACACGATCAGGATCAGCTTCTTCTTTATCGATCTTGTTGATGGCAACCACCAAAGGTACGCCTGCAGCACGGGCGTGCTGGATCGCTTCCTCTGTTTGTGGCATCACACCGTCATCGGCGGCAACCACCAAGATAACGATATCGGTCAGCTTAGCGCCACGTGCACGCATCGCGGTAAACGCGGCGTGACCTGGAGTATCCAAGAAGGTCACCATGCCGTTATCGGTTTCAACGTGGTAAGCACCAATGTGCTGTGTGATACCACCGGATTCTCCGGCTGCAACACGCGTACGACGGATGTGGTCAAGCAAAGAAGTCTTACCGTGGTCAACGTGACCCATCACGGTTACGATCGGTGCTCGACCCGCGCTCGAACCTTGCTGAGCCTTCACGTCTTCCATCAAGGCTTCTTCAATCGCATTCTCTTGCAGAGGCTTAGGCTTATGGCCCATCTCCTCAACCAACAGAACCGCGGTATCTTGATCGATGACTTGGTTAATGGTCGCCATAGCGCCCATTTTGAACATCACTTTAATGACTTCGGCTGCTTTTACAGACATCTTCTTGGCAAGATCTGCCACGGTGATGCTTTCCGGAATCGTAACTTCGTGCACTTTTGGCGCCTGTGGTTCGTTAAATCCGTGTTGGTTATTTCGGTTCTGCTTCCGCGCGCCACCTTTTGATGGGTTGCGAGACAGCTTACCGCCGCGACGATCATCACGACCTTCGAAATCATCTTTACGACCACCGCGGGATTTAGAATTACCGCGTCGGTCTTCGCTCTTGAAGTTTTTCTTTCCGTCGTCGCGGGGGCGCTCAGCCGGACGGGCTTTTTTGCCCTTAGGAGCCACTTCATCGTAACCGCCTTCAGAAGAAGCCTCTTCTTTTGCTTCTACTGCCGGAGCTGCTTTTGCTTGTTCAGCCACTTTTTTCGCCATTTGTTCGGTTTCAAGACGCGCTTTTTCTTCGGCTTCTTGACGCGCTTTCGCTTCTGCTTCCGATTTCAGCTTTTCCAGTTCGGCCGCTTCAGACGCTGCTTTATTCTCAGCTTCTTGACGCGCTGCTTTCTCTTGAGCTTCCTGGCGTGCTTTTTCTTCTGCTTCGGCTTTTAAACGCTCCTCTTCAGCTTGTTTCGCTGCTTGAGCATCGCCTTCTACATCTTCACGCTTCACGTATGTACGTGTTTTACGCACTTCAACGTTAACGGTCTTCTTCTTACCAGAAGCACCCGCTACTTTAAGTTGTGACGTTGTTTTGCGTTTTAAAGTGATTTTACGAGGCGAGCCGGACTCGTCTTCGTCTTCACCATGGGAACGCTTCAGGTGCGTCAATAAGGATTGGCGCTCCGATTCCGTTACCATTGATTCTTCATTTTTACCTGCAATTCCCGCTTCCTGCATCTGAGCTAATAAGCGCTCAACGGGAACACCAACCACTTCGGCAAGCTGTTTTACGGTAAGTTCTGCCATATTGGTATTTCTCCTCCGTTGAATTAAGCTTCATCTGCAAACCATGGAGCACGCGCAGTCATAATCAACTCTGCAGCACGCTCTTCGGTCATCTGATCGATCTCTAACAACTCTTCAACAGATTGCTCAGCCAGATCTTCCATCGTGGTTACACCGCGTGCGGCCAGTTGGAATGCCAACTGACGATCCATGCCATCCATTTCCAACAGATCCTGTGCAGGTTCTGCATTTTCCAGTTGTTCTTCATTCGCCAGAGCCATGTTTAACAAGGCATCTTTTGCACGGGTACGAAGCTCATTAACAATATCTTCATCAAAACCGTCGATCTCTAACATCTCATCGACCGGTACATAAGCGACCTCTTCCAAAGTGGTGAAGCCTTCTTCAACCAGAACACCAGCAACATCTTCATCAACATCTAGGTGGTTGATGAACACATCCATTACAGATCCGCGCTCTGATTGTTGTTTCTCGTTAGCCTCAGCTTCAGTCATAACGTTCAGTTCCCAGCCAGTAAGCTCGGATGCCAAACGTACGTTCTGACCGCCTCGACCAATCGCCATTGCCAACGCATCTTCCGCGACAGCAACGTCCATAGAATGGGTTTCTTCATCAATGATGATGGATGCCACTTCAGCAGGCGACATCGCGTTAATCACCAACTGAGCTGGGTTATCATCCCACAAGATGATATCAACGCGCTCACCGCCTAATTCGTTCGATACCGCTTGAACACGCGCACCACGCATGCCCACACACGCACCCACAGGGTCGATACGGCCATCGTTTGTTTTCACCGCGATCTTGGCACGAGAACCTGGGTCACGCGCCGCCGCACGGATTTCAATCACTTCTTCTGCGATTTCAGGCACTTCAATGCGGAAAAGTTCGATCAGCATTTCTGGGCAAGTACGGCTTAGGATCAACTGAGGGCCACGGCCTTCTGCGCGCACTTCAGCCAGAACGGCACGCACACGATCACCCATGCGGAACACTTCGCGAGGCAATACATTGTCGCGCGGTAAAAGCGCTTCGGCGTTGTTACCGAGGTCCACAATGATGTTATCGCGCGTTACTTTTTTCACGCTCGCAGAGATCAGCTCACCCAACTTATCGCGGTACAGATCAACCACTTTCGCACGCTCAGCTTCACGTACTTTTTGTACGATAACTTGCTTAGCGGTTTGTGCTGCAATACGGCCAAATGCAACCGATTCAACCTGTTCTTCATGGATATCACCAGGCTGAAGCTTGGAGTCGATCTCTTCTGCTTCTTGCATGGTTAATTCAGTACCCAGCATTGGGACTTCGTCGTTGCTCACTACGGTCCAACGACGGAACGTCTCGTAATCCCCAGTGGCACGATCAATAATGACTTTAATATCGGCGTCTTCTTCATAACGCTTCTTCGTCGCCGTTGCCAGAGCAAGCTCGATGGCTTCAAAGATGACACCCTTCGGTACATCCTTTTCATTAGAAACGGCTTCTGCAACCAATAAGATCTCTTTATTCATGCTGTTGCCTCGCTTAAACCTCGAAAGTGCCTTAAAACTGCGGAATAACTTGCGCGCGATCGATCAGATCAATCGGCAGTAAAAATTCATCTTCGTCAACAACCAATAGGATGTCGTCGCCTTCAACACCATTGAGCATGCCTTTAAAGTTACGACGCCCTTCAAACGCCAGACGTAGTTTAATGCTCACTTTGTGACCTTTAAACTGCTCAAACTGCTCAAGTGTATAAAGAGGACGATCCATTCCCGGAGACGAAACCTCGAGCGTGTACTCACCTGCAATCGGGTCTTCAACATCTAAGACACCGCTGATTTGGTGACTGACAGCAGCACAATCATCGACGTTAATGCCATCAATTTCTTTATCAATGTACACGCGTAAAACGCTGTGTTTGCCTTGAGAGATCAAATCAATCCCCCACAGCTGGCAATCCATTGATTCAACAACGGGTTGCAGCATCTCCTGAAGCGCTTTCAGTTTGGCTGACACGTATTAAAACCTCGGTGTGACGGAGTTAAGAAACAAAAAATGGGCCACATTGGACCCATTTCTGTAAACAACAAACTTAAACCACAGCTACGAAAAAGCCCCTAAAAGGGGCTTCTCGATAAAGTGGTAGCGGGGGCTGGATTTGAACCAACGACCTTCGGGTTATGAGCCCGACGAGCTACCAAGCTGCTCCACCCCGCATCAGAAACTGGTGCATACTATACAGAGTATGCGACTGTATTGCAAATGGTGCCCAAGGCCGGACTCGAACCGGCACAGCCGTAGGCCACTACCCCCTCAAGATAGCGTGTCTACCAATTCCACCACTTGGGCAAAAAAACGTTTACTCAGTTGTCGGAATATCCGACTCAGCTGGAGATGATGGAGTTTCTGATTCCAAAACAGGAAGCGCACTCTCATCAACTTGCTGTTCAATCACTGTAGCAGAAGGAATACCCGCCTCAGAGATTGTAGAAGCTTGCTGCTTGGCGTAGTACGCCAATGCAAAACTGGTCAAGAAAAGACCCGTTGCCAAAATAGCTGTACCACGGCTCAATACGTTACCTGAACCTTGGCTACCGAAAACGGTTTGAGAAGCGCCGCCACCAAAGGCTGCACCGGCTTCCGCACCTTTACCCTGCTGCAGCATTACTAACGCAATAATCGCGATTGCGAGGATCACATGTACTGCAAGGATGATTGTTTCCATTATTCTGCCTGCTTTTCTTACTTAACTGCTGCTGCACAGATGGTTAGGAAGTCATCTTTCTTTAAAGATGCACCGCCAACCAAACCGCCATCAATATCGTTTTGGGCGAACAGCTCTTGTGCGTTAGCTGCATTAACGCTGCCCCCGTAAAGCACTTTCACTGTATCTGAAACCTGACTTCCTACCTGTTCAGATACCACGCCTCGAATAAAAGCATGGATCTCCTGTGCTTGTTCAGGAGACGCTGTCTTACCTGTACCAATCGCCCAAACTGGCTCATACGCAATGACCACGTTGGACCAATGATCTGGCGACAACTTAGAAACACCTTCAACAACTTGAGTTCGAATGACATCAAAGTGAGCATTCGAATCGCGCTCTTCAAGGGTTTCACCTACACACAAAATCGCAGTCAAACCCGATTCGCATGCAGCTAAAACTTTTTTACTGATCAGCTCATCCGTCTCACCAAACAGCGCACGGCGTTCGGAGTGGCCTAGGATAACAAACGAGCAACCCGCTGACTTCAGCATGCTAACGGAGAGTTCTCCGGTAAAAGCACCTGATGTCTCATAATGGGCGTTTTGAGCCCCAACATTGAGCTGTTCTGCTGATCGCGCCATGTCGCTTAAGAACACAGCAGGAGGACATAACAACACATCGACACTTGGATTTTCTTTAGCGAAAGCATTCAACGAAGGCACCATCTCTTCAATCAGAGTGGACGTACCGTTCATTTTCCAGTTGCCTGCTACCAAGGCTGTGCGCATATAGCCCTCCTTTAAGAGGCGCAAATAGTATCGGAGTTCCCTTTAGCTGACAAGCATTTCCAGCGTTTTTTCTACTTGCTTCGCCAATGCCTCACAGAGCGTTTGGATCTGTTCTGGATTACTTCCTTCGATCATCACACGAACCAAGGGCTCAGTCCCAGAAGGCCTCAATAATACACGCCCTTCATTCCCCAATGCTTGCTCGGTTTCTGCAACCGCCTTGGCAATGGCATCAATGGACATCACATCTACTTTCTTGGCCATCCGCACATTGATCATCACCTGAGGCATTTTATCCATTTCAGATTTGAGATCATGCAGTGACTTGTCGGTTTCCTTCATAGCGCGCAAAACTTGTAGTGCCGAAACCGTACCATCCCCTGTCGTCGTTAAATGCTTACACACGATGTGACCTGAGCTTTCACCACCCAACAACCAACCATGTTCTTGGAGACGCTCCATGACATATCGGTCTCCGACTTTGGCACGTTCAAATGGGATACCCAACTGCTTGAGCCCTTGCTCTAGGCCAAAGTTGCTCATTAGCGTACCCACGACACCACCGATCAGCTCTCCGCGGGCCTGCATCTGCTTAGCGATGATGAAGATCGCTTCATCACCATCAACCACTTCGCCTTTGTGATCGACCATAATCAGTCGATCACCATCACCATCCAACGCAATACCTACGGCCGCTTGTTCAGCTTTGACAATATTGATCAAGCGTTGCGGATCCGTCGCGCCACAACCTTCATTGATGTTAAGGCCATCTGGGGAGGAAGCGATTTCAACCACTTCGGCACCCAGCTCTTCAAGCACACGAGGGGCAACGTGATAAGTCGCACCGTTTGCGCAGTCCAGAACGATCTTCATGCCCTGTAAACTGAAACCAACCGGTACGGAGGATTTACAAAATTCGATGTAACGTCCCGGCGCATCCGGCACGCGTTTAGCACGCCCCAGATCGCCCGACTCAACCGTGGTCATCACAAGATCCATCTGAGCTTCGATTGCATGCTCAATGTCGTCAGGTAACTTGGTGCCTTGGGATGAGAAAAACTTAATGCCGTTATCTTCAAACGGGTTATGCGATGCTGAAATCACAATACCGGCGTTGGCATGAAAGGTGCGTGTTAAATAAGCAATGGCAGGGGTTGGCATCGGCCCCAGCAGCAACACATCAACACCCGCAGCGGATAAGCCCGCTTCCAGCGCTGATTCAAACATATAGCCTGAAAGGCGTGTGTCTTTACCAATCAGAATTTTGCAACGGCCTTCTCGGGCAAAGACCTTACCGGCCGCCCAACCCAGCTTGAGCATGAAATCAGGGGTAATAGGAAACTTACCCACATGGCCTCGAATACCATCGGTACCAAAATAACGTTTTGACACGTATTAATCCTCTACGTACATAATTGCTTCAATCATTTTGACCACATCCACTGTCTGGGCCACATCATGGACTCGAATGATCTTAGCGCCCTTCATGACACCCATCGCCACGGTCGCTAGACTCCCGTACAGGCGCTCATTAACGGACTTATTCAGTGCCTGACCAATCATCGACTTCCGAGATGTACCCACGAGCAAAGGTAAATTGTTAATCTGGATATTCTCCAGATGCTTCATTAACTGGAGATTATGATCGAGTGTTTTTCCAAATCCAAAGCCTGGATCTAAACATAGTCGATCTAATTCAATTCCGGCTTCAAGACACAGCATTACTCGCTCTTGTAAGTAGGTGCTCACTTCCTCAAAAACATTCTTATATACCGGGTGGTCTTGCATGGTAAGGGGCGCCCCCTGCATATGCATCAAACACACCGCCATATCCGTTTGAGAGGCCGCATCGATAGCGCCTGGCCTTGAAAGCGCTCGCACATCATTAATCAGCCCTGCCCCTAACTTGCTGGATTCGAGCATTAACTCTGGCGTACTGGTATCAATGGAAATAACGACATCCAGCTCTTTGGCAATCAGTTCAACGACCGGCAGTACTCGATCAAGCTCCTCTTGGACGCTGACAGGGTCTGCACCAGGGCGCGTGGACTCGCCACCGACATCAATGACGGTTGCACCTTCATCCACCATCTCTGCGGCTCTTACCAATGCTTGATTAGTGATCAATTGACCACCCTCATGGTAACTACCGCCATCCGAAAACGAATCTGGTGTGACGTTCAATATACCCATTACATGAGCGCGGTCGAGTTCTAGCGTGCGCTTCGCACAGCGTAATTGATCCATGACATCCTACTTACAATAAAAAAACCGGGCGCGATGTCCCGGTTTATATCAAATTTACCTGCGTTTTTACATGTTACGCCGGTTTACCATCTTCACCCGATAGGCCTGTATCAGCCTCATCGTTTGACTTAGGCGTATCCGTTTCTGACTTTGGAGCCTCATCATCCGATGCCGGAGCACTACCCGACGGAGTTGATGAATCGTTATCATCTACCCATCCATCGGGAGATGTCACAGGCTTACGCGCCATCAGCTCATCAATTTGGCTGCTGTCGATGGTTTCGTATTTCATCAATGCCTGAGTCATCGCTTCCAAGATATCGCGGTTATCAACCAATAGCTTGTGCGCATGGCTGTAGCAATCATCGATGATCTTACGAACCTCTGCATCAATACGGTTTTGAGTCGATTCAGATAGCGGCTTAGCTGGCTGACCGTACCCACGGCTAAACGGATCACTGTCTTCATCGTCGTACAACAATGGACCCAGCTCATCAGATAAGCCCCACTTAGTCACCATGCTACGCGCAAGGCTGGTTGCACGCTGGATATCATTCGATGCACCGGTAGTAACACCCTCTTTACCCAACGTCATTTCTTCCGCAATTCGTCCACCGTACAGTGAGCAAATGTTGGAAATAATGGTTTGACGGCTATGACTGTAGCGGTCTTCCTCTGGTAGGAACATAGTGACACCCAAAGCGCGACCACGAGGAATGATCGACACCTTGTACACAGGGTCATGCTCAGGCATCAAACGACCAACAATCGCATGGCCTGATTCGTGATAAGCCGTGTTCAGTCGCTCGCTGTAAGACATCACCATAGACTTACGCTCTGCGCCCATCATGATTTTATCTTTAGCGCGCTCAAACTGATCCATTCCAACAATGCGCTTGTTCTCACGAGCAGCAAACAAAGCCGCTTCGTTCACCAAGTTTGCCAAATCAGCACCCGAGAAACCTGGGGTACCACGGGCAATCAGCTCAGGCTTAACGTCATCACCAATCGGCACCTTACGCATGTGAACTTTTAGGATTTTCTCGCGCCCGCGAATGTCCGGCAATCCAACGTTCACTTGACGGTCAAAACGACCTGGACGCAGCAGCGCAGGATCAAGTACGTCAGGACGGTTAGTCGCGGCAATGACGATGATGCCTTCAGTGCCTTCGAAACCATCCATCTCCACCAATAATTGGTTCAACGTTTGCTCACGCTCATCATTGCCACCGCCCATACCAACGCCACGGTGACGACCTACGGCATCGATCTCATCAATGAAGATGATGCAAGGGGCGTGTTTTTTGGCTTGATCGAACATGTCACGGACACGGGATGCACCCACACCGACAAACATTTCAACAAAGTCCGAACCTGAAATACTAAAGAAAGGCACCTTCGCTTCACCCGCAATCGCTTTAGCAAGCAAGGTTTTACCAGTACCGGGGTTACCGGACATTAAGACGCCACGTGGAATATGACCACCAAGACGCTGAAATTTACCCGGGTCACGCAAGTAATCGACAAGCTCTTTCACTTCTTCCTTGGCTTCTTCGACACCAGCAACATCTTCAAAAGTCGTTTTGATTTGGTCTTCACTCATCATGCGAGCTTTCGACTTACCAAACGACATTGGTCCGCCTTTACCGCCACCGCCTTGCATCTGGCGCATGAAGAACATAAAGATCGCAATGATGATCAGAATCGGGAAAGAGGCAACCAGAAGCTGAGTCCAGATGCTTTGTTGCTCTGGCTGCTTACCTTCAATGGTCACGTTGTGCTGCAGAAGGTCATCTACCAGTTTAGGGTCCTGAAGGGCAGGACGCACAGTGGTGAACTTTTCTCCATTGGTGCGAGTACCTTGGATTGTGTAACCATCCACAATCACTTTTGCCACTCGGTCATTCTGAACTTCTTCAATGAACTTAGAATAGTTGAGTGTTTGGGAACTCGTCTCGGTACTGAAGTTATTGAACACCGTCAGTAGCACAGCGGCAATAACAAGCCAAAGTACCAAGTTTTTAGCCATATCGTTCAAAAGACAACCCTCGAAATAATCGCTTTGTAACCTGTACTATATCAGGTTCACTTTTCTTAGGTACAGGTCACTTAAAACCTACACCAATTATGTATACCTCACGCGAGCGAGCGCGTGATGAGTCAGGCTTTCGCGTCACTACTTTTTTAAAGTGTGTACGAACATCGGCCATATATTGATCAAACCCTTCACCCTGAAACACTTTAGCAACAAAACTCCCGTTTGGCTTTAGCACTTCCCGGGCCATATCGAGCGCAAGCTCCACCAAATACATGGCAGCCGGCTGATCAACCGCATTGTTACCACTCATATTGGGGGCCATATCGGAAATTACAACGTCTGCAAGCTCACCATCCATCACATTGAGGATCTGATTCAGGACCGCTTCCTCGGTGAAGTCGCCTTGAATGAACTCAACCCCGGCCAGCGGGCTCATCTCCAAAATATCGGACGCCACGACTCGGCCATTGTCGCCGACCAGCTCAGCGGCTATCTGTGACCAACCGCCTGGTGCAGCACCAAGATCAATAACGGTCATACCCGGTTTAATCAGCTTATCTTTTTCGTTGATCTCAATGAGCTTAAAGCTCGCACGTGAGCGATACCCATTCTCTTTGGATTTTTTGACGTATTGATCGTCAAAATGTTCCTTCAACCAACGACCACTGCTTTTTGATCTGGACACGAATGTTTCCTGCTTGTTTTACCCAGTACAAGACTGTTGTAAAATTACGTTTTTGATGTGGATTATCCACCCCAACGAGTAAAGTATTCTAATATGGCCCTAACACCTGAGCAAAAAAAGCAATACCGAACCATCGGTCACAGCCTTAATCCACTGGTCACTGTCGCAGGCAAAGGCTTGTCAGAGAACGTTCAGTTAGAGGTCGATCGAGCTCTGGAAGACCATGAGCTGATCAAAGTGAAGTTCGCTGTTGGTGACCGTGATGTTAAACGCCAACTGATCCGTGAACTGTGCGAGATTGTCGAAGCCACACTGGTTCAAGAGATCGGTAACATTGCTTTGCTGTACCGTCCTGCGGTAGAGCCGAATCCAAAACTGTCTAACTTGCTGCGCTAATCGCAACGCGTTATACAAAAAAGCCGCCCTAGGGCGGCTTTTTCATGCCTGCACGATCAGATGTGCAGAACTTCTTCGATCTCGTATTCAACAAAACCTTTCGGAGTTTGAATACTGGCGATTTCGCCCTCGGACTTACCGATCAACCCACGCGCGATAGGTGAGTTAACCGAGATCTTGCCCGCTTTAATGTCAGCTTCGTCATCACCTACGATTTGATAACGAACCGTCTCGTCCGTATCGCAATTGATGATGACCACTGTTGTACCAAAAATGACCTTACCCGAGTTCGGGATAGCTGCAACGTCAATCACTTGAGCGTTTGACAATTTGCCTTCCAGCTCGGTGATACGCCCTTCGATAAAGCCCTGCTCTTCGCGGGCCGCATGATACTCAGCGTTCTCTTTAAGATCGCCGTGTTCACGGGCATCCGCAATGGCCGCGATAACACGCGGCCGATCAGCGGTTTTTAGGCGATCAAGCTCTTCACGAAGGGCTTTCTCGCCACCCACTGTCATGGGTACTCGACTCATTAAAAACTCCTTTTAGTGCAGGTCTTGGAGGCGGCGAACCACTTTTTCTTCGCCATATTCCAATGCTTTCACAATTGCGTCTGCACCTGCCAGTGTCGTTGTGTAAGGCACTTTATTCAGAAGTGCGCTGCGACGGATCTCAGCAGAGTCCGCGATCGCTTTGCGACCTTCAGTCGTGTTAACAACGTACACAATTTCATTGTTTTTGATCATATCGATGATGTTCGGGCGACCTTCGGTCACCTTGTTCACCACATCGACTGACAAACCTTGCTCCTGCAAGAAGCGCGCTGTACCGCCTGTTGCCACTAAGGTGAAACCTAGGTTAATCAGGGACTTCGCAACAGAAACAGACTCAGCTTTATCCACATTACGTACTGACATAAATGCACGTCCTGGCTTAGGCATCTTCTCGCCTGCGCCAATGGTCGCTTTCATGAAGGCTTCACCGAAGGTTTCACCTGTACCCATAACTTCACCAGTCGACTTCATTTCAGGCGACAGGATAGGGTCAACACTTGGGAACTTGTTGAACGGGAATACCGCTTCCTTAACATTGAAATGCTTAGGAATAATCTCTTCGGTAAAGCCGATTTCCGCCAATTTTTTGCCGGTCATGACCAGTGCAGCCACTTTCGCCAGCGATACACCGATGCACTTAGAAACAAACGGCACGGTACGTGAGGCACGAGGGTTAACCTCGATCACGTAAATTTCGCCGTCTTGGTAAGCCAGCTGACAGTTCATCAGACCGACAACGCCCAACTCAAGTGCCATCTTTTTCACTTGCTCGCGCATCTCATCCTGCACATCAGCGGGTAAGCTGTATGGAGGGAATGAGCAAGCCGAGTCACCTGAGTGAACACCCGCTTGTTCGATGTGCTGCATGATCGCACCGATCACAACCGTTTCACCATCAGAAACAGCATCGATATCTACTTCGACCGCGGCATTCAGGAATCGATCCAACAAGACTGGCGCTTCATTTGACACCTGAACGGCATCGTTCATGTAGCGGCGCAGCTCGTCTTCTTTATAAACGATCTCCATAGCGCGTCCGCCCAATACATATGATGGGCGAACAACCAGCGGGTAGCCGATTTTCTCAGCTTCGATGATTGCTTCTTCTAAAGATCGAACAGTCGCGTTATCCGGCTGTTTCAAACCCAGACGCTTCAGCATTTGCTGGAACTGTTCGCGGTCTTCAGCACGGTCAATTGCTTCTGGTGTAGTACCGATGATAGGAACGCCCGCTTGCTCAAGCGCAACGGCTAATTTCAGTGGTGTCTGACCACCAAACTGCACGATAACGCCAGCCGGTTTTTCTACGTTGACGATCTCAAGCACGTCTTCCAACGTGATAGGTTCGAAGTAGAGACGATCTGAAGTGTCGTAGTCCGTTGATACCGTTTCAGGGTTACAGTTAACCATGATGGTTTCAAAGCCGGCTTCACGCGCCGCAAATGCCGCGTGCACACAACAGTAGTCAAACTCGATACCTTGGCCGATACGGTTAGGACCGCCACCGATAACCATGATTTTCTTGTTATCGGTAGGTTGTGACTCACACTCTTCCTCGTAGGTTGAGTACATGTAAGCCGTGTCTGTCGCAAATTCAGCCGCACACGTATCAACACGCTTGTACACCGGATGGATGCTCAAGCTTTGACGATGTTTACGAACCTGTTTCTCACTGACGCCCAACAATTTAGCCAGACGCGCATCGGAGAAGCCTTTACGCTTCAAGCGGAACAGCTCTGAGTAATCCAAAGCACTTAAGCTCATTTCAGAGACTTTTTGCTCTTCTTTGATCAGGTCTTCTACTTGAACCAAGAACCACGGATCGATACCGGAGTAGCCGTAAAGCTCTTCAACGCTCATACCTAGACGGAAAGCATCACCTAAGCACCAAATACGTTCAGCGCCAGGTTGCTTCATTTCGCGGATGATGTCATCGCGCGCATCTTCGCTGTTCAGATCCACGATAGGATCAAATCCAGTAGCACCCACTTCAAGGCCGCGTAGCGCTTTCTGCAACGATTCTTGTTGCGTACGGCCGATGGCCATTACTTCACCTACGGACTTCATCTGAGTGGTCAGACGATCGTTCGCTTGCGGGAACTTCTCGAAGGTAAAGCGGGGAATTTTCGTGACGACATAGTCGATGGATGGCTCGAAAGAAGCCGGCGTTGCACCACCTGTGATGTCGTTCTTAAGCTCGTCTAGCGTGTAGCCAACCGCCAATTTAGCCGCGACTTTAGCAATCGGGAAGCCAGTGGCTTTCGATGCCAAAGCGGATGAGCGAGACACACGAGGGTTCATCTCGATCACAACCATACGACCCGTTTTTGGATCAACACCAAACTGAACGTTAGAACCGCCTGTTTCAACACCGATTTCACGCAGAACAGCCAAGGATGCATTACGCATCAGCTGATATTCTTTGTCCGTCAATGTTTGCGCCGGTGCTACGGTGATCGAGTCACCTGTGTGAACACCCATCGCGTCAAAGTTTTCGATTGAGCAGATGATGATGCAGTTGTCGTTCTTATCACGAACCACTTCCATCTCGTATTCTTTCCAACCGATCAAGGATTCGTCGATCAGCAACTCATTTGTTGGTGATAAGTCCAGACCACGCTCACAAATTTCTTCAAACTCTTCGATGTTGTAAGCGATACCGCCACCGGATCCACCCATAGTGAACGATGGTCGGATAATGCATGGGAAGCCCAGTTGAGCTTGAACCTGCAACGCTTCTTCCATGCTATGAGCAATGGCCGAACGCGGGCATTCAAGACCGATGTTTTTCATCGCTTTGTCAAAACGATCACGGTCTTCGGCTTTGTCGATGGTATCGGCGTTTGCACCGATCATCTCAACACCGAACTGCTCAAGTACACCTTCACGTTCTAAGTCCAGTGCACAGTTCAATGCGGTTTGGCCGCCCATGGTAGGTAGCAATGCATCTGGGCGTTCTTTTTCAATGATTTTCGCAACTGTTTTCCAGTTAATAGGCTCGATATAAGTCGCATCAGCCATGGCCGGATCAGTCATGATGGTCGCAGGGTTAGAGTTAACCAAAATAACTCGATAACCCTCTTCGCGCAGTGCTTTACACGCCTGAGCTCCAGAATAGTCAAATTCGCAAGCCTGACCGATGATGATCGGACCTGCGCCAAGAATCAAAATACTGTTTATGTCCGTACGTTTTGGCATTCTATAAACCGGTCAATATCTGAATTAAAAGGCAGACTGAGTATCAGTCACGTTCAGGCACGCTTTGCGGGCGCCATTTCTCGAATGAATCGATCAAACAGCGGAGCCACATCATGAGGGCCTGGACTTGCTTCAGGGTGTCCTTGGAAACTGAATGCAGGTCGGTCTGTACGCTCGATGCCTTGAAGAGATCCGTCAAACAACGAAGCGTGAGTAGCGCGCAAGGTTGATGGCAAGGTTTCTTCATCTACAGCAAAACCGTGGTTTTGGCTGGTGATCATCACCTGTTTTGAATCCAAATCTTGAACAGGGTGGTTCGCACCGTGGTGACCAAATTTCATTTTCACGGTTTTAGCACCCGAAGCCAACGCTAACAGCTGGTGACCTAGGCAGATGCCGAAAACGGGAATTGAAGTGGTATCACAAATCGTTTTAATGGCTGAAATCGCGTAATCACACGGCTCTGGATCGCCAGGACCGTTCGATAAGAAGACTCCATCCGGGGACATGGCCAGTACTTCTTCAGCAGAGGTTTGCGCTGGTACTACGGTTAATTTACAACCACGTTCTACCAACATACGCAAAATGTTCGTTTTTACACCGTAATCGAATGCAACGACATGATAAGGCAGCTCACTCTCATCACGCTCTTCGTGTCCTACACCCAGCTTCCATGTGGTAGAGCGCCATTCAAAAGATTCTTTCGCAGAAACTTCTTTGGCCAAGTCCATTCCTTTAAGACCCGGGAATTGTTTTGCAGCGTCTAACGCAGCTTGCTCGTCGATCTCGCCCGCCATGATGCAACCATTCAGCGACCCTTTTTGACGCAAAATACGCGTTAATTTTCGCGTGTCGATCTCAGCAATACCAACAATATTGTTGTCTTTAAGGTACTGATCCAGTGTTTTTTGCTGTCGGAAGTTACTAGCAGTCAACGGCAAATCACGGATGATGAGGCCAGCAGCCCACGTCTGATTAGACTCAACATCTTCATCATTCGCGCCCACATTGCCAATATGTGGATAAGTCAGCGTAACTATTTGCTGACAATATGATGGATCCGTCAGAATTTCCTGATAACCGGTCATGGATGTGTTGAACACCACTTCTCCAGTGGATTGACCATCCGCGCCAATAGCAATACCCTTGAAAATGCTACCGTCTTCAAGAGCCAGAATGGCTGGTCTCGTCAATTGAACCTCCCCCGCGCGAGCTGCGACATACAGAATACGATGTGATACCTGAAAAAAAACGAGGGTAAACCTCGTCTTTTTTGGCAAAATTTAGAATTTGCAATTACTGCAGATAAATCGGCGGTATTTTAGACGAAGGTGCTTTGAGTGTCCATTGTAAGTGACCGGACCTCATCGCCCTTTCCAAAGATAACGCTCTTACTAGAATGAAAAAACCCCGATCACAGAGTGACCGGGGTTCCGTATAAAAGCTTGGCGATGACCTACTCTCACATGGGGAGACCCCACACTACCATCGGC